>NZ_JBEZLW010000064.1:0-29355 GCF_040652395.1 Streptomyces sp. NPDC048269
TCACCGGCATTCCCCCCGCCCCCCCGATTCGGGTCGACAGGGCCCCCGGCAGTTTTTTGTTCGTGCCGTCACAGGCCGGCCGCCCGGACACGTGTCCGGGCGGCGGCTCTCCCTCTCCCGGCAGACCGGCGGCTAGCGCCCGCTCCTGTGGAGCTCCTCCAGAACGGACAGTTCCGCCTGGGAGAAGCGCAGCGCGCCCGCGGCCACATTGGCGGTCAGGTGATCCGGGTTGCCGGTGCCGGGGATGGTCAGTACGTGCGGCCCGCGGTGCAGCGTCCACGCGATGCGCACCTGTGCCGCGCTCGCCCCGTGCGCCCGCGCCACCGCGAGCACCTCCTCGCTGTCGGGGGCGGTCACGCCCGCCTGCCCTCCGGCGCCCGCGATCGAGTAGAAGGGGACGAACGCGACGCCCAGCTCACCGCAGGTACGCAGGAACTCGTCCTGCTCGGGCCGTACGCCGAGGCCGTAGGGGTTCTGTACGCACACCACGGGCGCGATGGCCCGCGCCTCGGCGAGGTGTTCGGGGGTGACGTTGGAGATGCCCAGGTGGCGGATGAGCCCGGCCTCGCGCAGCCGGGCCAGCGCGCCGAACCGTTCGGCGATCGAATCGGTTCCGACGACGCGCAGGTTCACCACGTCGAGGTGGTCGCGGCCGAGCTGGCGCAGGTTCTCCTCGACCTGGCCGCGCAGTTGCCCGGGGGTGGCGTGGGACGCCCACTCGCCGGACGGGTCCCGGCCCGGCCCGACCTTGGTGGTGATGACGAGGTCGTCCGGGTAGGGGGCCAGGGCCCGGTTGATCAGTTCGTTGGCGGAGCGCAGCGGGGAGAAGTAGAACGCGGCGGTGTCGATGTGGTTCACGCCGAGTTCGACGGCGCGGCGCAGTACGCCGATGGCCCGGCCGCGGTCGCTCGGCTCGGCGTCGGTCCTGAACGCCTCGCCGTGCTGCGGCAGGCGCATCGCACCGAATCCCATCCGGTTGATCTCCAGGTCGCCGAGCTTCCAACTACCCGATGCCGCTGCGGTGATCGTTTCTGAGGTCATGCCGGGATGATGGCCGCGAGGTAGGCTCGCCACCATTGATTCAGCTCCAACCGAATCCTCATGAGGTGGTCGTCCTGCAGGAGTTGGCGTTCTCGGCGAGCGACCTGGCCCAGACGCGGTTCGCCGTCTCGCCGATGTGGGAGGTCGGGACCAGCTTCCGGCTGCTGAGCTCAGGCTCCGCCCATCCCGTGCACCGGGCCTGGGCCGAGCAGGTCCGGCCCAGGCTGGCGGCCGCCGGTCTCGACCGGGGCTGGCTCGCCGAACTGATCCCGCCCTCGGGCTACGTCGCCGACTTCCTCAACCCGGCCCCGGCCGGTCCGTCCCCCACGCTGGCGGGCGAGCTGGCCGGGATCCTGGCCGCCCCCGCCGCCCGGGTCCGCCACGACCTCGACCGCCTGGGCCGCGACCAGGGACGTGAGGGCCCCAGGGCGAGGAGCCTGTACGCCGATCCGGAGGCCCGCCTGCCTCGGGTCGTGGAGGAGATCGAGTCGTACTGGGAGTTGGCGCTCGCCCCTTACTGGGCGCGGATACGGGCGGTGCTCGACGCGGACCTCTTCCATCGAGCCCGGCAGGTCGCCGAGTACGGCACGGGCGGCCTGTTCAAGGACCTGCACCCCTCGTTGAGCTGGGACGCCGACGAACTCCGGCTGATCCGCCGCCGGTGGGCCATGTCCCGCAGGACCGCGGGGGCGGGGCTGTTGCTCATCCCGTCGGCGTTCACCGGACCCGGCGTGCTCACCCGGGTGAGCCTGCCGGAGCCGCCGCAGCTCGCCTACCCGGCGCGTGGCGTCGGCACCCTGTGGGAACCCCGGCCCGTCGCCAGGACCGACGCCGTCGCGGCCGTTCTCGGCCGCTCCAGGACCGTGCTGCTGACCGAACTGGAAAGCCCGGCCTCGACCACCGAGCTGGCGCACCGTACGGGTCTCTCCGCGGCCGGGGTGTCCCAGCACCTCACGGCGCTGCGCGCCGCGGGCCTGGTCACCGCCCACCGGGCCGGGCGCTCGGTGCTCTACGCCCGCACGGCGATCGCGGAGTCCCTCCTCGCAGCCGCTCCGCCGTAGTTCAGGGCGACTCGTCGAGCACGGACAGCACGTTGCCGGCGGGGTCCTTGAACCAGGCGATCGACGGCATGCCTTCCCCCTGCTCCCTGACGATGCCCTTGGCGTCGTGGTCGAAGCCCGGATAGCGCTCGAAGGTCACGCCGAGCGCCGTGAGCTCGTCGACCGTCTTCTCGACATCGGCCACCGGGAAGTTGAGCACGGTGAAGTCCGCCGCCTTGTGGTTGTCCTTGGGGTACAGCAGAACGTTCCCGCCGCCGCCTCCGAGCTGCAGGAAGAGCATGCCGTGCTCCTCCGACACCCGCAGGCCGAGCGTACCGCCGTAGAACTCCTTGGCCTTCTTGATGTCGTCCACCGAGAACCCGCTGAATGCCTTGGTGTCCTGGAACATGATCACTCCTGTCCGTCGCAGGGGACCCTCTCCCATCCTCCCCCCGGCGGCGTCAGCCTGCCTCGGGGCTCAGTGGGCGTCCTGCAGGCGCAGCACGTCCTGCAGGCTCTGTCCGGTCGCGTTGTCACGGACGGCGGGGTCCAGTCCGGCGGCCAGCAGGGCGGCGACCCCAGGGATGTCGCCGTGCCGGGCGCGCTCGAACACTTCCCGCCGGAGGGGTCGCAGGGCGCGCGGCAGCCGCCCCAGCCCCGAGGTCCACGCGCGCTGTACGGCGAAGCAGCCGGAGACGGCGCCGCCGAACGCCAGCATGGCCTGCTCGCGCTGCTGCTCCCGCGCGCTGTGCGGGACGAGCAGTTCCCCGTCGCGGAAGCCGACCACGTGCCACTCGCCCTGGCATCTGACCCGCACCGGTGCGAGGACGGCGGGCGGGCCGGGCGGCCCGCAGGCGGGCCCCGATGCGGGGAAGAGGGCGGCCGCCACCAGGGGGTGGAGCTCTTCCGGCGCGAGGCGCCCGCTGCGGACCAGCTGGAGGTCGGGCAGGCGCCGCCACACGATGCCGGGGAGGGTGGGCACTCCCGTCCTCGCGTTCATCGCTGTGGCGCGGGCGCGGAGGGCGACGTGCGCGCCGGGGTCGGCCCGTTCGATCAGTACGTCGCCGGGGTACACGCCCGGTATCCGGAACCGGTCGGCGACCCCCGCCGCGACCAGGCGCCGTACTTCCCGGACGGTCCGGGGCAGGTCCAGGAGAAGTCCCGCGATGACGGCTTCCGGCTGCTCCGGGCCCCAGCCGGCGTGGGGCGGCAGGGCCGTCAGGTCGAGGTCCACACCCGCGGTCCCGAAGGCGCCCACCACGTCCCCGCGGGCCTGGAGGACGGCGGTCCACTCCTCCCGCGCGGCCGGATCGGCGGAGCCGGGGTCGGTGTCGGGCAGTTCCCGTGGTCCGAGCGGGGTGCCGTCCGCGCGGAAGAACGGGAGCCGTCCCGCGCCGCCCCCGCACCAGGCGCGGAGCTCCGGGGCGTGCCGGGCGTCCCAGAAGTGGCGGGCCGCGGTCCAGTCCTCCACGAGGTGGTCGCGCCGCACCGCGGGGTCGTCGGCGGCCACGAGGTCCAGGACGAGTCGCTGCGGAGCGTCCCACTCCGGGGTGCGGGCCACCAGGTACGAAGCCGGTGCGTCCGCCCGGAACCTGCGCCTGCCGCCGCCGCCGTGGCGGGCGAGGAGGACCACCCGGCGCGGAGACAACATCGTGCCCGCCGCGAGCGCCCGGGGCAGGTGCCAGCGCAGCAGGTCGGGCGCCAGGTGTGCGAGGTCGCCCGCGACCGCGTCCCGTACGGCGGCGCCGTGCCGCTCCCCGATCTGCGCCAGGTCCAGGGCGACGTCCACGGCCGCGACCGCGCAGGCCGCGCGCCAGTCACCGGCCAGCCGGGCCTCGGTCGCGCCCTCGATCATCCAGCGCGGCACGGCGAAGCGCCGTACCCGGTGCCACAGAGTGACCTCCTCGACGGGGAGCCCGCCCACCAGCGGTTTTCTGCTCACGGGTCATCACCATCCGGGGTGGGAGTGGGGCGGAAGTGGGGCGGGAGGTGCGGGAGTGGGGCGCGGGAGGGTGACGGGACCGGTCGGATTCGAACCGACGTCCTCCGGCTGTGCAGGCCAGGTGCGACGACCTCTGCGCTACGGCCCCGCCGCGGTGATCATAACGATCGGCGGCATCGCTCGATAGGTAGGAAATTCCCTACGTTTGACGCGTAGGGAATTTCCTACCTATCGTGAGGGCATGAACATCACGCACGCCTCCTTCGTCACGCTCCCCGTCGCCGACCAGGACCGGGCCCTCGCCTTCTACACCGGAGTCCTCGGCTTCGAGGTCCGCGCGGACCGCCAGGTCGGTCCCATGCGCTGGCTCCAGGTCGCACCCCGGGGCGCACAGACCGTCTTCACGCTCTCCGGCCCGGGAATGGGCGATTTCACGCCCGGCTCGGCCAGGGGGATCATGTTGGTCACGGCCGATGTCGACGCCGACTGCGCGCGGCTCGCGGCGGCCGGTGTCGAGGTGACCGGTCCGGACGACGCTCCCTGGGGGCGGATGGCCGGCTTCCGCGACCTCGACGGCAACGGCCTGATGCTGCTCACGGAGAAGGAAGGCTTGTAGCCCCATGGTCACGACGGGTGCCGACGAGGACCGTGTGTTCGCCGCGCTCGCCAACGGCACCCGTCGTGAAGTGCTGCGCCTGCTGCGCGAGCGCGGCCCGCAGCCCGTCCAGTCCCTCGCCGACCACTTCGACATGCGCCGTCCCAGCCTCTCGGAGCACCTGAAGGTGCTGAGGGACGCCGGGCTCGTCACGGAGGAACGGGCGGGACGTCAGCGCATCTACCGCCTCGAGGCGACGCCGCTGGCCGATGTGCAGGACTGGCTGCATCCGTACGAGCGGTTCTGGCGGGACCGCTTCAAGGACCTCGGTGAACTGCTGGACCGGCTGCCCGACGATGAGACATGACCTCAGCCTCCGGCCACGACCACGACCACGACCGCGACCACGACCACGGACACGGCCACGACGAAGACCGCGACCGCGAGGATGACCACGACCGCGACCGCGACGACGACCTCACCACGGTCCGGGTCGACCAGTTCCTGCCGCACCCGCCGGCCAAGGTATGGCGCGCCCTCACCGAGCCCGAGCTGATCGCCCAGTGGCTCATGCCGTCCGACTTCCGCCTGGAAGTCGGACACCGCTACACGATGACCTCGGTGCCGCGCCCGAACACGGGCTACTCCGGTACGACGGCGGCCGAGGTCCTCGCGTACGAGACCGAGCGGATGCTCTCGGTCCGATGGACCGACGCCTCCGCCGCCAGCACGGCCGACTGGACCCTCACATGGACGCTCGAACCGGAGGGCCGCGGCACCAGGCTCTTCCTCGTCCACGAGGGCTTCGACCCGGACGACCCCGCGCAGATGACGGCCCGCAAGATCATGGGCGGCGGCTGGCGCGGCTACGTCATGGACGCCCTGAACGCCGTCCTGGACCGGCTGTGAATGGCGAAGGGCCCGGATCCGTGAGGATCCGGGCCCTTCGCCATCAGTAGCGGGGACAGGATTTGAACCTGCGACCTCTGGGTTATGAGCCCAGCGAGCTACCGAGCTGCTCCACCCCGCGTCGGTAGACCTCACCCTACGGCACTGCGGGGCCGCCGCCGACCACCTCCGGCACGGAGCGGCCCGAATCGGATGGCGCCGTCCCGCCGGGCCGGGACAATGCGTCCATGCGCATACGAGCAGCACGGCTCACCGAACTGCCCCTCCTCCAGGACATCGAGAGGGCGGCCGGGCGGTGCTTCCGGGACATCGGCATGCCGGAGATCGCCGACGACGAGCCGCTCCCGCTCGACGAGCTCGCCCGCTACCAGCGTGCCGGACTGGCCTGGGTCGCGGTCGACGACGCCGACGCCCCCGTCGCGTACCTGATCGCCGACCGCGTCGACGGCGGCCTCCACGTCGAGCAGGTGTCGGTGCACCCGGACAGCGCCCGCCGCGGTGTGGGCCGGTCCCTGCTGGAGCACACGGCGGACCTGGCTGCGCGCGACGGCCTGCCCGCGCTGACCCTCACCACCTTCACCGATGTCCCGTGGAACGCCCCGTACTACGAACGCTGCGGCTTCCGGCTGCTGGACGAGGACGGGCTCACGCCCGGTCTGCGGGAGATCCGCGAACAGGAGGCGCGGCACGGCCTGGACCGGTGGCCCAGGGTCTGCATGAGCCGGGCCCTGTGATCAGGGCTCACGGCGACGGCTGCGGTGGGTGGAGCGGTCCGCGGCGCGCCGGCCGCGGGCCTCGACCGGGAGCGCGCCGGTCGCCGCCGCCAGCCCGTACGGGGGCATGTCGAAGTAGATCGACTCGTACGAGCCCTCGGGCGCGATGTACGACTCGTGCCACAGCCCGACGTGCCGGCCAGTTCGCGGCGGCCATCCTCTTCGAGCCCGTGCTCAAGACACTGCACCGGCTGGCCCAGGAGGAGGAGTCCGCGCGACGGTACGGACTTTCGTGAAGCGACGAAAAAAGCGATTGCGGCCGTCGCGCGCGGCTGACAGCATGCCGCGGTGAATCGCGAAATGATCTCTCTTCTGGCCCATACCCGCCACCCCATCGCCGCACCGCTGTCGGACCGCACGGTGCACGGTCTGCTGGAGCGCGGCCTGCCGCGCGGTGACGAACGGGTCCTCGACCTCGGCTGCGGCGGCGGTGAATGGCTGCTGCGCTGCCTGGAGATGCACGAGGGTGTCCACGCCCATGGTGTCGACATCTCGGAGCCTGCCCTCGACCGCGCCCGGTCCGCCGCAGACCGGCTCGCCGTCGGGGACCGCCTGACGCTCCATCAGGTACCGGCCGCCGAGTACGTCTCCACGGACCCCTTCGACCTCGTCCTGAGCGTCGGCGCCGCCCACGCCTTCGACGGCCTGCTGCCCACCCTGGAAGCCGCCGGCAAGCACCTCGCCCCCGGCGGGCACATACTGATCGGCGACGGCTACTGGCAGCAGGAGCCCTCCGCCGGAGCGGTGGAGATGCTCGGCGACTTCGCCGACCTGGCGACCACCCTGGACAACGTCACCGCGGCCGGCTGGACGCCGGTCTTCGCCCACGTCAGCAGCCGCGAGGAGCTCGACGCCTACGAGTGGTCCTGGACCGGCTCACTGGCCGCCTGGGCGCTGGACCACCCCGAGGATCCCGCCGCCCGCGAAGCCCTTGCCACGTCCGCGGACCACCGGCGGGAATGGCTGAACGTCTACCGGGAGCCGTGGGGATTCCTCACGCTGCTGCTCCGGGCGAACCCGACCCGCTGAGCACCCGCCCCGCCGGCGGGGCGGTCAGCGGCACAGGACGGGGACCTGCTGGACGAGGTTGTTGCCGAAGCCGCCGCGGTTCCAGGGCTGTTCCAGGGGCTGGGTACGGCCCTCGGCGTCCGTGGCGCGGGCGATGAGGGTGTGGCTGCCGGGCGTGGCGGTCCAGGTGCCGTGCCAGGCCTGCCACGCCCACCGGTGCGCGCCCGGCGGCGTCAGATCGGTCCCGCTCCAGGTGTCCCCGCCGTCAGCGCTCACCTCCACCCGGACCACCGGCCCGTACCCCGACCAGGCACGCCCCTCCAGCCGTACGGGCCCGGCGGACACGACGCGGACCCGCGACATGAAGTCCGGGAACCCCGGCGGGACCATCAGGGCGCGCGGCGCGATCCGGGTCACCGGTTCGCCGGGGTCGTCCGGATCCTGCCGGTAGCGGTACGCCACTGCCTGCTGGAATCCCGTGAACGGGGCGTCGACCAGGGTGATCTCCCGGAGCCACTTCACGTGCGCCATCCCGTACCAGCCGGGGACGACCAGGCGCAGGGGGTACCCGTGCTGCGGCGGCAGCGGCCGGCCGTTCATGGCGTAGGCGATCAGCACCTCCGGATCGTCCCCGGTGGCGACCGGCAGCGGCAGGCTGCGCTGGTAGTCCTGCTCGACGCCGCGCTCCACGCCGTGGTCGGCACCGGTGAAGACGGCTTCGACGGCGTCCCGCTCCACACCGGCCTCGGCGAGGACGGCCCGGAGCGGCACGCCCGTCCAGTCGGCGGTACCCACCGCCTCGACCAGCCAGGGCTGGCTGACCGGGCGCGGGGCCAGCCTGGCCCGGCCGTTGCCCGCGCACTCCATGGTGACCCGCCGGGTGACGGCGGGGAGCGTGCCGAGCGAGGCCGGGGTCAGGGTCAGCGGCGTGCGGACCCGGCCGCCGACCGAAAGGTGCCAGCCGTCGGCGTCCGCGGCGGGGATGTCGTAGTGGACCAGCACGTAGTGCAGGCCCGCCGGGCTGACCTCGTAGCGCAGGGCCTCCAGCGGCAGGCCGTGGTTGCGGGCCGCGAGCGCCAGCTCCTCGTGACTGAGGCCCTCACCGGGGTCCGCCACCCGGCCCGGCGTGCTGACATCGTTCAGGGACGCCTCCATGCCCCCATGGTCCCGCTCCTACACGTTCCGTACAAAGCGGAGGCCCGGGCGGCCGTCCACCTCCGTCTCGCCTGCCGGGGTGAACCCCGTACGGGCCAGGACGGCGCGCGAGCCGGCGTTGTCGAGCGTGGTGACGGCCGTCAGCGTGGTCAGGCCGTACTCCGCACCGGCCAGGGCGCAGACCTCGTGGACGGCCGAGGTGGCCACTCCCCGGCCGGCGGCCCGCTCGGCGATCCGGTAGCCGATCTCGGCGGAGCCGTCCGCCAGGTCGACCAGGTTGACGCGTCCCAGTACCTCGCCGCCGGCGCCCACGAGGACGTGGAACAGGCACACCCCCGTGGCCTGCTCGGCCAGCAGCGCACGGTGGCGCTCCTCGAAGCCGGTGAAGTACCGGTCGCCCCGGTCGGGCACCGACGCGGCGAAGTAGGCCCGGTTCTCACGCTCGAAGGCGAGCAGGGCCTCGGCGTGGTCGGGACGCAGGAGCTGGAGCCTGAACGGGAGCGGGAGCCGGATCTGGTCGTGAGGAGAGGACATGCCGGGATGCTACGCAAGGCTCCCGGACGCCCTCCCGGACGCCGCCCTGACCGGGGTCGGACCCGAAGTGTGCTCCGTACGAGTTCTCTTGGGGTGCCCGTTCGGCCGCAGAGCCGAGTTCATGATCATCATTTTGGCTCTCGATCGTTTTGATGCTGCCATCGGCCGTGTGAGATCTGGGAGGGCTGTGTGGCTATGTCACAGACGCGAGGAAAGCAACCGACCAAGGCGTGGGGCGTGGTGGCCGCCGTGACGGGGGCCATGCTGGTGGTCGCCGCGGCGCCGGGCCGGGCGCACGACGCGGACACCGCGGAATCCACGGCGGGCAGCCGGCCGAAGGACGCGGCGGTCACCCTGCTGGTCGGCCGGGCGGTGGACGAGGGCGTCGCGGCGGGAGCGGGACGGTGCGCCGTCCACACCTTCCGGCCGGGCCTGTGCGGCGGCTGGCGGGAGCAGCGCGTGCAGGCCACCTCCCGCGGTACGGGGTCCCTCCTGCGGATGCCGGCCCTCGGTGACGCGGCCCGCGCGGCCCGGGCGGACGCGCTGCCCACGGACGCCGACGCCCCGCTGGAGATCGCCCTCGCGGACCCGGGACGGCTCACCGACGTGACCGTGACCGACGGGCACGGCCGCCATCTGGCCGGCGAGGTGGGCGCGGCCGGCGGGTACTGGACGAACACCGAGCCGCTGCGGGCGGGGGAGACGTACACCGTGCAGGTCGGTGCCCAGGACGCGGCCGGCACACCGGTCGGGGTGACCATGGTGTTCCGTACCGCGCCGCCCGCGGACGGTGGCCGCCTCACGGCCGGGTTCGGGCCCCGCCCCGGTACGTACGGCGCGGGGGAGATCGTCACGGCGGACCTCAGCCGGCCGGTGCCCGCCGACGACCCGCTGGCCCGGGCCCGGGTCGAGCAGGCGCTTCAGGTGACCTCGGAGCCCCACGTCGAGGGTGCCTGGCACTGGGTCGACGAATCGACCCTGCACTACCGGCCGCGTACGTACTGGCCCGCCCACACCGTGGTCCGCGTGCGCAGCGGTCTCGACGGGGTCGAGGTCGGCGACCTCGGCTACGGCGGCCCCTCCGAGCCGCTGGAGTTCACCGTCGGGGACCGGATCGAAGCCGTGACCGACTCCGCCGCCCACGAGATGACCGTACGCCGCAACGGACGGATCATCAGGACGATCCCGGTCACCACCGGAAAGGAGGGGTTCAGGACGCGCGCCGGCATCAAGGTGGTGCTCCGCAAGGAACCCAAGGTCCGGATGCGCGGGGACACCGTCGGCATCAAGCGCGGCACCAAGGAGTTCTACGACCTGCCCGTGCTCTACGCGACGCGCGTGACGTGGAGCGGCGAGTACATCCACGCCGCGCCCTGGTCCGTCGAGGCGCAGGGAGAGGAGAACGTCAGCCACGGCTGTACGGGCATGAGCACCGAGGACGCCGCGTGGTTCTTCGACACGGTGCGCGAGGGGGACATCGTCGAAGTGGTCAACAGCGGCGGCCCGAAGATGGCTCCCTTCGACAACGGTTTCGGCGACTGGAACCTGGACTGGCGGACCTGGCTGGAGGGCAGCGCCCTGGCCACCGGCGAGGCGCGGCCGCAGGGTTCACCGCTCTCCCCGTCCCGCCTGCATCCGACCACCTGACCAGGTGACCGCCCGACCACCGGCCCCCCGAGAACCCCGTGCCGCTCCCCTGAGCGGCACGGGAACCCCGAATCGGCGGCGCCGGATGCCGTCCGTTGGCATCATGGTCGCGCCGGGTCGGTGTGGACGGGGTGGGGTGGCGGCGCCGTGGGCGGTACGGGGATGCACGCGCGGGATCTACCGCAGGGTGAACTGGCGGAACAGGTGGCCCTGCTCGCGGACCGGGCGGGGGCGGATTCGGCGGCTTCGCTGATCCGCCGCGCCGCCCGCCGTGCGGAGTCACCACTGGCCCGCATCTGCGTCATCGGCGGCAGCAACGTCGGCAAGTCACGCCTCGTCAACGAACTGATCGGCACGGACTGCCTGCCGGTGTCCGTCCACCCGACGAACGGGCCGCCCGTCGTCGTACGCCCGACCGGCGCCGCCGGCCCCGAGGAGGCCGACCCGGACGCGGCCGGCCCCGGAGACGCCGCACCGGCGGAGTTCCGTACCGTACGCCTCCAGGTGCCGGCCGATTCCTGGCCCGCCCGGGCGGGCGTGGAACTCGTTGACACGCCCGGCTGGGAGGGCTGGTCCGGCGTACGGCAGCCCGACAGCGCAGCCCTCGCCAGGATCGTGGCCGACTGCGACGTGGTGGTCGTGGTCACCGAGGCGCGCCGGGCGATGCTCGCCACCGAACAGGCCCGGATCAAGGCGCTGGCCGCCGCCCCGCACACCCCGCCGCTCGCGATCGTCGTCACCAAGCTCTCCGAGGTCGAGGACGAGGCCGCCGACATCCTGCGGCGGGTCAACCACCTCGCGGGGAGGCTGGCCCCCGAAGCGCTGGTACTGCCCGGACCGGCACGCCCGCCCGGCACTTCCGGCACGCCCGGCACGTCCGGCACGGCACCCGGGGCCGAGGGGGTCCGGGACGGGATCGACCAGCTGCGCTCGGCACTCGCGCGGCTGGCCGGCGTCCGACTGCGCCGCGCGATGCGGACGATCCGCCGCCTGTACCTGCTCGCGGCCACCTGCGACCTGGTGGCGGAGGCCGCCGGCCGGGCGCTGGCGGACGCGCACTGGACCGACCCGGTCAGGGCCCGCGCCGCGCAGATCTGGCACACGGCGCACGAGAGCGCGCGGTTCCACTGGATCGTGCTCAGCGCCGACGTGGGGGAGTGGCGGGCCGCGCTCGTGACGGCGATCGCCGCGGAGGCGCGCAGGCGCCGCGCCGCCGCGGCGCGCGAACTCGCCGCACGCTTCTCCCAGATGCTGGAAACCCCCGAGGAACAGCACTTCATACGGCTGCACGCGATCCCGTACACCGCGGAGGCCCTCCAGCACTTCGAATCGTGGATCACCGTGACCGTCGACCGGGTGCTCGAACAGGACACCGGCCGGCTGCGCGACGTCCTGCTGCGCAACCGGCCCGGCGAGGAGCTGTTCCGGGGCCTGGCCGCCCCGAGCGCCCAGCGGGTCGTGCCGACGGCGGCGCTGCCCGGGGTCGCGGACACGGCGGCGGCAGCGGAGTCGCAGAACGCGACCGGCTGGGACGCCTCCTGGCTGCCGGAGTTCGTGGGCACCGCCATCGAGAGCGTGCTGACTCCCGTCTCCACCGAGGTCGTCGCGCAGATCGCCGGAGCGGCCGGCACGGCACTGGTGACGGAGGCGCTCGAACACGGGCAGGCGGAGCGGCGCGAGCGCACCATCGACGACCTGGAACGGATCGTCGAGGCGGCCTTCACCGAACAAGTGGCCCGTACGGACGCACGGATCGGCCAGGTGTACGAGCGCCTGCTGAGCCAGGCCCGGGACCGCGACGAACAGTGGTGGCGGTTGCACACGACGGCGGTCGCCGCCCAGCCCGACTCGATCGGACACTGGCGTTCACTGCAGAGCACGGCACGGTCGCTGCGCCGGTCCGTGCACGCACATCTCTCCCCCCTGGAAGGGGCCTGATGGACCACGAGACGGACCACGAGAGCAGGCAGTCCTCGTCCGCCCGGGAATCGCCGGCCACGCACTTCCGCGGCTGGAGCGACAACATAGGCACGCTGCGCTCGTACTACCAGCAACTGCAGCAAGTGGCCGACGAGGCGGCGGAGGTCGTCGCCCCGCCCGGCGAGCAGGGCGGAGCGCAGGCGCTGGGGCTGGGCATCAACGGGGCGGTCTTCGAGCGCGAGACCTTCCGGATCATGGTCCTCGGCGAGTTCAGCAGCGGCAAGAGCACACTGATCAACGCCTTGCTGGGGAAGAAGCTGCTGCCCACCAAGGCCAATCCGGCCACCGCGTTCACCACGGTCCTGCGCTGGGGCGAGGCCGAGCGGGCGTGGCTGTACCGGGACGCGGAGCGGCGGGGCGGCGAGACGGCCGTCACGACGGAGGAGTTCAAACGAGAGGTCTCCCTCCAGATCGACGCGCACGGAGCGCCGCGGGCCCCCTCGTTCGCGCTGGCCGTCGTCGAGCAGCCGCTGGAGCTGCTGCGCCGGTCCGTGGAGATCGTCGACTCGGCGGGCATCAACGAGAGCCCGGACCGCGAGCTGGTGACCTTGCGGTACTTGGAGGAGGTCGACGCCGTCGTCTTCGTCACCGACGCGGGACGGCCCTTCACCCTCCACGAGACCGAGAACTACCTCGAACACGTCAAGAAGCTCGGCCACCGCGACATCTTCTTCGTGGTCAACCAGTTCGACCGCATCGAGGAGGAGGAACGGGCGGAGGTGATGAGCCGCTGCCGCAACGCGGTGGCCGAGCTCAGCGGAGGTACCGGCTCGCCCGCCACCTCCAACGTGTTCTTCGTCAGCGCGCTCCAGGCCCTGAAGTCCCGGATCGGCGGGGACGAGGACGGGCTGCGGGACTCGGGGATCGGTCAGCTGGAGGCCGCCCTGGAGGTCTTCTGCATGCGGGACGCGGCCCGGGTGAAGTTCGTCCGGCTCGCCGAGTTCCTGCGGCACAACGCCGTGAACCTGCGCCTGCGGCTGCACGACGAGGGCGCGATCCTGATGAGGTCCACGGCGGAACTGCGCGAGCTGCTCGACCGGAGCCAGGCCACCCAGGACCAGCTGCGCGCCAGCGCCAGTGCGATCCGGGACATCGTCAACGGCAGGATCCTCGACGTCGAGGGCGAGCTGCAGCTGAAGTTCGCCGCGTTCCTGGCGAAACTCAGCGGCGAGATCCCGGACTGGCACATCGCGCGCCGCGGGCGCGTCAGGCGGGCCCGCATGGCCCTCACCCGGGGCGGCCGCGTGGCCATCCAGCACGAGCTCATGGACGCGTACACGGCCCAACTCCAGCGCCGGATGCAGATCTTCTGCTCCCAGATCCTCGACAAGCTCATCCAGTCGCGGCAGGAGGACTTACTGCGCCAGATCGAACCGCTGATCCGCGCACACGCCGACCTCCTGGACGAACTCCGCACCGAACTCACCGGCACCCGGTCCGTCCGCGACCAGAACCACCTCCTCTACACCCTCGCCATCGCCGCGGGGAAGGGCGACGGCCGCAGCGGCCGGCGCAATCGCGAGGACGTACCGCTCCTCTTCCGCCCCAGCTCGCTCATGGCCATCGGCGCGAGCACCGGCGCCGCGCTCGCCGGCGGTACGGCCGCGGCCGCCACCGCCGGGCTGATCAGCCTCGGGCTGGCCATGCCCCCGGTGGGCATCGCGGTGGCCATCGGCGCGGCCATCGGACCGCTCATGGCGACGGGCGCGGTCATTTTCGCCGACGGCAAGGTGCACTCGCGGGTGGCCCAGGAGTTCTCCGACCACGTGAAGGAGTCGGCGAATCCGGCCGCGCGCCAGTACGCCGACAGCCGGGCCGCCGATCTGCGCGCCGTGTGGGGCGGGATCAGCGAGACCCTGCACGGCCAGTTGCAGGACCTCATCGGCATAGTGCAGCGCAACATCGTGGAGAACCGGGAGGACGCGCAGGCCAAGTCGGGCAAGCGGGACCGGCTGTACACGCACGAGCAGCGGATCACCGAGGTGGAGCAGCTCATCGGGGGCTTCCTCCAGCCGTTCGTGTCGGAGACGGAGCGCGGGCAGGCGTAGGCGCGGAGGGCGGCGTGGCAGGTGGAGATGGGGCGGTGGCGGGCCGATAGTGAGGCTGTGAGCGACGCGTCGGAGGAAGCCGGGCGACCCGGTGTCGGAGAGGGTGCCGCCTGGTCCGGCCGCGAGGGCGCGCAGGCCTTCGCGGCGGTGGAGGCGGCCACGGACTGGCTCCTCGGATATCCGTTCGTCTTCCGGGCCCTGTCCCGCCGGCTCCGCGCCGACCAGGTCCTGGTGGACTACGGATGCGGGCCCGGGCAGGTGGCCGACCAGGCGGTCCGGCGGCTGGGGGCGCGGGTGGTGGGGGTGGACACCTCGCCCGAGATGCTGGCGCTGGCGCGCGGTGCGGGCACGGCCGTGGCGGAGTACCACCTCGTCGAGAACGGGCGGGCGACGGGCCTGCCGGACGGCTGCGCCGACGCCGTGATGTGCAATCACGTACTCGCCTCGCTGCCGACGGAGGACGCGGTGCTCGCGGTGTTCACCGAGGTCCACCGGCTGCTGCGGCCCGGCGCCCCGTTCGTGCTGCTCGCCACCGATCCCGACTGCGGCGGCATGGACTACGCCTCGTTGCGCATCGGCGCGGCGGGTGGGGTGTACCGGCCGGGCGAGCCGCTCACCGGACGGCTCCGGCGCACGGACGGCTCCTGGCAGGAGGTCCGCAACCATGCGTGGCCCGTCGCCGTCATCCCCGCACTGCTGGAGCGCACCGGCTTCCGGGACGTGGCCCAGCACCGCCCCTCGGTGGACGAGGCCGCCACCCTCGCGGACCCGGAACTCGTGAACAGCCGCACGTGGGAGGCGGAGCGGGCCAGACCACCGCTGGTGATCACCACGGCGTCGGCGGCCTGACCGCTCGCCGTTCCCTCCTGGCTTCTCCCGGCTCCCGGCTCCCGGCTCTCCGCTCTCCGCTCTCCGCGAAGAGGCGGGCGGCTGCCCGCGGGCCGTGGTTCGGTGGACCAATGGAGATCTTGATACTGGGCGGGACGGCATGGCTGGGCCGCGAGGTCACGCGGCAGGCACTGGCACGCGGACACCAGGTGACCTGCCTGGCCCGCGGGGAGAGCGGCGACGTCGCCGAGGGCGCGAGGCTGGTCACCGCCGACCGGCGCGACCCGTCGGCGTACGAAAGCCTGGCGGGCCGTGACTGGGACGCAGTGATCGAAGTGTCCTGGCAGCCCGGCTTCGTCCGCGGGGCGCTCGCGGCGCTCGGCGCGCGGGCGAACCACTGGTCGTACGTCTCATCGGTCAGCGCGTACGCCTCCCACGCGGACCCCGGCGCGGACGAGTCGGCCGGACTGCTGCCGGCGGCCGAGCGCGACGAGGTCGGCCGCGAGCTGTACGGCGAGGCCAAGACGGCCTGCGAGGAAGCCTCCACGGCCGCGGTGGGCGACCGGCTGCTCATCGCGCGGGCCGGACTGATCGGCGGGCCCGGTGACCACAGCGGTCGCACCGGGTACTGGGTCGGCCGTGCGGCCCGCGAGCCGCTGGCCCCGCTGCTGGTGCCCGACACCCCGGACGTGCCGACGCAGGCCGTCGACGTACGCGACCTCGCAGCCTGGCTGCTCGACTGCGCGGAGAAGAGGACGACCGGCACGTACGACGCGGTCGGCCCGGTCGTGCCCTTCGGGGAGTGGGTCGCACTGTCGCGGCAGATCGGCGGGCACACCGGACCGGTGGTGGAGGCGGCCACCGAGTGGCTGCTCGGGCAGCAGGTGGGCCAGTTCATGGGTGAGGAGTCGCTGGCCATGTGGATGACCGACCCGCAATGGGCCGGCTTCAGCGCGCGCACCGGCGCCGCGGCGCTCGCGGCCGGCCTGCGCCACCGCCCCCGTGCGGAGCTCCTGGCCGACACCCTGCGCTGGGAGCGGGAGGCGGGCCTGGACCGACCGCGCCGGGCCGGCCTGAGCGCCGCCCGCGAGCGCGAACTCCTCGCCGCGCTGCGCTAGGCGGCCCAAGCCCTGGCGTCAACGTAACGCGGGTCCGGCGGGACTGTGACGACGGGTGACCGGACGGGGCCGACCGATGGAAGATCGCCTCCCCGGTCGGCGTCCCTCCGCGTGGCACGCCGCCGACCGGGCCCGCGGCGGCATAGTCGACGGGGTAACGGACACGGAGGGAGCCGGCGGTGGCGAGTGCGACAGAACCCGACAACTCCCCGGTCGCGCTACGCGTCAACGGCACGGAGCACGTCCTCCCGCTCGACCACCGCGTCACCCTGCTCGACGCCCTGCGCGTGCACCTCGGCCTGACCGGCGCGAAGAAGGGATGCGATCACGGTCAGTGCGGCGCCTGCACCGTGCTCGTGGACGGGCGGCGGGTGAACAGCTGCCTGCTGCTGGCCGTGGCCCAGGACGGCGCGCACGTCACCACGGTGGAGGGACTCGCCGCTGCCGCCGGCACCGACGGCGCACCGCACCCGCTCCAGCGCGCGTTCATCGACCGGGACGCCTTCCAGTGCGGCTTCTGCACGCCCGGCCAGCTCTGTTCCGCCGTCGCGGCGATCGAGGAAGCAGCCTCGGGCCACCCCTCGCACGTCACACCCGCCGAGACCCTCGCCGAGCCCGGCCGCCCCGTCACGCTGACAGCGGAGGAGATCAGGGAACGGCTCAGCGGCAACCTCTGCCGCTGCGGCGCCTACCCCCGCATCGTCGACGCCGTGCTGGACGTGATCGCGTGAAACCCTTCGCCTACGTGCGCGCCACCACCCTCCAGGAGGCGACGGCCGCCCGTGCCCGGCTGCCCGGCTCCCGCTATCTCGCCGGCGGCACCAACCTCGTGGACCTCATGAAACGGGGCGTCGAGAGCCCCGGCGCCCTCGTCGACCTCTCCCGGCTGCCGCTGGCCGGCATCGAGCTGCTGCCCGCGGGGGTACTCCGTATCGGCGCCACGGCCCGCAACAGCGACGTGGCCGCCCACCCCCTCGTACGCACGCGCCACCCCGCCCTCGCCCAGGCACTCCTGGCCGGAGCGTCGGCGCAGCTGCGCAACGCCGCCACCACGGGCGGCAACCTGCTGCAGCGCACCCGGTGCCCGTACTTCCAGGACGTGTCCACGGCCTGCAACAAACGCGATCCGGGCTCCGGATGCGCCGCGCTCGACGGGGTCCACCGCGATCACGCAGTGCTCGGACACTCCGAGCACTGCGTCGCCACCCACCCCTCGGACATGGCCGTGGCCCTCGCCGCGCTCGACGCCGACATCGAGCTGTACGGCGAGGGGGGCACCCGGACCGTGCCCGCAGTCGCCTTCCACCGGCTCCCCGGCGAGCGGCCCGAGCAGGACACGGTCATCCGGGACGGGGAGATCGTCACCGCCGTCCTCCTGCCCGCCCCCGCCCCCGGTGCCCTCTCGCTCTACCGCAAGGCCCGCGAGCGGGCCTCCTACGCCTTCGCGCTGGCCTCGGTGGCCGTCGTACTCGACCTCGACCACGGGACCCGTCGCGTGCGGCGGGTCGCCCTCGCCTTCGGCGGTCTCGCCCACCGGCCCTGGCGCGCCACCACGGCCGAGGAACGGCTGACCGGCGCCGAGCCGACCGCCGAGGCAGTGCGGGAGGCCGTCGAGGCGGAACTGGCCGGGGCCCGGCCCCTGCGCGACAACGCATACAAGATCGCGCTCGCCCGCAACCTCGCGTGCGACGCACTCGCCACGCTCGCCCGGCGGGCGGAGGACGGACACCCCCGCACCCCGTAGGAGCAGGAATGCGCCCCGACCGTCCCGTTGACCCCGACCGTCCAGACCGCCCTGCCCCCGCCCTCGGTTCCCCCGTCGTCCGCGCCGAGGGGGCCCAGAAGGTCACGGGCGCCGCGCGCTACGCCACCGACCGCACCCCGCCCGGACTCGCCTACGCCTGGCCCGTGCCCGCCACCGTGCCCCGCGGCCGCGTGACCGCCGTGGACACCGGCCCCTGCCTGGCGCTCCCGGGCGTACTGGGCGTCCTCACCCCGTACGACGCGCCCCGCCTGGGCCCCTCGGACGACCCCACCCTCCAGGTGCTGCAGAACACCGAGGTCCCGCACCGCGGCTGGTACGTGGCCCTTGCCGTCGCCGAAACCCCAGAAGGGGCGAGGGCCGCGGCCGAAGCGGTACGGATCACCTACGCCACCGAGGAACACGACGTCGGCCTCCGCACCGATCACCCCGGCCGCTACACGCCCGAGGAGGCCAACGGCGGGCACCCCGCCCTCCGGGAACACGGTGATCCGGACGCGGCCCTCGCCGCCGCCCCCGTACGCGTCGACTGCCTCTACACGGTGCCGCCCCTGCACAACCACCCCATGGAACCGCACGCCGCCACCGCCCGGTGGGACGTCGCGGGCGGCCGCGACCACCTGACCGTCCACGACTCCAGCCAGGGCGCGGGGGCGGTCCGGACCGCGCTGGCCTCCCTGTTCGGCATGCCCGAGGAGGACATCACGGTCGTCAGCGAGCACGTCGGCGGAGGCTTCGGTTCCAAAGGCACGCCACGCCCCCACGCGGTACTCGCCGCCATGGCCGCCCGCCAGGTCGGACGCCCCGTCCAACTCGCCCTGCCCCGGCGCCACCTGGCCGCCGTGGTCGGGCACCGCGCGCAGACCCTGCACGAGATCAGCCTGGGTGCCCGCCCCGACGGCACCCTCACCGCGCTCACCCACGACGTCACCACGTACACCTCCCGCGTCAGGGAGTTCGTGGAGCAGGCGGCCGTCCCCGCCCGCGTCATGTACGCCGTACCGGCCAGCCGCACCCTCCACAAGGCCGTTGCACTCGACGTACCCACGCCGTCCTGGATGCGGGCTCCGGGGGAGGCGCCCGGCATGTACGCCCTGGAGTCGGCCATGGACGAGCTGGCCGAAGCGCTGGGAGTGGACCCCGTCGAGCTGCGCGTCCGCAACGAGCCCGCACGTGAACCCGACACCGGCCGGCCCTTCAGCAGCCGGCACCTCGTGGAATGCCTCCGGGAGGGGGCGGACCGCTTCGGGTGGGCCGCATCGCGCACGCCCCGCAGGGAAGGACGGTTCCTCCTCGGCACCGGAGTGGCTGCCTCCACCTATCCCGTGCTCATCGCGCCCTCGACCGCCCGGGCCCACGCCCGGCCCGACGGAAGCCACCTCGTCGAGATCAACGCCACCGACATCGGGACCGGCGCCCGTACCGTACTCGCGCAGGTGGCGGCCGACGCCCTCGCCGTCCCGCTGGACTCCGTGACGGTGGCCATCGGCAGCACCGACCTGCCGCGGGCCCCGCTCGCCGGAGGGTCCGCCGGGACCGCGTCCTGGGGCTGGGCGGTGCACGACGCCTGCGCCTCGCTGGCCGCCCGCCTGGCCGGCCTGCGGGACGGCGTGCCCGCCGAGGGGCTGTCGGCGACCGCCGACACCACGGAGCCCGTCCGGCAGGAGTCCCCCTACGCCCGCCACGCGTTCGGCGCCCAGTTCGCCGAGGTCCAGGTCGACACGGTCACCGGAGAAGTACGGGTACGCCGCCTGCTCGGCGTCTTCGCCGCCGGGCGCATCCTGAACCCGGTCACCGCGCGCTCCCAGTTCACCGGCGCGATGGTGATGGGCATCGGGATGGCGCTGACGGAACGGAGCACGCTCGACCCCGTCCACGGCGGGTTCGCCGAGGACGACCTGGCGGCCTACCACGTGCCGGTCCACGCCGACGTGCCCGACATCGAGGTCCACTGGATCGACGAGCACGACGCGCACCTCAACCCGATGGGCAGCAAGGGGATCGGCGAGATCGGCATCGTCGGCACGGCGGCCGCGATCGGCAACGCCGTGTGCCACGCCACGGGGGAACGCCTGCGCGACCTCCCCCTCACCCCGGACCGGGTCCTGCCGGCGCTGATCTGACGCCGGTCCGCGTCGGCGTGCGGGCCTTCCGGGAAGCCGGGACGCATAACTCGTCGCGCACGACCACCCGGCCCGGGGCCTGCCCACACCGCCGCCCAGCGCGGCCGGGTCCCGGGCGTCCACGACGGTCCGCTCCCGTTCCGGTGCCACGGGCCGAGCCCAGACCCTGTCGTCACAGTCCCGCCCGGCCCACGTCCTCCCCGCCCGGGCCGTCCGCCCGGACGCTGCGGGGACGATTTGGAGGGACGATGAAAGCCAGCCGGGAAGGGAGCGCCGTTGATGGATGCGACCGGAGCGACCGATGCCCGCGGTACGGGT
Organism: Streptomyces sp. NPDC048269; assembly: GCF_040652395.1. NCBI lineage: Bacteria > Bacillati > Actinomycetota > Actinomycetes > Kitasatosporales > Streptomycetaceae > Streptomyces > Streptomyces sp. NPDC048269. Next base: position 20,822 of record NZ_JBEZLW010000064.1, read on the forward strand.
GGCGCAAGGCGCGCCGGGGCCGGGGTGTCGCCGCCGAGCGGGCTGCTGGACGTCCTCAATGTCGCGGCGGTCGTCCTCGACGCGAAAGGGCGGATCGCCCTGTGGAGCCCACAAGCCGAACAACTGTTCGGATGGACGGCCAAGGAGGCCCTCGGCCGGCCCGCCGCCCGCCTGTTGGCGGCCGAGGACCACGTGGACCTGGTCCTGGAGCTGTTCGCGCGGGTCATGGGCGGTGCCGGGGACTGGGCCGGAGCGTTCCCCATACGGCACAAGGACGGCTCCACCCGCCTGGTCGAGTTCCGCAACATGCGGCTGCTCGACGAGCACGGGGACCTGTACGCCCTCGGGATCGCCACGGACCGCACGCGGCTGCGGCAGCTGGAGCGGGACCTGGCCCTCTCCGCCCGTCTGGTGGCCCAGTCCCCGATCGGGCTGGCGGTCCTCGACACCGACCTGCGCTACGTGCTGGTCAACCCGTCGCTGGAGCGCATCAACGGGCTGCCCGCCTCCGAGCACATCGGACGCGGCGTCGGCGAGGCCCTGTCCTTCCTCGACGACGCGGGAGCCGTCGAGTCGGCGATGCGCCAGGTCCTGGCCACGGGCACCCCGCTGGTCGAGCAGTTCACCGCCGGGCACACCCACGGCGATCAGGTTCACGAACACGCCTGGTCGGTGTCGTACTACCGGCTGGAGGACGCCGGCGGGCGGGTGCTGGGCCTGGCGACCTCCGTGGTGGACGTCACCCAGAGTCACCAGGCGGCCAAGGAGATCGCCCGCAGCCGCCGCCGCCTCGCCCTGATCGCGGACGCCACCGTACGCATCGGCACCACCCTCGACCTGGACCAGACCGCCCGCGAGCTCGCCGACGTGGTCGTGCCCGAGCTCGCCGACATCGCCGCGGTCGACATCCTGGACTCCGTCCTCGACGGCCGCCCGCACCTGAGGTCGGCCGCCCACGAACCGGCGGTGTTCCGGGCCCTTGCCGTGGCGGCCGCCTATCCCAGCGAGGCCGTCCGCGCCGCGGACCCCCCGGGCGACATCGCCCGGTACGAGGCGGACCGCCTGGTCACCCAGTCCGTGACGACCGGCCACCCGGTACTGGTCGCCCACGTGCACGCACGGGACATCTCGCGCATCGCCCGTGACGACGATGCGGCCGCCCTGCTGGCCCGCGCCGGCCTGCGCTCCTACCTGGCCGTGCCGCTCATAGCCCGCGGTGAGGTCCTCGGCGCCCTCGACCTCAAGCGCACCCGCAACCCGCTGCCGTTCAACGACGACGACATCGTCCTGGCGGGCGAGCTGGCCGCCCGCGCCGCCGTGTGCATCGACAACGCCCGCTGGTACCGCAACGCGCACCACACCGCCCTGGCCCTGCAGCACCACCTCCTCCCGCACCACCCGCCGCCCACACCGGGCCTGGAGGTCGCCTACCGGTACCGGCCCGCCGCGGCCACCAGCGAGATCGGCGGAGACTGGTTCGACGCCATCGCCCAGCCGGACGACACCACCGTCCTCGTCGTCGGAGACGTCATGGGCAGCGGCATCAACGCAGCCGCCGGCATGGGACAGCTGCGCACCGCCACCCGCACCCTCGCCGAGCTGGCCCTCGACCCCACCCGTGTGCTCCAGCAGCTGGACCACACCACCAGCGCCCTGGAGGAGACCATCGCCACCTGCGTCTACGCCGTCTACGACCCCCACCGCGCGGAATGCCGCATCGCCGTCGCCGGACACCTGCCGCCGGTCCTGATCCGGTCCGGGCAGGCCCCCCGGCTGCTCGACCTGCCCACCGGGACACCGCTGGGCGTGGGCGGCGTCCCCTTCGAGGTCACCACCGTGCCCATGGAGCCCGGCGACCAGCTGGTCCTGTACACGGACGGGCTGGTGGAGACCCGGGACCAGCCGATCGACGAGCGCCTCGGCCTCCTCCTGGAGCTGCTCGCCGACACCAGCCGCCCGCTGGAGGAGACCTGCGACAGGCTCCTGGACACCCTGCGCCGACCGGACGACCACGACGACGTCGCCCTGGTCATCGCCCGCGCGAAACCGATGTGAGACCGGTGGCCGGCCAGTGGCGGTGGTGCCGGTCGATGACGTAGTGGTGCCCGTGCCGCCAGCCGTCCGCCGCGGGGCGGGCGTCGGCGAGGTGCGGGTGGCCGGGCGGCAGGTCGGGGTGGACGTGTTCGAGCCGGGACGGGTCGCGGGCGGGCCAGATGGCCGCGGCGGCCGCGGTGGCGGCCAGGGAGACGGCGCCGAGGACCAGTGCGGTCGCCGGAAGCCCGGCTCCGGCGGCGAGCCAGCCGGCCAGCGGGTAGGTCAGCAGCCAGCAGCTGTGGGAGAGGGAGAACTGCGCGGCGAACGCGGCGGGCAGGTCCGCGTCGGCGGTGGAGCGGCGGATCACACGGCCGCCGGGGGTCAGCACCGCGGAACACGCTGCGCCGATCGCGGCCCAGACCAGCAGGATCGCGAGCCATGACCAGTCGCCCGGAGACGTCGAGGTGACCGCGGCGACGGTGGCCAGGACGACGGGGAGGGCGAAGGCGGCCGGGAGCATCAGGGTGCGGTCGGCGACGCGGCGCAGCAGGCGCGGGAGCAGCAGCGCGGTCAGCATGGATCCCGCGCCGTAGGCGCCGAGGGCGAGGGAGACGGCGCCCGCGGGGCGGCCGAAGTGGTCCCGTACCAGGACGACCGTGTCGACGAACACGATGGCTCCGGCGGCGGCCACCGCGAGGTCGAGGGCGAGCAGCGCCCGCAGGCGGGGTGTCGCCCAGAACAGGCGGGCACCGAACGCGGCCTTGGCGTAGGCGCCGCCGGTGGGTTCGACGGGCGCGGACCGGGGCAGCACGGTGGCGAGGACGAGGGCGGCGGAGGCGGCGAAGCCGACGGTGGTCCCTGCGAAGAGCCAGCCGTAGGACATCAGGGTCAGCAGGGCCGCGGCCAGCGCCGGGCTGAACAGGCTCTCCAGGTCGTAGGCGAGCCGGGACATCGACAGGGCCCGGGTGTAGTCGCCCTCGGCGGGCAGTACCTCGGGGATGGTCGCCTGGAAGACGGGCGTGAAGGCCGCCGAGGCCGCCTGGAGCAGGAAGACCAGCAGGTAGACCTCCCAGACCTCGGTGACGAAGGGCAGGGCCGCCGCGACGCCGGCGCGGGTCAGGTCCGTCGCCACCATCAGGGTGCGCCGGGGGATCCGGCCGGCTACCGCGCCGACGAGCGGGGCGACGGCGACGTAGGCGATCATCTTGATCGCCAAGGCCGTTCCGAGCACCGCCGAGGCGTCGTCCCCGGCGATGTCGTACGCGAGCAGACTGAGTGCGACGGTCGCGAGTCCGGTGCCGACCAGGGCGACGGCCTGGGCGGTGAACAGGCGCCGGTAGGTGCGATTGCGCAGTACGGACAGCATCGGTCCCGTCCCGGTCGGCGGCATGGGAAACCCCTGACCCGCCCACCATAGCCAACGTGTGCGTACCTGTGCACACGTTGGCCCCGGGAAGGGACGGCGTGGTGGTCAGTCGTGCGGCGGGAGGGAGCCCAGCTGATGGTCGGCGACGCTCAGGGCCTCGTCCACCAGACGCCGCAGATGTCCGTGGCGCAGGGAGTAGACCACACGGCGCCCGTCCTTGCGGCTGGTGACCAGCCCGGCGAGGCGGAGTTTGGCTAGGTGCTGACTGACGGAGGGCCGGGCGGCCCCGCAGGCCTCGGTGAGCGTGCTGACATCGGCCTCGCCACGCCCGAGCTCGTCCAGCAGCGCCAGGCGGGTGGGGTCGGCGAGCAGCGCGAGGACGGACACGGCGACCGCCAGCCGCTCGCCCTGCTGATGCTCCTGCGAGCCGTCTGCACCTGCCAGGTGCGTGCTTGCGCTCATGCGCACATGTTAGGCGGCTCCTCGTCCAGCACTGCCGGCAGCGACCGCGCTTCGGCGTGCGCCCGGGCCAGGTCGACCTCCTCGCAGACGACCTGCGGACCGAGCGCCGTTGAGTTCCGGCCGGCCGGGGAAGAGGCCGTGTCTCAGACCCGTACGGAGGATCTGAGGGCGGATGCGGGGGTGCCGGCGGCCGGAGCGGTTACGGATGTGGTGCGTATCGACGCGTGCGCAGCCACCCATCCGCGAGGAGACCCCGATGAGCCGCATCAACCGACGTGACCTCGGCCTGCTGGCGCTGCGCGCCGGTACGGGTGCGGTGCTGATGGCGCACGGCACACAGAAGCTCTTCGGGTGGTTCGGCGGTGCGGGTCTGACCGGAACGGCGGCCGCGATGGAACACATGGGCTTCAGTCCCGGGCGGCAGAGCGCGATCGCCGCCAGTCTGGGTGAGGCCGGCGGTGGGGCGCTGCTGGTCCTGGGGCTGGCCACCCCGGCTGCGGGCGCCGCGGCGGCAGGAGCCATGGCGGGCGCCGTGTCCGTGCACGCGCCCGCCGGGTTCTTCAACCAGGGCGGCGGATTCGAGTACCCCGCGTTCCTCGGGTTCACCGCGGCCGCCATCGGCCTCGCCGGGCCGGGCCGCTACTCGGTGGACCACGTCACCGGACACTGCTTCGACCGGCGGTGGACGGTCATGCTGGCCTTCGCGGGCAGCGCACTCGCGGCCGCCGCCGTGGTCGCCAAACGTGCCAAGGCGCAGAGGCAAGCGGCTCCGCCGGCGCCTGACGGGGGATGAGCGGACCCTGCGCGCCGGCGCCGGCGCCGACGCGGGAGCTCAGGCGCGGGGCTTCGCGCGGACGTGCATGCGCTCGCCCTGCCGCCCGAAGAGGCTGAGGATCTCGACGGGCCGCCCGTCCGCGCTGCTGAACCAGTGGGGCACCCGTGTGTCGAACTCTGCGGCCTCGCCGGGGCCGAGCACCAGGTCGTGCTCGGCGAGGACGATGCGCAGGCGGCCGTCCAGCACGTACAGCCACTCGTAGCCCTCGTGGGTACGGAGGTCAGGCTCGCCGCCCCGGTCGGTGATGATCATCTTGTACGCCTGGAGGGGGCCCGTGCTCCGCGTGAGGGGCAGGTACGTACCGCCGCTCGCCAGGTTGCCGGGTGTCAGCCTGACCCGGGGGTCCCCCACTTCGGGGGCGCCGACCAGGTCGTCCAGGGGCACGCGGTAGGCCCCGGCCAGCGGCAGGAGCAGCTCCAGGCTCGGGCGGCGCTGACCGGACTCCAGCCGGGAAAGGGTGCTCTTGGAGATGCCGGTCACCTCGGACAGCGCGGCCAGGGTGAGCCCGCGCTGCGCGCGCAGCCGCTTGAGCCGGGGCGCGACGTCATCGAGGACCGCTCGGTACGCCGGTGGTGTGTCCATGCGGACATTCCACTCCGCTGTCCCGGAATCGGCAACAATGTTTGCCGCGATCGCCCGGCGGGCGCACGCTCCTGCGCATGAGCCCACACAGTGATTCCGCACCCGGGTCGATCAGCGTACGAAAGGACGAGGCCCCGGCCGCGAGTGCCGGGACAGCCGCAAGTACCGGGGCGATACCTTCCGTTCGGTGGGTGCTCGCCGGACTCTCCCTCTCCGTGCTGCTGTCCTCGCTCGGCACCAGCATCGCCAATGTCGCCCTGCCGACTCTGGCGCAGGCGTTCACCGCCTCGTTCCAGCAGGTCCAGTGGATCGTCCTCGCCTATCTCCTCGCCATCACCACCCTCATCGTCAGCGTCGGACGCCTCGGCGACATCGTCGGCCGCCGACGGCTGCTGCTGGCCGGAACGTCCCTGTTCACGGCCGCCTCGGTGCTGTGCGGCCTCGCGCCCACGCTCTGGTGGCTGATCGCCGCCCGCGCTGTGCAGGGCCTCGGGGCGGCCGTCATGACGGCCCTCACCATGGCGTTCGTCGGCGAGACGGTTCCGAAGGCGAGGACCGGCAGCGCCATGGGGCTGCTCGGAACGATGTCCGCGATCGGAACCGCCCTCGGCCCCTCGCTGGGCGGCACCCTGATCTCCGGACCCGGCTGGCGGGCGATCTTCCTCGTCAACGCACCGCTGGGCATCCTGGCCCTGCTCCTCGCCCACCGCCACCTGCCCGCTGACCGCCGCGAGCCCGGGAAGGACCGGGCCGGCTTCGACCACGTCGGCACGCTGCTGCTCGCCCTGACGCTCGCCGCGTACGCACTCGCCATGACCATGGGCCGCGGCGGATCCGGTGCGCTCAACACCGCTCTGCTGCTGGCGGCCGCCCTGGGTGTCGCCCTCTTCGTACGGGCCGAGGGGCGAGCGGCGTCACCGCTGATCCGGCTGGCGACCTTCCGTGAGCCGGGGCTGAGCGCGAGCCTCGCCACGAGCGCGCTCGTCTCGACGGTGATGATGGCCACGCTGGTGGTCGGGCCGTTCTACCTCTCGCGCACGCTCGGGCTCGGCGAGGCCCTGGTCGGACTCGTCCTGTCGGTCGGTCCGCTCGTGGCCGCGCTGACCGGTGTGCCGTCCGGTCGCATCGCGGACCGTTTCGGCGCACCGCGCATGACCCTCGCCGGGCTCACCGCCATGGCTGCCGGCTGCTTCCTGCTGTCCGTGATCCCGGCGGCCCTCGGCGTCCTCGGCTACGTGGCCCCCCTCGCGGTCGTCACCGCCGGCTACGCCGTGTTCCAGACGGCCAACAACACGGCCGTCATGGCAGATGTGCGCCCGGACCAGCGGGGCGTCGTCTCGGGCGTGCTCCACCTGTCGCGCAACCTCGGGCTCATCACCGGCGCCTCGGTCATGGGCGCCGTGTTCGCGCTCGCCTCGGCGACGACGGACGTGGCGACGGGGAGTCCCGGGGCCGTTGCCACTGGTATGCGCGTCACCTTCGCGGCCGCGGCGGCACTGATCGTCGTCGCGCTCGCCGTCGCGGCGGGCGGCCGCGCTCTCCCGCGACGCGAGCCCGGCGCCTGACCTGGAACCGCTCCCGCCCCGGCCCGCCCCCGCTCATCCCGGGTCGCCGCCCTCATTCCGGGTCGGTCGCCGCCGTGAGGAACTGGCGCAGGCCGATGATCTCGTAGTCGTCGTCCTGGGCCGCGTCGATGATCCGGGGGAGGGCCAGGGCGTCGAGGACGACGCCGTCGCCGTTGCTGCCCACGTGCATCTGGATGATCGCGCCGGGGGAGAGGGCGTCGACGGCCCGCTCGACCGCCTCGTCCACGGTCATGCCGCCTTCCGGGCCGATGTACCCCTTGGTGTCCGCGGTGAACTCGATCGCCGCGTAGCCGAGGTCGTTGACGTCGGCGACGGAGTCCGCGGTGGTGGCACTGTAGGGGAAGCGGAAGAAGGGCAGGGGCTCGGCCCCGGATGCCGTACGGATCGCCGCGTCGGCGCGGCGTACCTCTTCCGCCCGGTCCATGGTGCTCAGGTCGGCGAAGTAGGGGTGGCTGTACGAGTGGTTGCCCAGGCCGTGCGCCGCCGCCATGGCGCGTACCGCCGCGGGGTGGGCCTCGGCGAACTGCCCGGTCGGGAAGAACGTGGCGGGCAGCTTGCGGCGCCGCAGTTCGCCGAGCACGGTGTCGATCCCGTTCTCGTCCCACGCGGCGTTGAAGGTGAGGGCCACGACCCTGCGGGTCGTGGGCAACCGGCGGATCTCGCTGCCGAGCAGCACCGCCGGCGGCCGCGGGCCCGCGTTCGCCCCTGGTCCGGCCCCGGCGCCCGGTCCGGGAACTGCCCGGGAAGTCCGGGCCCCGCGTCGCGGTGCCGCCTGCGCGCCGGAACCCGGTACGAGCCCCGCGGCCAGCAGCGCGGTCATCGCGGAGCGTCGTCCCAGATCGGCCATCGTCCCTCCCTCGCTGATGCCACGACTATGCGAGAGGGAACGCTGGACCGCCGCGCCGACCGGGCCGGGCACCCGGGTGATCCAGGGTCAGGACGGGCGCCGGCGCAGGTGGGTCGTCAGGTGGTGCTGGAGCGGCTGCCCCACGGCGGCCATGTCGTGGGTGACCGTCATCTCCTCACCCTGAAGGGCGTAGTGCCGCCGCGTACCGGTGACCTCCTTGGCCAGGGGTGTCAGCGCCACGTCCTTCGTCTCGATCTCGATCTCCGTATCGGACACCCGCCCGACGTACGTCTCGACGATGCCGGTGGGGTGGGCGAGTACGACTTCCAGGGACGCGTCGGGCGTCACCCGCCACCACCCGGCCTCGCGCCCCGCCGGGCGGACCGGGGTCCCGGACCCGTCGATCAGCCACGCGCGGGCCTCGTACCGCAGGAAAGGGCGCCCGTCGTGGCTGAAGGTGACCTCCTGCTCGTACCGGAAGTCCTGTTCCAGGGTCGGGTACTCGCCGCGGCCGCGGCCGTGCCAGCGCCCCAGCAGGGGCAGTACCGGCCGGAGCAGCGGGTGCGGATCGGGGCCCTCGCCGAGGACGTGGCTGTCGGGGTACGGATTGTCCTGCGGCGACTCGAACATGTGCACCTTGCCTTGCCTTGCCTTGCCTGTCTGCGGATACCACCACGGTCCGCAGCCTAGGCCCTGGCTGCTCCGGGCCCCGGCCGCCCCGCCCCCGTGACGGGGGGCGGGGTCCCGGACGGGGGATGGCGGAGCCCGGGCCGGACGGCGGGGCCGGTCCGGGCCGGGGCCGGGAGGGCCGGGCACGGCCGG
>NZ_JBEZLW010000065.1:0-28205 GCF_040652395.1 Streptomyces sp. NPDC048269
CGGAACAACACCCACAACTCATCCGGCACCAGCCGCTCAACCAAATCCGTCATGCACGGTTCAACGAACGATCACGCCATAAGAAACGATGTCTAAGCCGAGGTCAGACGCCGCGACACTCGGCGACACCGCGAGGCTCCGGCCGGTCGGGCGAGGCGACGGCGCAGTCCACCAGGAGGTGAAGCCTGGTGGCCAGACGGGTGGTCTCAGCGCCAGTCGTCGATCACATAGGCGTCGGGGTGGCTGTAACCGGGCTCGTTGGGGCGGTGCATCGTCACGCCCTGCAACCCAGTGCGGAAACCGCGGTCGATCATGCGCCCATAGGCATCCGGGCGTCCCAGGTTCATCCCGGCGTCCAGCTGACTCAGCCCGCGCTCGGCCGCCAGTTGCTCACATGCGTCGAGCAGTCGCTCGAAGCGGTCGGCGGCCTCCGGGTCCAGGGCGTACGGTTCCGAATTTGACGAAGCACACGTCCTCGCCGGCCTCCGACCCGGCTCCGCAGAGGCAGACGGCCAGGCCATCGAGCTCGGAGCCGCCGCCCTGGAGCAGGATGGTGTCACCGAGTCCCTGCGTGTGCACGGCGACGATCTCCCGTTCCAGGTCCAGGCCCTCGTACACGGCCCCGGTCAGTGCGCGACAGGCACTGAGGCAGGCGGGCTGCTCGGCGGCAGGCAGCTCGCTGTACATCACCCGGCCGGGGACCGCGGAGCTGCCCGCGACTTGCTTCTTCATTACAGCCGTGAGGAATCGGGGCCAGAAACCGTACTTGCGGTAGAGCTCAAGGTGCTTGGGACTGTGCGAGAAGGTGAACAGGCCCAGGTGGCGGTTCCCCCAGGTGTCGAAGCAGTCCATGACCGGATCCATGAGGCGCTTGCCGACGCCCTGGTCCCACAGGTCCGGACGCACGGTCAACGGTCCGAAGTACCCGACGCTGCCCCAGTTGGCAGCGTAGTTCGATCCGGCCAGTTCACCCTCGATCGTCGCTGCGAAGGCCGCTTGCGGATCGGCCGCCCAGCGTGTGCGGACGTAATCGGCGGTCTCGAAGAACGTCTTCGGCTCGGGGACCCCGAGGAACGTCCCGAAGGCGACCCGGAAGATCTCATCTGCCTGATCCAGGTCCGCCTCGGCCAACGGGCGGACTGACACCAGGCCCGCGACGGTCCTCCGCTCCGCTGCCGGTGAGGTCATCGCTCTCTCCTTCTCGGACCCCCGTTTGATCACACCACGAGCAGCACCGCATGGCGATGTGAAGGATCCGCCGACAGCGGAGGCCGGTGACCAGGCCCGTTTGCCCCGCCCGTGAGCGCAGGGCGCCGACACCGATCACCCGGGTCGGATCAGTGCTCGGGTGAGTTCGCGATTGGCTGCCCGTGCTGCTTGCAGGTCTTCCGTTCGTTCGTCGAGCTGGCCCTGCAGATCGACTACTTGCTGCTGTCCCTGCCCGCGGACCAGCTGCACCGCCTGGACAAGGCAGCGAAGATCCTCGCCGACCAGTCCACCACGGTGCTGCTGTCCCTGCTCCTCGCCGGGAACCCGCCCGTGGAACCCATCCGCGCGCCACAGCACCGGATCGCCGTCGTCCCGCCCCACGGCGTACTCCAACGCCAGCCAGCGCCCGGCGCCCACCGCCCCACACCCGTCATCCTGCGAGGACCCGCCGGATCCCGGCCCCGGGCACCAGAGAAAGAAGAGGCGACCACCCCTGCTCCCACCGCGCCCCACACGGCACCAGACGCCCCGCCCGCCGAGTGGAACGACCTCTTCGCCGGACGCGAAGACGACGTCGTCACCCTCGAACCCATCGACGCCGGCTACGCCACCGCCCCCTAGACCTGTTCTGACAGTCGGCTCCGCCCCTCGCCCCGCATCGTGATGATCCCGGTGTGGGACGAGGGGATCCTTCTTCAACTCCCTCGTCTGCGATCAGGTCGGAAGTTGAACTCATTGGGTTGGGCGCTGCGGGGTGCTGGACACCCCTGCCTCCCGGCCGCTGAGCGAGGCGTCCAGGGTCTCCTGGGCCGTGCGCATCGCCTCGGCGTACTTCGGCTCGGACATTCGCTGCCAGGCCAGGTCCGGTGCGATGTGCTCGACCCGGCTCATCACCCACCAGATGTTGCCGAACGGGTCCCGCACCCTGCCGCCCCGATCCCCCCACGCACTGTCGGCGGCCTCGGTGATCACTTGTGCCCCGTGCGCAACAGCAGCAGCCATGGCGGCGTCCGCGTCCGGGACATAGACCCGCAACAGGGAGGGCATCACCGGCCAGTCAGGCCGTCGGTCGAAGGCCAGCACGACCGTGTCGCCGACTCGGATCTCGCCGTGACCGATGCTGCCGTCCTCGACCGGCACCCGTGCAATCTCTTCGCCGTCGAAAGCGAGGGTGATGAAGTCGAGCAGTGCGCCGGTGTCGTCGGTGACCACCCACGGTGCAACGCTGGTGTAGCCCTCGGGTGCAGTCTGACTCATCGGTGTCGTCCCTTCCTGTGGTCTTCGTGACGTGACGACATTACGGATCAACTAGGACAGTTTTGTTCCTAGATGAGCCCGGAATCAGCGCCACCCCCGTCAGCGCCCTGGTCATAGCCGTCCTCCCTCCAGAACCTCGTGCTGAGGATGAAAAGGGCTCAGTCGTCACCAGCACTACGGTCCGGGCTCGTTCGGATGCGCGCGGGACGGGAAAGGTGACCCGGCCGATAAGCACCATCAGGGGAAACGGCTGGGCGTGACAGGCACCGCGGCCCCCGTGGACCAGGTGGTCAAGTGAAGTGCACAGGGCGAGGGCCCCGGGACGCCCCCATGCCCCCGGAGCCCTCACCTTGACCAGGAACAGCCGGCCCTTGCACCTGCGCAGCACGCCCCCCGGAAGCACCGGAGAGGGAACTCATGCCCAAGTCCGACGCCGGGCAGGTCGCCCGCGCCGCCCGCGAGATCAGCGACCTCATCCACACCAGCCCGGACGGCTCCGTACCCGAAGACGCCATCACCACCCTCCTCGGCCAGTACCCCCACCACATCATCCGAGCAGCCATCGGCCGCATCGACGGCGCCAACATCAAGATCACCAACGCGTGGGAATAGCGATCCCCACCGGCACCGAAACCCACCCCCGCCCCGGGGCTTACCAGAGCCTCTACCCCGGCACGGGCCCTCCCCCGGGCCCGAGCCGGGAAGGCTTCCCAAAGGGCACCTCCGACACCCTCCCGCCCACCTCCCCGGGTTCGTCGGCAATCCCCGTACCCCCTGCCTCCACCGACGGGGGCACGCTCAGCGGGTCATGACGTAGATGACCACGGCCAGCGGCGCGGGGCAGGCCAGGGCGCCCAGGAGAGTGAAGCGGGCCTCGCGCGACAGACGCCGGATGCCAGGAGCGAAGTAGAGCAGGGTGAAGACCGTGCCCGCGCCACCGACGATGTACACCGGCCAGAGCATCACTTCCGTCATGTCCCCACCCGTCGCCGCGCCCAACAGGCTGAGCACAGCCACGACGAAAAGGATCAACCCCACTGCCGACCCGGTAACGGCCCAAAGGACCGCTGCGGCCACCACGAGGGCGCGGTTCGGCACAGCCGTCCTCTGACGTGCGGATACTGCGAACATGTCGGACTCCCTGGCGCTGACCTGTGGTGACGCACCAAGTCTGCAAGGCCGGCGACACCGGGGGGATGAGTGCAGGTACTCAGAACGCGGCGGCCGGATGCTCAGTAACGCCTGACACGGGTCGCCAACCGCCTGCCTGCGATGCACCGCTTCCATGTCAGTACACGACCTTCGCACATACCGCCCGGTGGCAGTGCCACTGCCTCTGCGGCACAGCTCAGGGGCCCACAAGTCCGCGATCGGCACGCTGGACGAGCGTTCCAGCCGCTTCGTCGCCCTCGTCCACCTGCCCGACGGCCGCCAGCCCGCCCAGATGCGCGCTGCGCTCATCCAGTCCGTCTCAACCCTGCCGGCCCAACTCAGACGCCTCTCACCTGGGACCAGGGCTCTGAGATGCATCTGCACAAGGAGTGCAGCACCGCCACGGACATGCCGGTCTTCTTCTGCGATCCGGGCAGTCCCTGGCAGCGCGGTTCGAAGGAGAACACCAACGGCCTGCTCCGGCAGTACTTCTCGAAGGGCACCGACCTGTCCCGCTACAGCCGGGACGACCTGGACGCCGTCGCCGCCGAGCTCAACAGCCGGCCACGCAAAACGCCCGACTGGGAAACCCCAGCCGAGCGTCTCGCTAAGCTCCTGGCGACAGCCAGTTGATCACTGTTTTGCTACGACCCTTGGAATTCGCCGTTGCACGGCGGGGGCTTCGGCATGCTGACGATGTGAATCCTCGGCCATCGAATAGCGAGAGCGGCACTGCCGACCAGGCCATCGGCAGCCTGGGACGCAAAGTCGAGGATTCACAGTTGCATGCTTATAAGCAGTAGCGGTCCGGTCGACCAAACAACAGTCACTTCGACTCCTCAGAAATGTTTCCCCCTCGGAGGATTCTCACCTTGGTGAGCGCCAGGGCATAGATTCCGCCGAGGAAAAATGTCGCCAGGTACTGCGCCCAGGTGGCGTCCTGGAGAGCCCGGTTGGTCATGACGAGCACGACGCCCCAGACGAGAGTGAATGCAATCTTGGCCATGGCCGTCCTACCTTAGGCGAGAGCCGAGAGGCAGCCAGTGGCCCCTGCGACGACGGTTTTCGCAGCTATGTCCTTCGCTACGTCCTTGCTCACGAAGCGCCCGACAATCAGGGCACCCGCACCACCGATGGCACCCTTGATCAGGCATTCCCTCACCATCTGGTTCATCTTGGTGTGCGTCATCAGGTACTCGCAGTCCCGCTTACTCTTGGACATGATGCAGATGGAGCGGGCTTCTTCGAGCGGGTTCACCCGAGCGGACTGAACCACGGGCCGCGGACCTGAGTCGGCGTATGCCACGCCGACCCCGCCCGCCATGATGACGCTGCTGGCCAGGACCATCGACAGGATGCCCGAAGTAGTGTTCTTCGTTGTTCAATTTCCCCGATCCATCAATTATTCGACGCGGGCCTGGCCAGGACCCGCGCCTTCGATCGAGATGAATGTAGTCGGCAATTACGCCACCGAGGAACCCATTTGAGGAAACTCTGAGCTTGATCCACTGCGAACCTCGTACAGCTCGACGGGTTAATTCTCGCCACTCCATCGGGAATCAGCCTCCACGGCACCCGGCAACTCGCCGCGGAGGCTGAATCAGTGGCGGAGAGCGACCCGGATGTATTGGTCGTGCTCGACGCCGCTACGACGCACCCCGTATCGCACATCCCTCGCCGACCCCCGACTTCGACCGGATACAGCAGCAGATCGAACGTCTCGGCGGCTGCACCGAACCTGTCCGCCTCACCGGCCAGAGCACCACCGTCGATGCCGCGACCGGCGCGGTCTGCGCTCCTACGCCTCTTCGGACGAGCCCACGGGCAGCCTGCTCACCACGTGCGTAACCGCCGCTGCTCCCGCTGCCCGGCCTCCTCCCGCCTTTGCGCCGCCGACACCGACCCACATTTACTGGACTGGGCCCAAACATTGGGGCACCTCAGCCACGCCGGGGTGGAGTGCACGGGCCATACGGCGCCGCGCTCAGCCGGTATCTCCGCAGTCAGGGCGTCACTGTCTTCAAGGTCTATCAGCCCGAGAAGGCCACTCGTCGGCGCCGCGGCAAGAGCGACATCATCGACGCTGAGGCCGCAGCCCGCGCAGTGATCACCGGCAGGGCGACCGCGAAGGCCGGTGACGGGCCCGTGGAGATGCTCGGGCTGTTCAAGATGGCCAAGGCCTCCGCGATCAAGTCCCGGGCTCAGGCGATCAACCAGCTCAAGGCCGTTCTCGTGGCCACCGATCCCGAGCTCCGCGAGTCACTGGCCTGCCTGAGCAACCCGAAACTGATACGCGCCTGCGCCGGGCTCGACGGCTCGGCCCCCGCTCCCCCGGAACGGACGGCGCCGCCGCCCGCACGCTCAAGCTTCTGGCCCGGCGGATTCAGCACCTCACCGAGGAGATCGAAGACTTCACCACGCGGATCAGAGACGTCATCACGCAGCACAACCCGCAGCTCCTGGGGTGCTACGGCGTCGGCCCGGACACCGCCGCGACCCTTCTGATCGCAGCGGGCGACAACCCGGAACGGCGCCAACTCCGCCTCTATACCGTCGTGCGTGGCCCGTCTCCGCTGGGACACCCGCACTCGCGGCTACGTCGACAGGCGCGTCTCCGAAGGCAAGACCCAACGCGAAGCACTCCGCTGCCTCAAACGCTACGTCGCACGCGAGATCCACCGGCTGATCACCCTTGCCAGCGCAGGCCCACACACCCACCTCCTGGCAGCTTGACACCCATAGGGGCATCAAGCGGGCCTACGTCTTTCACGGGACGGTCACCGTCGCCTCGATCCGGCTCTGGCTGCGCACGTGAGCCTCGCTCGCCTCTACTCCAGCATGCGTTCCGCGTCATCCGGAACCCAGGGAAAGGGGACGTCGGGCCACCGTGTGGAGGCCCACGCGTCGAGATCGACAGCGAGAACGGCATCCATGAAGGCCTGCGGCGGTCGGTAGCCGTGGGCGGTGACGTAGTGCGCGATCAGGAACGGAGCGGCATAAGCGATGCCGGGCCCGCCCGGAATCCGCACCTCCCCGTTCCCTTCCGGAGCCTCATCCTCAGGACACGGGTCGCACTCGTGTACCCCGAGGCAGACGTTCATCCGCTGGACCTCCCGAACAGCCTTCAGCCGCACTGCTTTGTTGAGCCCACGCGATTCCACGACCCATCGGACACGACCTAACGGCAGCCGAACGAATTCGACGAGCACGGCCAGGTGACGGCCCTGTCCATCAACCACCGCCGATCGCTGCGTGCGGATAGCGCTACCGGAGGCTCGTACGCTCCGTGCTGAATGTGCGGTCAGCGCCTGGCGTGGGTATGGCAGCGCTCGTTCCATCTGTCGGGAAATCCATCCTGGTCACACCTGGAAGTGGTAGCAGCTGGAACCTGCGGCCTTCGATTCCAGCTCGGGAACGTCGTTACGCAACTCGAAGAACGTGCGCTCCGGAGCCCCGGAGAAGGCCTTCAGCGCGTCGTCGGACACCTCGATGCAGAACGCCTTCGTGATCGGCTCCCGGCTGCTGGCTCGGTGCAGGATGAGGGATCCCTCGTAGCGGCCCTTCCCGAACGCCCAATCGTTGGCGTGGAACAAGATCGTCGGCTGCTGAGGCTTGTCCTGGCTGACCACCAACGGCGTGGGGTCGGCGACTCTGCGGTAGTTGACCTGGTTCGCTTCGAAGTCGTACACCCAGTCACCGGACTCGTTCCAGTAGAACGAGGGAACTCTGACACCTGCGTCAGCGGGATTCAGCTTCAGGCCCGCGTCAGTGATGACCTCGACGTCCTCGGTGCGGATCCGGGTCGAGATCGTAGGCTGCAGGAAGAGGTGGACAGTGTGGCCGGGCGCCCGGGGTTCGATCCGTACCAGGTGGGGAAGCTGGACGTCGACTTCCGGCACCCGCTGGAGCGTGGCGAAGTTGTAGAGCGAGATACCCAGTGCCACAAGACCGGTAGCAGTCGTGATCCACAGATGAGCAACCTCAAAGCGGCCACGGTGAGCGCTTCGTTCACTGTTCATTGCAATGCTCCTCGAGCCCCTGCGGACAGTAGCCATGCTGTCCGCTGCGATGCGTGCCAGCCGCAACCTCACCCACACACGAGCGTGCCGTTAGCCGATCCAGCCCTATCCGACAGCCCTTTCCCGTGTCCCGCCTAATGTCGCCGACGGCCGGGTCTATCAAACGGCGCCGCGTGCGTCGCCGTCCCGAGCGTCATCCGTACCGGAACGCACGTCGGGCTCTTCAGCGCCGGCCTGGGTCAGTAGCCCTCTATGCGCGATGGCCCCACCCGGGTCCTCGGGGCCCTCGCGCAGCAACGCGGTCCGCACTGACGCTTCGGATGTCGCCGAGCACTGACAATGTCGGGCTCTGGCACTGATCTTGTGGCCGTTATCCGTGTGTGCCTCACCCGTGTCGACCGTCACGAGAACACAGCCAGCACTTCGTGGTTGAGCTCCACCACGCGAAGATCGCTCCATGGACCACGTCATCGACCTCGACCAAGCTGCCGCCGAGATCACCGCACGCCTTCCTGCCTGGACTGCGTCCGAATTGAGCCCCAGACCGATCACCTGGCGGGACGAGGCCGCTCCCTGGCCTCAGCGGTTGGAGACCGACCGGGCCCTCGTCACCGACCCGGATTCGATCGGCGTACGCATCCTGGGCACCGACGGTTGGACCGAGGTGCACCTCGTCCTGTACCGCGGCGGCTGGGCAGACCTCGACGCACTGACCGACAACGAAGTCACCACTGAATGCCCGCAGATCACCACCCCGGAGGAGTTCGGCAACCTCCTCGACTCCTTCGTCTCACGCCTCCTGGGCACCGGCTGGCGTCCGGCCACCTGACGAGGTCGTGTCCGGCGCTGATGGCCTCGCGACGGTCCGTAGATCAAAGGGCGTGGAGGACCCGGATTGGCAGAAAGTCGAAGTTCGCTCGGCCGAACATCTGCCGTTTCAGCATCTTGATCTTGTTGACGGTGCCCTCCACTGCGCCGGAACTGTGGGACAACGTGAGCCCGGCGGAGACTGCCGCGTGGTCGTGTCGCAGGCCGCGGGCGAAGGAACAGAGGTCGGGCAGTTGGTCTGCCGTGGCTGCGGCGATCCAGTCGTCGAGTCGGTGTCCTTCCCGGTTGGTCATCCTCGACTGAACCCGTCTACCAGAGTGTCGAGTTGGGGCATCTGTGGCTTGAATGGCAGTCGACGCAGCGGTCGGCAAATGGCAAAATTCGCTGCCTTGTGTGACCGATCGGGGGGCAGGGCGTTGGAACGTCTAGGCGCGGGGGATCCGGAGCGGGTCGGGTCATATGTGTTGCTTGGCAGCCTCGGGAGGGACGGGACGGGTTCGGTGTACGTAGGGCGGTCGCCAGCGGGGGCGACCGTTGCGGTCGAGGTGGTGCACGCGGACCTGGCCGGTGATCCCGACTTCCGGGCTCGGTTCGGGGCCGCGGTAACGGCCGCGCGCACGGTGGCAGGGGGTCATGTCGCCCAAGTGGTGGACGCCGACCCGGAGGGGTCCGCGCCATGGGTGGCCACCTCGCTACCCGCTGGACTGACACTCAGCCAGGCCGTCGTGTCGCACGGCCCCTTACCTGAACAGGCCCTACGCGTGCTGGCTGCGGGGATCGCGGAAGCACTGGCTACCGTTCACGCTGTGGGTCTGGCGCACGGCGCCCTCCGGCCGGACAACGTGCTTTTGGCGCAGGAGGGGCCGTGCATGATTGCCTGGGTGATTCCCCGGCAGGCGACCCCGGCCGACGACGTTTCCTCCTTCGGTGCGGCACTGGTGTTCGCGGCGTCCGGGCGGGAGCCATCTGGGCCGGGTGCCGCCGATGACGGGGTCTCGGCCGTGCCGGCGTCGCTTCGGGCCCTCGTTGGTCGCTGTCTGGCCGTTGACCCTCAAGCCCGACCGCAGGTCGCAGAGTTGATTGATCAACTGGCCCGTACCGGAGCTCCGCTGCCTGCCGGCGACTGGTTGCCGCCGGCGCTCATGGATGAGGTGGCGGCGGCCGTCCGCGGGGGCACAGCACCCTCCGCTGTGCCCCCCAGGCCGAGCCATCCCCCAGCGGTGCCCTCTTTGCCTGTGGAGGGAGCCGGGATCAGCCGGAGGAACGTGCTCGTCGGTCTGGCGGGCGGTGCCCTCGTCCTCGGCGGTGTCGCCGTCGCGGTCGCCCGGTCCGGCGGATCGTCCCCCGAGCCGTTGCCGGCGCCCCTGCCTTCCTCCAGCTCCTCCGCCATCCCTTCCGCCAGCCCGCCCCAGGGCTCTGGGTCGCCATCTTCGTCGGAACCGCCCCCGCTTCCTCTCTCCGCCCCGGACGCGACCCCGGCGTGGTCGGTCACCGTGGACTCGGTGCCCACGGCGCTGGTGGCCTCCGACAAGGTGGTCGCACTCGTCACCGAGCAGTCGACGAGCTTCCTGGACTCAGCCGGCAAGCCGGTGTTCACCCCGCTGAAGGTCGGCAACATGAGTTTGGGCTTCCGCTCCCTCACGGCGTTCGCCGACGGCGTGTTCTACATCTCGGGCCTGACGCAGAAGGGAAGCGTGCGCTCGCTGGGGGCGGTCGACGCCGCCACGGGGAAGGCCAAATGGGTCGTGTCTGTGGAGGACTCCGAGGGCGACATCCGCAATGTTCCCGCTTATGTGGGTGTCGGTGGAGGCAACGTCTACGTGGGCGGGAGTTACACGGGCTCGCTGGAGTCCGACATGATCGGCTATATCCGGGCCTTCGACATCGCCACTGGGAAGGAGCAGTGGCAGACCAAGGGCAGCGACATCAACAACGTGCTCGTTCCCCCGTCGGGCCGCTATCTGCTGGCCGGTTCCGGGAAGGCGCAGGAGAAGACCAGCCAGGTCCTGATGATCGACCCCGCCGGAAAGGGGACCCGGGGATGGAAGAAGCCTGTCCCCCTCGCCCGCTACGGCCAGGCGGGCTGGCCGCTGACCAGCTACGCCGACGGGCTGTTCATCTTCGGACGAGAGAAGATCCTCGCCGTCGACCAGGCCACCGGCGAGGAGAAGTGGCGCTTGGCGGCGGGGCCGGACCAGCCCGATGTCCGGTTCGGTACTCCGATCCCCAGTACGGACGGCAAGACGGTTTACATCCCTGTAGGACAGGACCTCGTCGCCCTGAACGCCGCGGACGGCAGCGTGAAATGGATGGCGGTACTCCCGGAGCACGTCGTGTTCACGGCCAGCAGCGGCCTGGGACTGGGCGGCCCGGGCGCGTGGTGCTCAGCCGATACCGTCTTCGCCACCGACTCCACCAAGACCTTGTGGGCAATCGACGCGGCGACGGGCAAGGCCCGGTGGAAGTACACCGATCCCGGACAGCCGGACACCGGGTTCACGTGGACCGTCGGCGGCGACCGGGTCTGGATCTCGTCGAACCTGACCGTGACCGCGATCTCCGCCCACGGGTAGCCGGACTCGAGACCTCGTACCCGCAACGGCAGGAAACTTAAGAGATCGAACCGTAGGGGGAAGAACATGGAGCCGAGCCTAGACGTGACCGTGCTGGCATCCGCCGCCGCCGCACGGTTGATCGACCTACTGGCCACGGACGGCTGGACCGCGGCCAGGGCCGCCATGGCGTCGCTGTGGCGACGAGGGCACCCGGGGCGGGTGGAGGCCGAACTCACCGAGGCCCGCGCCGAACTGCTCCAGGACGAGGCCTCGGACGGCGGCCCGGAGATCCGGACGCTATTGGTGGCCGAGTGGCAGGCCCGGCTCGCCCGGCTACTGGCCACACACCCCGACCTCATCGACGAGTTGCGCGAGCTGGTCGGTGAACTCCTCCGTGATGCCGGCACAGCGGAAGGCCAGACGGTCGGCTCCTTGCACCAGGAGGCGCACGTCACCGATGGAGACGCCTACCTGGCCGGGCGCGACATCTCGATCACCAAGGACCGGGAATGACGGGGGAGGGCACCGCCCCCGAAAACGACGCTTCACGACCCAATCCGGCTCTTCCGTCGGTACATCAGGAAGCCCATGTCCACCACGGCGACGCGTATATGGCCGGCGGCAACATCACGATCCGCCATCCGGACGGGATCCGTCGCACGGTCGGCCCGGGAGACGACATAGCGTGTCCGTATCCAGGCCTGCAGCCGTTCGAGGCGGGGCAGGAACGGTGGTTCCACGGACGGGACGAGGTGGTCCACCTCGTGTGCCAGCGGCTGGACGCCCGTGTACGCAACGGTGGCCCCCTGGTGCTGATCGGCCCTTCGGGGGCGGGCAAGTCTTCGCTGCTGGCGGCCGGAGTGCTACCCGCCCTGAAGCAGGGCAGAGTGCAGGCCGAGGGCTCTCGCCACTGGCCCCGGCTCCTCCTGACGCCCACGGAGCATCCCGCCGTGGCCCTGGCCGAGACCGCCGGTTTCGTGAATGTGCCGGAGACAGCGGCAGCCTGGCGCGCTGATCCCGGGCAGTGCCTCACTGACCTGCACCGGCTGGCGGTCGGCAAGGGCGACAGAGCGGAAGACGGCGGACACCGGCCGCCGGGCCTGGTCGTGGTGGTCGACCAGTTCGAGGAGGTCTTCACCCTCTGCACCGAGGAGTCCGAGCGGGAGTGGTTTGTTGACCTGCTGGACCGGCTGGCAAGGCCGCCGAGCCCCCGGGCGCAGGCACCCTCGGTCCTCGTGGTGCTGGGAGTCCGGGCGGACTTCTACACGGCCTGCGTGGACCGTCCACAACTGCGCGAAGCCCTCCGAGCCGAGCCGGTGCTGCTGGACCCAATGACCGAGGCCGAGCTCAGGCAGGCGATTCTTGCTCCCGCCCGAGACGTGGGGCTGGAGATCGAGGACGGTCTGGTCGAGCTGCTGCTCGCCGATCTGGGCTCCGTGGGGCCGGCCGCCGGGCCGGACGGAGAACGGGCCACGGGAACGTACGCGGGGAGGCTGCCGTTACTCGCGCATGCCCTGCGGGCCACGCACGGCACGCGCAGCAACAATCTCCTGACCGTGGACGGGTACCGCACCACCGGCGGGATCCACCAAGCCATCGCCAACACGGCCGAAGGGATCTTCGGGAAGCTGCCACCCACAGTTCATGATGTTCCGGAGGTGGCCCGGTCGGTGTTCATGCGGCTGGTCGTCGTGGGCCGCGATGCCGACGACGCACGCCGCCACATTCCGTACGACGAGCTGCTCCGCGCCTCGGCCAGACCCGACCTGGCCGCGCAGGTCATCAGCGAGTTCACCAGGGGCAGGCTCCTCACCCTCGACCGGGACTCCGTGGCCATCACCCATGAGGCACTGATGCGCGCCTGGCCACGGCTGCGCGGATGGATCGAACAGGACCGGGCCGGCCACCTGGTCCGCCAAGACCTGGAGGAGGCCGCGAGCGCCTGGACCCGGGCCAACCGGGATCCCGGCCTGTTGCACCGCGGCAACCGCCTGGAGGCGGCCCGGAACTGGGCCTCGGGCCGTGAGAACGAGGTCACCGACGGCATGAGGGCGTTCCTCGGCGCCTCCGGTCAGCGGGAACGGCGGCGCCGCGTACGGCGCCGCACCACGTGGACCGTTCTGACGACCCTGACACTCCTCGCGTCGGTGGCGGCCGGCTTCGCGCTCAGGCAGGACGCCCGCGCCCGGGCCTCCGCCACGGAGGCCCTGCGCGAACGCGACCAGGCGATCACCGCACGGGTCACCGCCGAGGCCCTGCGGCTGGCGCCCGCCGATCCTTCCCTGGCGGCTCAGCTCAGTCTCGTCGCCTACCGCATGGCGCCGGATGCCGACGCGGCCTCACGCCTGCTGAGCACGCAGAACACACCGCTGGCCACTAGACTTCCCGGTACTACTGCATCGCTCCACACGGTGGCCTACAGCCCTGACGGGAACACGCTGGCGACCGGGACCGTCTACGAGAACACCGTGCGGTTGTGGGACGTTCGGGACCCGGGCCGCCCACGTACCCTGGTTCCCCGGCTGCCCATGGACAGCGCTGTGGACTCCGTGCTGTCGGTGGCGTTCAGTCCGGACGGACGCACGCTGGCCGTGGCTGGGCACACCGGTGACCACACCAGAAACAGCTGGGCCGGGGGCGGCTTCGTCGATCTGTGGAACGTGACCGACCCGGAACACCCCTCCGCGCTGGGCAGGCCGGTGAGCACCGATCTCACCTCCGTCACCTCGGTGGCGTTCAGCCCCGACGGGCACACCCTGGCGGCAGCGGTCTTCGGCGAGATCAGCCTGTGGAACGTGACCCGCCCCGCTGCCGCCACCCCGCTGGGGGAGGTCCCAGGAGCCTCCGCCAAGATCAGCTCCGTGGGGTTCGCCCCGGACGGGCGCACCCTGGCCGTCGGCGGCGCCGCCGGTGTCCGACTGTGGAACGTATCCCGGCCCGAGGCCCCCGCCTCACTGGGCCAGCCGCTGACAGGCTCCGGCAGCGAGGTGACCTCGGTGGCGTTCAGCCCCGACGGACAGACCATCGCCGCGGGCAGCGCCGACAACACCGTCCACCGCTGGAACCTGGCAGATCCGCAGCACCCGTCCTCCCCCGGACCACCCCTGACGGGTCCCACGAGCAGCGTGACCTCGGTGGCATTCAGCCCCGACGGACAGACCATCGCCGGGGGCAGCGCGGACAACACCGTCCACCGCTGGAACGTGGCCCTGCCGCAGCGCCCATACTCTCTCGGTCTGCCACTGGCCGGCCCCAGCAACAGCGTGATGTCCGTGGCGTTCAGCCCCGACGGACGCAGGCTGGCCGCAGGCAACGCCGACGGCGCCGTGGACCTGTGGAGTCTGCCAGCGACCGTGCTGATCGGAGCCGGTGGCAACGTCACGTCGGTCGCGTTCGCCGCGGACGGGCGCACCCTGGCCGCGGGCAACCAGAACGGAACGGTCAGCATGTGGAACACCACCGATCGCAACCGTCCGACGCCACTCGGACCACCAATCACCGGACCCGGCGGGCCGGTCCTCTCGGTGAGGTTCGGCCCTGACGGGCACACGCTCGCCGTAGGCGGCCGGGACGGCACGGTGAGCCTGTGGAACACGGCCGACCCCGGCCACCCGGCCTCCCTCGGGCAGCCGCTGACCGGACCCCGCGGACCAGTCCACGCGATGGCGTTCAGCCCGGACGGACGCACGCTCGCCGCGGCCGGTGACGATCCCTCCGGCACCATCCAGCTGTGGGACGTGACCAAGCCGAGCGCGCCCCAGCCGATGGCATCCGGCGTCGGCGACGGCACCCGCTCCGTATGGTCCTTGGCGTTCGCCGCCGACGGCCGGACGGTGGCCGTCGGC
Source organism: Streptomyces sp. NPDC048269 (assembly GCF_040652395.1). NCBI lineage: Bacteria > Bacillati > Actinomycetota > Actinomycetes > Kitasatosporales > Streptomycetaceae > Streptomyces > Streptomyces sp. NPDC048269. The sequence continues at coordinate 14,866 of NZ_JBEZLW010000065.1, forward strand.
GGTGACGTGAGCAACGGCAAGGTTGGCGTGTGGCGGATGTCCGACAGCCGACTCGTCCGCCTCGGCCAACCCCTCGGCCAGCCTGACGGCACCTCCGCCTCGCTGGAGTTCAGTCCCGATGGGCACACGCTGGCTGTCGGCAACAGCGCCGGCACAGTGAACCTGTGGAACATGACCGACCCGCACCACCCCGCATCCCGGGGCAAGCCCTTGGCGGTGGCGGCCGGCCCCATCACCTCCGTGGCGTTCAGCCCCGACGGGCGGACCCTCGCGGTCGGCGGCCTGAGCAGCAACGGCACCGTGAGCCGGTGGGACATGACCGACCCGGACCGCCCCTCTCCCCTCGGCCAGCCATTGCCCCTGACCACCGGTCCCGTCCACGCCGTGACCTTCGCTCCGGACGGGCACACCCTCGCTGTCACGAGCGACGATGGTGTCGTCGGCGTGTGGAGCCTGACCGTCGACGAGGCGATCCGACGCATCTGTGCCGGCAGCACAGGCGCTCTCGGCCCCCATCAGTGGAGCCGCTTCATCCCCCAGCTCCCGTACGCCCCGCCGTGCCCGGACTCAGGCGGCACCGGTTCGCTACCCCAGGCATCCAGACCTTCCCGATGACTTGTTCGACGGCCCGGAGGGCCTCGGCGCCCGTTCCTCCCTCGGCCCGCCCTCCCCCGAGCAGCGAGAACGGGGAGCAGAAAACCCGGCCTCCATCAGCTGCGGCTGTCCCGTCTCATTAGATCTTTCAGGGGCGAGGACGTTGACCTGCAGGGCGACAGGTTCTGACAGGTTCAACCGCGACTTGCTGGGGGCAGTGGCGAGGCGTCGCGAAGGCGCGGGGGCGGTGCGGTTGGCGCGTCTCATGGATTATGGCGAGAGTGATGCCGCCTGAGCCGGACCTTGCCAGAATGGCGAGACACTTGACAGCCGGTTTCGCATTGAAGATGGCAGTTTCCTGGTCGGAAGCCGCAGTAGTGGACGTGCTCAGGTAGAGGGTCGCCGCTGACGATCCTGAAGTTCCCGGCGGGCGGTCGACCAAACGTCTCGAACTCATCGGCCGACAACGGCTGCGGGTCGTGCCCTTCCCACTCGGAGATGGGTGGTTCCGCGGTCAGGCCCTGGACGCTGCGGTATTCAGCTGGCCGACCGTCTCTTTGGGCTTCTTGCCACTCTGCCAGCGAGGCAGCGGTCAGAACCCTGCCTCCGGGCTCCTGCAACCCGACTTGCCGGATCACATAGCCATCGTTGTCCAGTTCGAAGTAGAACCAGACGGTTTCCTCGTCCAGAAACAGCGAACCCAGGTTGTCACGGGTTCACCGCGTCGAAGGGCTCATCGTGCCAGCGCCAGCCAGCGGTGCCGTCGTCATGGATGTGCAGCATGAACTCGGCGACCGGGCCGCCGTCGGGAAACGTCAGGGTGAGTGCACTGCGTATCTGGGTGTAACAGGCATCGGCCCGCTCCCAGTCCTCCTCGTCGACAGCCCACTCCTGCTCACTGAAGAGGGGACGGAACTCTTCAAAACCAGGAAGTGTCGCGACTTCGGCGTGAGTCCAGGGCATATCGGCGCCGGTCAGGGTCAGCCGAGCAATCTCTTGGTCACCGTGGTGGAGCCGCCAGATACTGCCGATGGTCAGGTTCGGGTTGGTCATGTCTCCCATGATGACGATCGACACTGACAGGCGGGGAGTGAGATCACCGCCCCTTCTCGGTCACGGGGACATTCATCTCACGCAGCGGAAGCTAAATCCGGGAGGATGGGCTCCGGCCGGTCAGCACGGCGAACCGTCCCAGTGCATCTGGGGTCCAGTAGCCGACTCGGTTGTCGACTCGGCGGTGTTGGCGCGAGGGGCAGACCAGGGTCGAGAGTTAGCCGATGGTGAGGTGGTTGGCGTCGGCGAGGCGGTTCACGTAGGAGCCGATGGTCTCGCGATGAATTGGCGGTGGCGAGTGCGGCAGGGACCGGAGCCAGGGTGAACGTGTCCGAATCGGGCAGCAGTCCGTCGTCGTCGAGATTACGACGACATCGACGTCACCGTGCGCCCGCAGCGTGTCCCAGGCCACGTTCCGCCCGCCGGACACCCCGAGGTTCTCCGGCAGCTCCACCGTCTCGACGTCCGGCCCGAGCCCGGCGAGCCGGCACCCGTTCCCGACGACGACGATCCGGACCGGCTCGCCGTGCTGGACTCGCACGGAATCGAGCCGGGCGAGCAGTTCGGCGGGACGGGTCCCCCTCGTGATGACGGCAACACCGAGACGCGGACCGGACACGGGCAGCACTCAACGAGCTCGGCATCGACCACCTCTCCCTCAACATCTGGCACAGTCACCACCGCGCTACCGGATGCCGAGACGGCCTGAGAGCCGCGATCGGCCTCTATCCCCGTCCGAGTCGGGGACTGGGGAGGCGGCGACCATCAGGCAGGGACGGCACCCATCAGGCCGCCGTCGATGACAAGGTCCTGACCATTGATGTAGGACGCGTCGGACGAGGCGAGGAACGCCACAGCCGCGGCGACCTCTTCCGGGCGTCCGAAGCGACCGGCGACGATCTGGCTGGTGACGGCCTCTGCCTCGGCTTTGGTCAGCGCGTCGGCGGGGTACATCGGGGTGTCGATGTAGCCGGGGCTGATGGAGTTGACGCGGATACTGCGCGGGGCGAGTCCGGCGGCAAGGGTGCGGGCCAGGTTGTGCACGGCGGCTTTGGTCGCCGAGTAGAGGGTCAGGACGCTGTTGCCCCGGTGGAGGGTCCAGGAGGCGTTGATGACGATCGAGCCTCCGTCCGCCAGCAGCGGCAGTGCCTTTTGGACGGTGAAGAACACGCCCTTGAAGTTGACGTCGATGCCGTGGTCGAAGTCCGGTTCGGTGATGTTCTCGAACGGCAGGAATGTTCCGGTGCCGGCGTTGGCGAAGAGGCCGTCCAGCCGGCCGTGACGGTCCTGGACGGTCTCCATCAGCGCGTCCACTGCGCCGAGGTCGGCGGCATCGGCCACGATCCCCGAGGCGCTCGGGCCGAGCTCCTCGACGGCGGCGTCGATCCGTGCGCGGGTACGGCCGGTGACGATGACGTGGGCGCCTTCGGTGACGAGGCGGTGTGCGGTCGCAAGGCCCATGCCGCTGGTGCCGCCGGTGACGAGGATGGTCTTGTCGGTGAAGCGGTTCATGCCAGGGTTCCCGTCAGGGTTTGCGCGAGGTGGTCGCTGAGGTGGGGCAGCCAGTCGGGCCGCGCATTGCCGAGGAGGTGGTCGCCGTGTGGGACGGGCAGATAGCTGCCGAGCGGTGCCAGTCGGGCCAGGGGTTCACCGTTCGTCACGCCGGGGATGACGTCCTGGTCACCGTCCACGACCAGCAGCGGTGCCGCGATGCGGGGAGCCAGGGCGGTGAGATCCACGTGACGTGCGAACTCGCGGGCGGCGTCGGCTCCTCCGGTCCGCCTGGCCATGATGTCCCGTACTGGCGGGGGAAGTTGTTCCCAGTCAAGGCGGAAGGGGCCGCTGACGGTGGCGACGGCCGCCACGCGCGGCTCCAGCGCCGCTGCGCGGGCCGCGAAATAGCCGCCCAGGCTCAGGCCGACGAGTCCAATGCGTGTGGCGCCAAGGGCGTCGATGACCCGGCCTACGACCCGCTCGTAGTCCGGCGCCAAGGTCGTGGTGGCCGCGAGTACACCCTGTCCGGGGCCGTCCATCGCGAAAACGGCAAGACCCCTGGCCAGCAGCGCGGACACCAAGTCGAGGAACTCCTCCTTGGCCGAGTCCAGGCCCGGGACGACGACCACGGTCTCCGCCGTGTCCGCGGGGCCACGCAGCCAGCCGGTGAATCCCTCGCCGCTCACTCGCCGCGCACCAGGCTCAAGGGCGGTGAGTGCTCTGCTCAAGGCGTGATCCGCCTCGAGGGCGGCCCGAGGTGCTTCCGCGTACGGCGCCAGGGTGGCCAGGTGGAACCACCGGGCTGCCGTCAGCAGGTACTGCCCCGCCGAGACGGATGATCTCGCGTCCTGCGCCCGCTGGAGGTAGTCGTGTCCGACACGCACGAAGGACGGACCCCAGTGGGCGACGGAGGTGAGGCGCTCGGTGACGCGCCGGTACTCGTGCGGGTCCACGCCCGCACCGAGGGCGCGTGTCCACTGGGCGGCGGCGAACTCGGTGGCGTTCATCGTGTTCCCCCGATCAGCAGGACGGCCTTGCCACGTATCCGGCGCTCCCGCAGGTCGACCAGGGTGTCGGCAGTCCGGGCCCAGTCGGCGATGCGGCCGGTCTCCGGGTGCAGCCTGCCCTGTTCCACCAGGCGCACCAGTGTCGAGAGATCGGAGCCATAGGGGGCTCCGGCGTAGTGGAAGTGCTGGATCGTGACGCGCTCGGGTCCGCCGAGCAGTTGGAAGAAGTCGAGGGACACCGGAGTGCGGCTCGCCTGGCCGAACCAGACGAGCATGCCGCCCGGGCGCACCTTCGACACGGCGATCGGCAGATCCGGCCCACCCGTGGACTCCAGCACGACATCAAACGGTCCCTGAGCCGCCGCGACCTCGTGCACCACCTTCGCGCCCAGCTCCACGAGCCGCTCGCCGCGCTCCGGCGTGGCCGTCACCGCGGTCAGCTCGGCGCCCGCGCCGACGGCCAACTCGGTGACGTAGTGGCCGACACCACCCGAGGCGCCGGTCAGCAGCACCCTTCGACCGGCCAGGGAACCCGCCGTCCGCAGCAGCCGCAGGGCAGTGATCCCTGCCAGGGGCAGGGCCGCCGCCCGGGCGCTGTCGATGCCGTCCGGCAGCACCGCGAGCGAGTGCGTGGGCACGGCGGCGTACTCGGCCCAGCCGCCCTGCGCCGGGTGCCCGACCACACGGGTGCCGATGCCGGGTCCGGAGCCGTCGGCTGCCGCCTGTACGACGAGCCCCGCGATGTCTTTGCCGGGCAGCAGCTCCGGCCAGGGGTGTTCGAGAAGGAAGGTCTCGCCCCGGTTCGGCGCGAACGCCTCGATCTTAACGAGTGCCTCACCGGGCTCCGGCACGGGCTGGGGGACCTCGGCGAAGGCGACCGGGCGCTCCGCGTCCCCCGTGGGAATCAGTCTCTGCATGGAGAGGATGCAACCCCCGCGGCTGCCCCTCGATCCAACAACGAACAGGCAAAGCCGACAACGTTTGGTTGTCACCTATGGTGAGGCCATGGATCTCGATGTGGCGCAGGTACGTGCCTTCGTGCGCACCGCCGAGGAACTGCACTTCGGGCGGGCGGCCGGGACGCTCGGCATCTCCCAGCAGGCGCTGTCCAAGAGGATCGCGCGGCTGGAATTTCTGCTCGGCACGGAACTGTTCCAACGCGGGGCCAACGGCGTACGCCTCACCGATGCCGGCCGGCGATTCCTCCCGCCGGCCCGGCAGACCGTGGCCTCCGCCGACGCCGCCGTCGCAGCGGCGGTCGGCCCGGACCGTCCGCTGCGCGTGGACGTCTGGGGGCACCTCTACGCGCCGATGCGGACACTGGCCCAGGTCGCCGGACCAGCCGGGGAACTGACGTTGGGGCACGGGCGCGATCTGCAGTCGGTGACGACGGCACTGCTGCACGGCGACATCGACGCGGCCTTCGGCCGCGTCCACCCCCCCGCTGCCCGCCGGCCTTGCACATCGTCTCGTCCGCCTCGAACCAGTGGACGCCGTACTGAGCGCGAGCCACCCGCTCGCAGCCGAACCAGCGCTGCGACCGGACCAGCTGCACGACAGCGTGCTGTGGGCGCCCAGCGCCCTGGACCGGCTCGACTTCCTCCACCAGTTCGCCAACCGATTTGGCATCCAGAAGACGGCCACAAGCGTCAACCTGGGGCTCACCCACTTCCTCGCCGAGGTAGCGGAGGAGCCACGCCGCTTCTCGCTGGTACCCGCTGATGTGCCGCTGCCAGAGGTCCCCGGGGTGCGCTCCGTCCCCCTGGTCGATCCCACGCCGCTGTACGCCTGGTCGCTGCTGTGGCGCACCGGCAACGGGCACCCAGGGCTGAACGGCCTCGTCACCGCATGCGCGGAGGAAGCAGGACAGAGCCGATGGCTGGAGTACGACCCGACCCGCGACTGGCTGCCCGAACCACCCACGAGCGGTCCCGGTCCCAGATCAGAATGACCCCGTCGAAGCAGGCACCGCCAGACCGGCCGAAGAACCGCCGCGTTTCATGGGTGGTCCCACAATGGCGCGCAGTCAAGGGCCACCAGGCATCTGTCAAGGAGGGGCGTACACCCGAAGTCCATGTGCCGCGACGTGGGTTCGGCATGCTGGGGGTAGGTCTGGGTGTTCTCTCCGGATCGAGAAGTTGAGGCCTCGTTGGATGACCGGTCTGCTCTCTCCTACCATGCTGCTCTCTCGGTCGAGGGTGGCGTTTTCTCTCTCGGTCGAGGGTGGCGTTTTCGCCCCTGGGCATCTGGGTGAGCTGACCCAGGTGGTTCCGTTCGAGCTCGTGGATGCTGTGCTGGAAGAGACGGGCCGCGGCGAAGTGGCAGACCCGGTCGGTGTCCGGCAGCCTGGAGGCGCCGCTGCGCGCGGGCGTCCTCGCTCGGCGACGGCGCGTCCTGCGGGACGACGTCCGAGTACGGGAACGCGCGCCGGCTGAGCTCCCGCATCTCCCGGGTCTGCCGCTCCACCACATCCGATGGCAGTGTCCGCCCGCCGGGCGGGCGGAGCCTCACGGTGCGCGGCGATCGCGCGGCGGTACCCGTCCGGCGCCGGCTCCGTACCAGCTCAGCGGGAGCGGACGGGCTGCCGGGGCGGCGGCATCGGCCCGTGCGGGCACGGCGCCGGGAGGCAGAATCCGCAGGGCGCGCACGACCGTACGGCCCGCCGCAGCATTGGCAGCCGACACGACGCGGGCCTGCTCCAGGCGTGCCATCGTCGCCCAAGCCGACGAGTCGGGGCACACGGTCGGCCGGACTGCGGGTCGAAGCCGACGGCTGCCACGTGCCCGGCGAGGTCGGGGCGATAGCCGCCCACCGCTCCCCCAGGGAGCCGCCGGCGGCCGGGAGCTCCCGCACCCGCTCGATCGGGCCGTGCGGCCGATGAGCTTTCCCGGACGCCGGTCGGACGGGCGGATCAGCGCAGTCCGGCGAAGAGATCGTTCTCGGGTACGGCCGCGCCGGTGGCGTCCTTGACACGTACGAAGGTCTCCATGCCCATCAACTCGCCGAACCTCTCCTTGCCCATCCTGAGGAAGAAGATGTTCTCGCCCTGGCTGGCGTGCGCTGCCAGCGCATCGAACTTCTGACCGCTGAATGCGGTGGTGTCCACCCACGTGGTGATCTCATCGTCGGGGAGGCCGATCTCGGCCATCGCGGCGGCCTCGGCAGGATCCGGCTCCGGCATGTCCTCATGAAACTCGCGCATGATCTCACCGAACCGCTGCATCATCGAGCGGGGCACCGTCGTCCAGTACACCTTCGGTGTCAGCGCGGTCATCTCCAGCGCCGCCATCGTGATGCGGTGGGCCTGGATGTGGTCGGGGTGGCCGTAGAAGCCGTTCTCGTCGTAGGTGACGACCACATCGGGTCGGTAGTGCCGCATGAGTTCCGCAAGTCGGGCGGCGCCTTCCTCCACGGGGGTCTGCCAGAAGGATCCGGGGGCGTCGTTGCTCGGCCAGCCCATCATCCCGGAGTCGGCATAGTCCAGCATCTCCAGATCGCTGACCTTCAGGACGTCACAGCTCGCCTCGAGTTCCTGACGGCGCATCAAGGTGACGGTCGCCGGATCGTGCCCGGGATCGCCCGGCTTGACACCCCCCGGTCCGTCACCGCAACGGCCGTCGGTACACGTCACGAGAACCGTGCGGATGCCTTCCGCCGCGTACCGCGCGAGGACCCCTCCGGTTCCGGTGGCCTCGTCGTCGGGGTGGGCGTGCACTGCCATGAGCGTCAAGGGCCGGTCAGTCATGAAACAGTCCTCCTGCAGAATTACTTCTTGGTCCGAGTACGCGGCGGGCTTACCGCGATCCTGGGGGCCCGGGTTCTGGTGGGGCGGACGACCTTGTGGTCTCCGTGTTCCCCGCCCGCGGCGCCGGTCCCTCGGTCGATGCAACCGCGCCGACCGGACCGGCTGTTCCCGGCGCGGCCGCTTGGCCTTCCAGAAGCCTCCGGCAAAGAGGTTGACGACGCAACCGAGCTGCGCGATCTCGATGTCGAGGTCGTCGATCAGGTCCTCCAGCTGCTCGCTCAGCATGTCGTACGCGTCGGCGGAGGTGTCCTCGGCCTGTACGGGCCACGCCAGCGCAGCAGGAGATCAGTCTGCGCCGGCACAGGACATGTGCAGGCCTGCGTCATCCAAGTGGGCGTTCCGCAACCGGCCATGGGCTGGTCGGTTGAATACACATGCTTGCCCCCCGATGTCCGCCGTCTCAGGTGAGCCTCGCGGTACCTTCGCACCCATCCCTGCTGCTGAAGGAGGAGCCATGACATATCTGGCTCGCCTTCCGTTGGCGAGCAGCGGCCGGGGCGGAGGGACAGAACTCACAGCCGATCTGCAGGCTGCGCTCACCTCGGTCACCGAGGCGGCGAGCACCACTCGACCAGCTGCGCAAGGCGGCACTGACGGCGTCACGGTCGAGGGCGGCGTCCGTCTCGCCGTCACAGCTGGGGCCGGGGTCACGAAGGGCAGCACCAACTGCCACTTGAAAATGACCATGAACTTGCACAAGAACGGCGGCTGACCGGATGAACGTCACGCTAAGGGCCGTGGCCCAAGTCCTCGGACAGCAGGATGAGGTGTGCGGGGCCGGTTTCCTGGTGGCCGAGGACGTCCTCGTCACCTGCGCACACGTCGTCCGCGCCGCCGGTAGCGAGCCCGGGCGCAGCGTACGGCTGATGTTCCCGTATGCGGACGGCGCGCACCCGGTCGAGGGGGTAGTCCTGGAGGAACCGTGGCGGGATCCGCAGTCCGAGGACGTCGCCGTGATCCGCCTCGGCCGCACGGTGCCCGGCACGCATGTGCCACCCCTCGGCTCTGCCGCCGGCACCGGGGGCCACGAGGTGAGCTCGTACGGCTTTCCCTCACAGGCTCCGGGGAGCGGGCACTGGGGTTACGGGAAGGCCGGCGATCTTCTGCCTGCCTCCGAGAACCGTGGCGAGCACCTTCAGCTGACCGATGCCAATGACCTGACCACCGGGTTCAGCGGCGGTCCGGTGGTCGACCAGGTGACCGGACTGGTCATCGGCATGGTCACCGAGATCACCGCCCCCGATGTCCACGCAAGGGGCCAGGGCATCGCGTACGCCACTCCCGTGCAGGTGCTGCGGCGGATCTGGCCCGCCCTGACCCCGCAGGACGTGTGTCCGTACCGGGGGCTGGAGCCGTTCACGGCGAACCAGGCGCAGTGGTTCCAGGGCCGACGGGACGCCGTGCGCCAAGTCCTCGCCGGCCTGGCCGAGCAGCAGCGCGTGGCCCTGCTGCTCGGCCCCTCGGGCTCCGGCAAGTCGTCGTTGATCCAGGCCGGGGCGCTGCCGGCACTGGCGGCGGGCGAACTGCCGGGAAGTGACCGCTGGCTGCACGTACTGCTGCGGCCCGGACAGGATCTGGCAGCCGAGGTCGAGCGCGCGGGGCTGCCCGGGGCCGGTACCGAGGGGATCGCGGAGGCCGTTACCCGCAGGCTCGCGGCCGAGCCCGGGCATCAGCGCGTCGTCCTCGTGATCGACCAGTTCGAAGAGCTCCTTGCCCAACCAGATTGCGGCCTCGCAGCGGACACCCTCACGACCGCGATCGCCTCGCATGCCGCGCTGAGCGTGATCCTGGTCATGCGCGACGACTTCTACCCGCAGCTGGCCGCGGTCGCCCCCGAGTTGCTGGAGGCGGCGCTGCCGGGCCTTCTCAACGTGCCGGGCACGCTGAGCCGGGACGACCTGCAGGACATCATCGAGCTCCCCGCCCGTAGCGTGGGCGCCCGCTTCGAAACCGGTCTCTCCGAACAGATCATCACCGATGTACTGGCGGCCGCTCCGGAGGGTACGGCACGCGGCAGGGCGCCGGTCACCGTGCTGCCCCTGCTGGAACTGACACTCAAGGAGCTGTGGGAACGGCGCCACGACGGATGTCTCACTCACGACGCGTACCGGCGCGTGGGCGGCGTGACCGGGAGTCTGACCACATGGTGTGACACCGCGCTCAACCGGATTCCGCAGGATCACCAGCCCATCGCCCAGCGCATCCTGACCTCGCTCGTACGCCCCGACGACCCCCGCCACAACATCCCCGCCGTGCGTGCGCAGGTCCCCCTGCGGGACCTCCGCGACCTGGCTTCCGGTCCGTACGGTGCACCGGGCGCCGCTGGGGGGCGCAACGACGGCGGTGGGCCGGGCGACAGCGATGCCGTCGACACGGTCCTTGCCGCGCTGACCCGGCACCGCATCGTCATCACCCGGACACCGGAGGGATCGTCGGCCGAGCCTGTGGCCGAGCTGATCCACGACGCGCTGATCCGGGACTGGAACACATTGCGCAAGTGGGTGGCACAGGACCGCCAGTTCCAGGAGTGGTTCGCACGGGTCCGCGAGCAGCAGACCCATTGGACCGATGGGAAGAACGAGGAGGACCTGCTCGCGGGCACGGCACTTGCGGAGGGGCTCGAATGGTCGGAGCAGCGTCGGCTGCCGCCCGATATCACCGAGTTCCTCAGAGCCGGCAAGCGCCGTCAGCAGGCCGCCATCCGTCGCAGCCGACGACTCAACGCGATCCTCGCCTCTCTGCTCGTCGTGGCCCTCATCGCGGGGGCAGGCGCCCTCTGGCAGTGGCGCACCGCCGAGACTCAGCGGCGGGAAGCCCTGTCCCGCCAGCTCGCAGGCCAGTCCGACACCCTCATCACGACCAACGCCACCCTGGCTTCGCTGCTCGCCGTACAGGCTTACCGCACCAGCCCCACGACGGAAGCGGCCCACAGCCTGCAGAACGCCGCGGCGATTCCGCTGCGGCGCAGCCTGCCCGGCCACAGCGACCGCGTGACCAAGGTGACCTTCAGCCCCGACGGCTCCACCCTTGCCAGCAGCAGCGCCGATCGGACCGTGCGCCTGTGGGACGCGGACACCGGCAGACCCGGCCCCATCCTCAAGGGACACGCCGATCAAGTGTGGTCCGTATCTTTCAGCCCCGACGGCCGTACCGTCGCCACCGGCAGCCTCGACGGCACCGTCCGCCTGTGGGACGCGTACACCGGAGTGTCCCGCCGCACCCTCCATGGCCACACTGGCGCTGTGCGGTCCGTGGCCTTCAGCCCCGACCGTCGCACTCTCGCCACCAGCGGCGACGACGCGATCGTGCGCCTGTGGGACCTTGGGAGCGGCAAGCCCCGGGCCATGCTGGAAGGGCACTCAGGCGCCGTGTGGTCCGCGGTGTTCAGCCCAAATGGCCGCTTGGTCGCGACCGGCAGTCTCGACCATTCGGTGCGCGTATGGGACGCGGAGACCAGCAAGCTCCGAGCCGGCCCGTTCCTACAGCCCGGTGAGGTGCATACCGTGGCGTTCGGCCGCGACAACCGAAGCCTCGCCACCTCGAACCACACGGACACCCTCGTGCGACTGTGGGACGTCGAGACCGGAAAGCAGAGCCGCAACCCGCTTGAAAGCTACGACAGCATCACGGAGTCGGTGGCCTTCAGCCCGGACGGCCGTACCCTCGCCACCGGTATGCAGGACGGCACGGCACTGCTGCGCGACGTGGCCACGGACACAATCCTCGCCTTCCAACCCGGACACACCGACACGGTCTGGTCGGTGGCGTTCAGTCCCGACGGCCACACGCTCGCGACTGGTAGCGATGCCACCGTGCGCCTGTGGGACGTGGCCGCCGGAACGAACCAGGCGACACTGGTCGGCCACACCGAAAAGGTCGTGAAGGTGGTGTTCGACTCTTCCGGTCGCACCCTTGCCACCGGCAGCCTCGACGGCACCGTGCGCTTGTGGGACATGACCTCACACACGAGCCAAGCCCCCCTCAAAGCCAGCGACCTGGTGGGAGCAGTGGCGTTCAGCCCTGATAGACACACCCTCGCTACGGGCAGCATTGACGGCAATGTCGAGCTGTGGGATGTGCGAACCCGTAAGAGACGGGCGATCATGTCAGCACATACAGGGCAGGTCGTGTCGGTAGCCTTCAGGTACGACGGGCGCGTCGTAGCCACCGGCGGCGGAAACAGCGTGAGGCAGTGGGATGCGGACACTGGCAAAGAGATCCGAGCCCCGCTGCGGATCAAGAGCAACGCCCTGACCTCGGTGACCGCAGTGGCTTACAGCCCCGACGGAAAGACACTGGCTGTGACCGACCTGGACAATTCCGTATACCTGTACGAGGCCACCACTGGTGCCCCAGGTGCCGAGCTCAAGGGGCACAGCGGACCGGTGTACGCGGTGGCATTCAGCCCCGACGGCCTCACCATGGCCACCGGCAGCGAGGACACCACGGTGCGCCTTTGGGACGTGGCCAGTAGAAAGGGCCTGGCCACCCTCACCCGACACACCGGGCCGGTGTACGCGGTGGCATTCGGACTCGACCGGCGCACTCTCGCCAGCGGCAGCGGCGACGGAACAACAGTGCTGTGGGACGTGCCCACCCGCAAGGCCCGCGAGACTCTGTCCCAGTTCGACAGCGTGCACGCGGTGGCGCTCAGCCCCGACGGTCACACGCTCGCCACCGGGAGTGCGGACGGCACCGCCCGCCTATGGGACATCCATTTGCCCCCGCCAGCTGCAGCGATTCGAAAGATCTGCCAGGCCGTCAACCGCGACCTCACAGCGGAGGAACGAGCGGCATACCTCCCAGATCAGAAGGCCGCCCCTGTATGTCCTGGCGGGTGAACGGAGGCTCGGCCTCTGGCCCACACCAGGCCGGAACGGCTTGTTCATGGATGAGACCACGGCGCACGGGCTGCCGAGGACGCCGGACATGCGCTGTTGCCGCAGCGGGCACGCAAAGCGTGCAGCTTGCCCGGAGCTACCGTAGGCGCCCGAACAGGCTTGCGGTAGCGGCCAGGCCCGAACTGGCATCCGCCGCGTCCTACTGCACCCAGCGGTTGGTTCCGGACCGGCCGATGTCCAGGCCGAGAGGCGCGGTCAGGGTCGTCCCGCTGTTCCAAAAGCCGAGAAAGTCGACGTCGACGAGGACCAGGTCGTGGCGGGCGGCGAAGGTGCGGGCCTGTTTGGTGAACTTGCAGGAAGCGACGAAGAGCGGGATGTCCGCACCATGTTCGCTGCAGGCCGTGCCGTTGAACTTCTGCAGGTCCGGGCTACCGACGGTGTGGTGCTTGGCCTAAGGGTTGTCCCGTAACTGCTGGTCACAGGTGAGATGATCTTGCTGTGGCTGGTGTGATCACGGCGTCGGAGCCGTCTTGGATAGCCCCGTTC
>NZ_JBEZLW010000066.1:0-27823 GCF_040652395.1 Streptomyces sp. NPDC048269
GCCGGTGCCGGACCGGCTGGGCCCCGTACGGGCGGCCAGCATGTACCTGGCGGCCGAAGCGGGCGCGCAGATCGGCGGCGATCTGTACGACGTGGTCCAGACCCGGTACGGGGTCCGGATGATCGTCGGGGATGTCCGGGGCAAGGGACTGCCCGCCGTACGGGCCGCTGCGGTCGTGCTGGGCGCATTCCGGGAGTCCGTGCACTACGAGCACGAGCTGGTGGAGGTCATCAACCACTGCGGAGCGGCCCTGCGACGGGACGCCGCCGTCGCGGGCGCGGGCGTGGCCGGCGGCAGCGACGCCCTCCTGGAGGGATTCGTCACCGCGGTCGTGGCCCAGATCCCGGACGGCCCTCACGTCGAGGTGATCAACCGGGGCCATCCGCCCCCGCTGCTGCTGCGCAACGGCACGGTCCGGACTCTGACGCCCACCGCCTCCCTGCCGCCGCTCGGTCTCGAGGAATTCATCAGCGGTCCTCCCGGACGGACGGACAGCTATGCGTTCGCACCGGGGGACCGGCTGCTGTTGTACACCGACGGCGTCATCGAGGCCCGCGACCGGGACGGCACCTTCTTCGGCCTGGCCGACGCCATGGTGACCATGCGCGACCACACCCGGCCGGCGTTCCTGGAGGGCCTGCGCCAGGCCTTGCTCCGCCACACCGAGACCCGCCTGGCGGACGACGTGGCGGTCATCCTCGTCGACCGGCGCGAAGACGAGGGGCAGCGGTCGGCCAGAGGCCCGACGTAGTGTCCGCTGCTGGTCCCGGCGGCCGCCCTTGCCACGTACGTGCCATGTCCACGTGAACGGTTGCCCCGGCCGCGCACCACTGCGGACCGGCGCCACCCCGCTCGGCCCCCGGACACACCCGCCTCGATCGCCGTACGCCATACGTGGCCGCACCCGCCCCGTTACGGCGTGGTCCGCGCAGCGTGCGGCGGCACCGGCCCCCTTCGGCCCGCGTTCCGACTCGCCCGGACGGTCCCGGGCGCGACAGCATGGAGAGAGTGCGGTCGGCGGGATGCCCTCGGGAGGAGGTGATACGGACAGTGACCACTCATCGCTTTGCGTTCTGCGGGGCTGAGCTTGCCGCTGTCTATGTGGTCGCCGACCAGGGCCGGGAACTCCATCTGGCCGAGCTGACCGGAAACCGCGGCGTCCTCTACGGACTGCCCGCGATCCTCGCCGTGGCCAGCCATTCCCCCGCCGCCAACGCGTTCCGCTCCGGCCGCCCGCTGTGGCTGACTCCCAAGGAACTCGCCACGTTCATCGAGGACGATCCCCACCACTTCCCCACCAGGGTCCGCGACGGCGACCCCAGCTCGCCGGCCAGGATCTCGCTGGGCGCGCTGCCACTGGGACACGGAGAGCAGGAGCTCGGGTGCCTGATCGTCGCCGGGGCGACCGGGGACGGCTTCAGCGCCGATGACCGCAGCCTCCTGGAGCTCTACGCCGATCAGGTGGCCGCCGGACTCGAATCGGTCGCCGCTCGTTTCGCCGGACGCAGAGCACCACAGGCACATCTGGGTCAGTCCCTGGTGCCTCACCAGGGCGGCGCGTTCATCCTGGAACTGAGCACCGGCCGCATGGAGGCCCACGCGCACGTGCTGGAACTGCTCGGTCTGCCTCCCGAGCAGTTCGACGGGCAGGTGGAGACCCTGCTCGCCTGCGCGGTCCCCGACGACATGCCCGCACTGATGGCGATCGTGGAGCCCGACCGGCTGGTCGCCGCCGGACAGCAGCTGGCGTTCCGTATCCGCCGCCCGAACGGCGAGCTGCGCTGGCTGGGGCTGCGTTGCCGCGTGGAGGTGGACTCCGATGGCACGCCGCGGCGCGTCCTGGGCGTGGTGGCCGATGCCACCTATCTGCGCCCCAGCGCCGACGAGGTCTCCCTCGTGCAGCGGCTGTCGGCCATGCTGGCGGGAGCGGCGACCATCCGAGAGGTCAGCCGGCTGGTGGTCGCCGCCCTGCGCGAGCCGCTCGGCGCCTCCCGGGTCGCGGTCGGCGAACTGGAGGCCGACCGGCTCATAGTCACCGCCCTCGACCCTCCGGAACCCGATGCCTGGCCCGGGACATGGCGCTCGGAATGGCGGTCCGAGTGGCCCGACGCGTCGCTCAGCGCCCTGCCCACCCTGCAGAGCGCGCTGCGCGGGGGGCATATGAGTCTGTGGCCGCCGGGCGCGGCTCTCGAGCCCGGTCTGCTGGGCATCGGGCCCGGTGGTCTCGCGGTGCTGCCGCTGCCCGCCGACGGCCGGATGGTCGGGGTGTGTCTGGTGGGGTGGGAGGCGGAGCACCGGTTCGGACCGGAGGAGCGGTCCCTGCTGACCGCGACCGCGGGACTGGTCGGGCAGGCGCTGGTGCGCGCCCACGCACTGGACGCGGGCCACGAACTCGCCACCATGCTCCAGCGCAGTCTGCTGCCCCGCAAGCTCCCGGAGCTGCCGGGCGGGGTCGCTGTCGCCCGCTACCTGCCCGCGACGGCCGGACTGGAGGTCGGCGGCGACTGGTATGACGTCATTCCGCTCAGCGACGGTCATGTGGCGTTCGTCATCGGGGACGTACAGGGGCACAGCGCGGGAGCCGCCACCATCATGGGCCAGATGCGTACGGCGGTCAGGGCCTACGCGGTGGAGGGCCACCCGCCCGATGTGGTGGTCGCGCGGGCCAACCGTCTGCTCGTCGGCATGGAGACCGATCTGTTCGCCACCTGTGGGTACGTGGACCTGGACATGGAGGAGGGCATCGCCAGGGTCGTACGGGCCGGCCATCTGCCGCCGATCTTGCGCCATCCCGACGGCGTCACCGAGGAGATGGCGGTCGAGGGCGGGCCTCCCCTCGGAGTGCTCGCGGAAGCCGAATTCCCCATGACCGAGGCGGGGCTGGTCCCCGGCACCCTGCTCGTTCTGCTGACCGACGGCCTGGTCGAGTCCGCAAGGCTCCCCGTGGAGGAGGGCATGCGGCGGGTGTGCGAGGTGCTCGCCGCGGCCAACCCGGTCGATGCCGGAGGGGTCGCCGACGAGTTGGTCGTCGGTGTGGGCCGTCGCGACGACGATGTGGCGTTGCTGGTGCTGCGCTACGACGGCACAGGGGGCCGGCCGATGCGGAGCCACTGGACGGTGTGGCGGCTGCCCAACGCGGTTTTGCACGCGCGCCGCTTCACCGCGCGCACCCTGCGGTCCTGGGGAGTGGTGGAGGAACTCGACGCAGCTCTGCTGGTCGTGTCCGAGCTGGTCACCAACGCCCTCGCGCACACGCAGGGCGAAGTGGGGATGGATCTGACCCTGTCGGCGGACCGGCTGCGCATCGCCGTGAACGACGCTTCGCCGCGCAGCCCCGTCAAACCGGTATGGGTGAGCTGGGAGTCGACCGGCGGTCGCGGGCTGCTCATCGTCGAGGCGCTGACGGCGGCCTGGGGCTCGGTGCCGCTCAGCGGCGGCAAGCAAGTGTGGGCCGAGATGCCCTGGCGCCCGGCGAGCGGCCGGCGCACCGGGTGAGGCCCGTCGCGCCCTCACCGAACCGGCCACGGGAGCCGGCACGGTGCCGCCCCAGCAGGTCGGACCACGCGTCTCCGGCAGGAGCCGTTCCGGGACTTCCGGAAGCCTTCGCAGCCTCCGTTTCAGCGGTGTGGTGGCTGGCCACACAGGGCGGTATCTGAATGTGATGGTCCACGACATACGCGGCTGACCTGCGGGCTTCTACGGTGTGGCGACACGGAACGTCCCCCGCGACCACCTGGAAGTGGTGCACATGGTCTCCCCCGCAACGGCTGCGCCGGCCCGGTCGGGCATCGCGCGAATCATCAGCGCCAGCCTCATCGGCACCACCATCGAGTGGTACGACTTCTTCCTGTACGGCTCCGCCGCCGCCCTCGTCTTCAACAAGCTGTTCTTCCCCAGCAGTGAGCCGCTGGTCGGCACGCTCCTCGCCTTCCTCACCTACGCGATCGGCTTCGCGGCCCGCCCGCTCGGCGGCCTCGTCTTCGGCCACTACGGGGACAAGACCGGCCGGAAGAAGCTCCTCGTACTCAGCCTCCTCATGATGGGCGGCGCCACCTTCGCGATGGGCCTGCTCCCGACCCACGCGAGCATCGGCGTCGGCGCACCGGTCCTGCTCACCCTGCTGCGCCTGGTCCAGGGCTTCGCACTCGGCGGCGAGTGGGGCGGCGCGGTCCTGCTGGTCTCCGAACACGGCGACGACAAGAACCGCGGCTTCTGGGCCTCCTGGCCGCAGGCCGGCGCCCCCGGCGGCAACCTGCTCGCCACCGGTGTCCTCGCCCTGCTGGCCGCGGTCCAGTCCGACGAGGCCTTCCTCGCCTGGGGCTGGCGGATCCCGTTCCTGCTCTCCGGGGTGCTCGTCGTGATCGGCCTGTGGATCCGGGTGTCGGTGTCCGAATCCCCGGTCTTCCTCGAAGCCCAGGCCAAGGCCGCCGAACAGGCCGCCGTCGGCGCCCGGGAGAAGCCGCCCGTGGTGGAGGTGTTCCGTACGAACTGGCGAGGTGTCCTCACCGCGGTCGGCACCCGCCTCGGCGAGAACATCTCCTACTACATCCTGACGGCCTTCCTGCTCGTCTACGTCACGACCCACCTGGGACTGTCCAAGAGCGACGGCCTGAACGCCGTGCTGATCGGCTCCGCCGTCCACTTCGTCACCATCCCGGCGTGGGGAGCCCTGTCCGACCGGATCGGCCGCCGTCCGGTGACGCTCATCGGCTCCCTCGGCATGACCGGATGGGCGTTCGCGTTCTTCGCGATGCTCGACTCCCGGTCCTTCCCGGTCATCGCCGCCGCGGTCACCATCGGGCTGCTCTTCCACGGCGCGATGTACGGACCGCAGGCGGCCTTCATCTCCGAGATGTTCGACACCGAGGTCCGCTACTCCGGCGCCTCGATGGGCTCCCAGCTCGCCTCGATCATCGGTGGCGCCCTCGCCCCGATCATCGCGGTGGCCCTGCTCGACGACTACGACTCCTCCCTGCCGATCTCGGTCTACCTCGCCGCCGCGGCGGTGATCACGAGCGCGACCGTCCTCGCCGCCAAGGAGACCCGCGGGCGTAACCTGGCCCGGTCGTACAGCCCGACCCCCGTTCCGGTTCCCGGCCACCGCCAGGCCGGCGCCGATCCGGTGTCCGCCGACAGGACCTAGCCGCCCCGCGTCCAGCAGCACGGAGAAGCCCGACATGCCGACCACCGCGAAGAGCCCAGGCGACGGCGGGGCATGGAGCGCCCTGCGCCAGCTGCTGGACCTGCTGGCGCGGGGCGCGCCGGCGGAGGACTTCGCGCAGCCGGCCGAAGCGGCCCGCCGGGCGGGCCTCTCAGCGTCGCAGACGCAGGCGGTCACCGAGGCCACCCAGGTGGCGCTCGCCATCCGCCGCACCCTCAGCCAGCACCGCCGGCGCGAGGCCGAACTGGCGGCCCTCTTCGACACCGCCGGCGACCTCGCGGCGCTGCGTGACCCGGACGCCGTCCTGCGGGCCATCGTCCACCGGGCCAAGCTCCTCCTCGGCACGGACGTCACCTACCTGTCCCTCAACGACGACGAGGCGGGCGACACCTACATGCGGGTGACCGACGGCTCGGTCTCCGCCGCCTTCCAGCAGGTGCGACTGGGCATGGGGGAGGGCCTGGGCGGGCTGGTCGCCGAGACGGCCCGCCCGTACACGACCGGCGACTACCGCGAAGACCCGCGCTTCAAGCACACCGCCCCCATCGACAGCGCCGTCGCCGAAGAGGGACTGCGGGCCATCCTCGGCGTCCCGCTGCGCCTGGGCACCCGGGTGATCGGCGTCCTCTACGCGGCCGACCGCACCGCCCGCAGCTTCACCCCGGACGAGGTCGCCCTGCTCGCCTCGCTCGCCGACCACGCCGCCATCGCCATCGACAGTGCCCGTCTCCTGGAGGAGACGCGTACCGCACTCGTCGACCTCAACGCGGCCTCCCAGACGATCGAGGCCCACAACCAGGCCATCAGGCGTGCCGAGGACGCCCACGACCGGCTGACCGACCTGGTCCTGCGCGGAGCGGGCATCACCGAAGTGGCCACCGCCATCGGCGCCGTCCTGCAGGGCGGCATGCTCATCCACGACGCGGACGGTACCGAACTCGCCCGGGCGGGCGCGGACCCGCAGCCTCCGACGCCCCAGGCCGTGGCCACTTCCAGGGCGGGTGGCCGCGCCGTTCCCGTCCAGGGCACCTGGGTGTGCGCGGTCCTCGCCGGACACGAACTCCTCGGCAGCATCGCCCTCACCGGCCGCCCCGACCTCACCGACGAGGACCGCCGGCTTTTCGAACGGGCCAGCGTCGTCACGGCCCTGCTCCTGCTCCTGCGCAGGTCGGTCGCCGAGACCGAGGACCGCGTGCGCGGCGAACTGCTGGGCGACCTCCTCAACCGCGCCGCCGACCCCGCCGGCCTGTCGGCCCGCGCCCGCCGGCTCGGCGTCAGCCTCGGCCAGCCGCACGCGGTGTTCGTCCTCCACGCGGACGCCGTCCCCCGCCCCCGGCTGCTGGCCGCGGCCGCCCGTACCGCGCAGGCGCGCAAGGGGCTGGCCGGGCAGCACCACGACGACGTGGTCCTCATCTGCCCCTCGGAGAACCCCAGCGCGAGCGCGGCCTCGCTCGCCGCAGAGCTGGGTCAGGCCGTGGCCGTCCCGGTCACCGTCGGGGCGGCGGGGCGCCCGGTGACCGGTCCGCCCGACTTCGCCGACGCGTACGCGGAAGCGCGCCGCTGCCTGGCCGCCCTGCACGCCCTCGGCAACGGGGGGACCGGTGCCGCCCTGACCGACCTGGGCTTCGTCGGCATACTGCTCGGCGGCCAGACGGACCTGGGCGGCTACGTACGCCGGACCCTGGGCCCGCTCCTCGACTACGACGCGAAGCGCGGTACGGACCTCACCCACACCCTGCGGACCTACTTCGCGCTCGGCACGAGCCAGGCCAGAACCAGCGCCGAACTCCACGTCCACGTCAACACGGTGGTCCAGCGCCTGGACCGCATAGGCCGCCTGCTCGGCCGGGACTGGCAACGCCCGGAGCGGGCACTGGAACTGCAACTGGCCCTGCGCATCGACCAGGTGTCGGCGGACCGCACCGGCTAGCCTTCGGCAGGCCGCCACCGCAGCAGGGACTACGTCTACGCCACAGGCTGGGACGGACCGTCCCCCTTCACCCAGGTCTACGAACGGCTGCAGCGCGACCCGGCCTGGCGCACCCATGCCGTGGCCTGCGGCCACGACGTGAAGCGGGACGCCCCCGACGAGCTCTTGAAGGTCCTGACCGCTGCCGCCTGACGATGACGGCCGCACGACTGCCGGATTCCCTGCGTGCGGCACGGCTGCTCGGACAGTGGCTGATACCGATTCGGTTGCGACCGTCGCCCCGGTCGTGCCCGACACCTTCCCTCGGCCGTTGCAGGGGCATGGAAGCCATCCACGAGACGTACGCGGTGCTCGACGGCGCCTACTGGCTCGACGACACCGACAGTGGCCGTGCCCACTGTGCCCGCTGCCCACTCGGCACCGACGCTCCGGACGCCGTGCCGGAGCCCGGGCAGGAAGGGCTGCTGGACCGGCTCCAGTCCGCCTTCACCTGCGGTAACGCCGGCAGGTTGCGAGCCGTCATGCTCACCTGCTCGGTCGGCACCGTCATCGCGGGAGCGGAGGCGGCGCTCCGCCGCTGAGCGCTCAACGGCATTCGGGCCCAGGGGACATGAGACCGGCGCCCCCTCCGTTCGGCTTTGATCGATTTCGGTGCTGCGGCCTAGCATGTGCACGCCAGACGCCCTCTGCGTGCCCATCGCCGACGAAAGCAGCACATGCGCATCAAGCGGATACTCGCCGTGACCGCCCTCCTCGCTTCCTTCCCCGCACTCGCCGCGTGCGAGGACGCCGAGCCCGGCGCGGCGGGTGCCGTACCCACGGGCATCGCCGGTGTCCCCGAAGCGGCGCCGGCGACCCTGGCCGAAGCACAGAAGTACGTCCAGCGGTACGGCTCGTGCGAGAACATGGGCACGCAGCCGGACGACAGCCGGCTGCCACTGACCGACCTCACGACGGTCGGGAAATGGTCCGTGACCGAGCGGGGAGTGTGCAGCGACCGCGTCGAGCACGGCGAGATCATCTTCTACATGGCCTCGGACATGAAGGAGTTCCAGGCGGGCTACAAGCAGCGCGTCATGGACCAGATCGCGGCCGGCAAGGCGACGTACGGCCTGAACAGCCGGGTGTTCGTCGGCAAGCACTACGCCGTCACCCCTACCGAGACCAAGACGGCCCTCGCCCTCGCCCGGTCGGACCTGCGCATCCTCACCTGCAACCCGACCTTCGGCGTGCCCAAGGGCTACAAGAAGGAGAAGGCGCTGGTCGACGGCTGTGTGCTCAGCGACTTCGTCGGGAGTACGGACGGCAGCGGCAGCCCGAACTTCGAGACCCCGCAGGACGACCCGGCCGCCGCGGGCCGGGAGTCCGAGAAGCCGGGCCAGCCGGCACAGGGCAGCCTCGGCCTGCCCCGGGCCGGGAGCCTCGACGAGCTGAAGAAGCTGGTCCACCCGCACACCGTCGACTGCACGAACATGTCCACCGCTCCCGATGCCGTCGCCGTCGAGTCGATCGACTACCTGCCGGTGGTGGTCGGGGACCAGCTCGGATGGGGCGTCAAGGAACGCGCCGTGTGCGGTGAGGCCGCGGGGGAGCGGCGCGCCCACAACCTGAACTGGCTGGATGTCGTCCGTGACATGAAGACCCTGCAGCTCAAGGCGAAGGCCGCCCAGCAGGCTGATCTGAAGGACGACGGCCGGCTCAAAGCCACCGCCAGCAGGCTCCTGGTCGGCGAGAACATCGCGGTGGAGACCAACAGCCGGGAGGTCCGGAACGGCCTCTACCAGTTGCAGTTCCTCTCCTTGAACTGTGAGCCCGGCTTCAGTGCCCCGGCGGGCTACCGACTGGAGAAGTCCCAGGTCGAGGGCTGCGTCCTCACGAACTACGAGCACTGACACCACGGGCCGGCACCGGCCGTCGACCGTGCGGCCGCCCCCACGGCTCGCGACCGCCGGGTGGATTTCGGACCGCCCTGCCGGCCGTACACTCGGCCCATGGGTCGCACACGCACGTCGAGGAAGTGCCCGCCGCGGGCTGCCTCCGCGCTGCGCCCCTCGACCTCGGCCCCGGCCGAGGTCGAGGCGCCCGAGACGCGCCGCATCGCTCTGCACGGCCACGGCTAGCGACTTCCCGCGGAGTCCGTACCGGTCTCCGTTGCCGGTTCGCCGCTCTTCTCGTATCTCGTACGTCCGGCAGGGCCTCTTCCCGCCGCGACGAGCCGCCACGTCCGGTTCCGGCTCCGGCTGACGTCATCACCGCGGTCCCCGGCGTGCCGTCGGAGACCGCCGCCCGGCCGCGGCCCGCACGATCGGGGCCGAGCCGCTCCGAAAGGGATCATTGTGAAGCTGAGCGAGTTGCTGGCCGGGCAGGAGCACCACGTTCTCCGGGGTGACCCGGAGAAGACACCGATCACCGGGGGAGTCACCTTCGACGTGGAACGGGTGATGCCGGGTTCCGTGTTCATCGCGGTGCCGGGCCACGAGGAGGGGGGTCCCGACTCGGTCCCCGCCGCCCTCGCACGCGGCGCAGCCGCGGTACTCGTCGACGGGAGCGAACCGGACCACCCCGTGCCGACGTGGCCCGCCGACGCATGCGCCGTGCGGGTGCCGAGCGCCCGGACGGCCGCCGGGGTCGTGGCCTCCCGCTACTTCGGCGAACCGGGGCGGCAGATGGACATGGTGGCGATCACCGGCACCAACGGCAAGACGTCGGTGTCGTACATGGTCGAATCCGTCCTGCGGACCTCGGAGGGCGCAAAGGTGGGGGTGATCGGGACGGCGGGCAGCCGGATCGGCGACGAGCTCATCCCGATGCCGCGATCCGTGCTGACGACGCCGGAATCGCCGGACCTCCAGTACCTCTTGGGATACATGCGTGACCGGGGAACCGGCAGCGCGGTGCTCGAAGCCACGTCGATGGCGCTGCTGAACCACCGCGTGGACCGGACGTTCATCGACGTAGGAGTCTTCACCAACCTGACGCAGGACCATCTGGACGACCACGGCACGATGGCGAACTACCGGGATGCCAAGCTACGCCTGTTCCAGGGCTTGTGCCGGCACGCGGTGGTGAACGTGGACGACCCGGTGGGTGCCCGGATCCCGGCGATGATGCCGGGCGCGGTGACCACGTACGCCCTGGACGCCCCGGCGGACTACCGGGCCACGGACCTCGTCGTGAGCGCCTCCGGCACGCGGTTCACCCTGCACCACGGCGGGCGCGCGTATCCGGCCTCGATCCCCGTCCCCGGCCGGTTCTCGGTGGCCAACGCACTGGGCACCCTGGCGGCCTGCCACTTCTTGGGCCACGATCTGGGCCCCCTCGTCGCCGCCCTGGACCGGATGCCGCCCGTCCCCGGCCGGTTCGAGCGCTTCCGGACCCCCCTCGGCACCTCGGTCATCGTCGACTACGCGCACTCACCGGATTCCCTGAACAAGGTGCTGACCGCCATCCGGGGCTTCGCCCGCGGCCGGGTCATCACCGTCTTCGGCTGCGGCGGGGACCGGGACACCACCAAGCGCGCCGAAATGGGGAGCATCGCGGGGACCAGGTCCGACCTGTGCGTCCTCACCTCGGACAATCCCCGTAACGAGGACCCCGAGGCGATCCTCGACCAGATCACCCCCGGCCTCGTGGAGACCGGCACGCCCTTCGAACGATTCCCCGACCGCCGGCAGGCGATCGCCTTCGCGCTGTCCGTCGCGGGCCCCGACGACACGGTGCTGATCGCGGGCAAGGGGAGCGAGCCGCACCAGATCGTCGGCGAAGAGCTGATTCCCTTCAGCGACATGGCGACCGTGCGCGAACTCGTGCAGGCCGCGTAGCCGCCGTCCCGTCGGGGAGGTCTGTGACGGGCCCGGCCCCGGCCGCGAGCAGCACGCGGAGCCGGGCCGGTGGCGTCGAGCCCTACTCGAACCGCGAGGTGTCGCCCGCCCCCGGGCGTACGATCTCGGCCTCACCACTGGAGTAGTCGATGACGGTGGTGGGCTTGGTTCCGCAGTCGCCCGAGTCGAGAACGGCGTCCACCAGGTGCTCGAGCCGTTCCTTGATCTCCCAGCCCTGCGTCATGGGCTCCTCCTCGTCGGGCAGCAGCAGGGTGCTGGAGAGGAGGGGTTCGCCGAGTTCGGCGAGCAGGGCCTGGGTGACGACGTGGTCGGGAATCCGGACTCCGACCGTCTTCTTCTTCGGGTGGAGCAGCTGGCGCGGTACCTCGCTCGTCGCGCGGAGGATGAAGGTGTACGGTCCCGGCGTCGCCGCCTTGATCGCACGGAACACGTCGTTGTCGAGGTGCACGAACTGGCCCAGCTGCGCGAAGTTCTGGCACACGAGGGTGAAGTGGTGCCGGTCGTCGAGATTCCGGATCGACCGGATCCGGGTCATGCCGTCGCGGTTGCCCACCTGGCAGCCGAGTGCGAAGCAGGAGTCCGTGGGGTACGCGACGAGCGCGCCGGAGCGGATGCTGTCCGCGACATTGCCGATGGTGCGCGGCTGGGGATTCTCGGGGTGCACGTCGAAGTACTTCGCCATCCACCGAGCGTACAGGGATCCGACGGCGTGACTGCGCCGCGGCCCCACGGCCGAGGAACCACCTCTCCTACCCCCTTTGACCAGGTAGGACAGGGTAAGGCCGAGATCGCCGGGCCTGCGCGGCACCCACGCGCACCAGGCGACGCCGCCCGACGGGACCCGGCGTCCTCACGGGGCCTGCCCCGTGAGGACGCCGGTCCGGGCTCCGGCCAGGGGACGTCGTGTCCCGTCAGTCCGGCAGCGGGCGGGCCCGGACCCCTTGGGCGGGTACTTGCTGGCTGCTCGACGGGAGCATGCGCACCTCGCCCTGATCGCTGATCTCCGCCTGGACGATGCCGGTCTCGTCGGAGTAGACGGGATGCCCGCCGGGGCCACTGCGGTCCGTACGGGTCACGACCACCACGTCCTGGCCGTCCTCGACGCCGTCGGGGATCACCAGCTCGTACCGCTCCGCGTGCATTTCGCTCCCTTCGACAGGCCGCCCCGCAGCTTCATCATGCAGCTTCATCATGCGGGCCGGGTGCCAAGACCGCATCGCCGTGCGATCACAGGGAGTGAGCAGATCGCACCCTCCCGGCCCTCCGTGGTGCGCGCCCGCGAGGCCTACGGCTGCGCGTACGGCCGCGCGTACGGCCGCGTCATGATCTCCATGTTGTGACCGTCCGGGTCGTCGAAGTACGCCCCGCGACCGCCGAACAGGCTGTTGATCCGGCCGGGTTCGGTGTGGCTCGGATCGGCGTAGTAGGTGACGCCGACCGTATCCAGTCGGGCGATCATGTCGTCGAACTGCGCGTCGGGCACGAGGAACGCGTAGTGCTGCGACTGGATCGGCTCGTCGCGCTGCTCGTAGTAGTCGATCGTACGACATCAGTGGTGTTTCTCCGGGTCTTTGGGTCCGTTGGGACGGGGGCGCCGCGCGCGGGGCGCGGGAGCGAAGACGCGGAGAAGTGGCGGGGCCCGTGCCCGCCTCGCGCTCAAGCCGAGGCCGGGAGTCCCATTCGTGTATGGCCCATGGCCGACCCGGCAGTCACACGAGCGACCCTAGTGCGCCTCACGGGGCCGGGTGTCAGGAGAAGAGCCAGCGCGTCTGGCTGTAGCCGCCCTTGCCGAAGCCGAAGGCGGTGCGCGGCGGCACCGCGAAAACCAGGGCCTCGCCCGCGTCGGGATTGACGAACGCGCCGTCGCTCACGTCGAAGTGCCATTCGGCGCCGTACTTCGCCTCCCAGGCGGCGGCGAGCTCGCGCAGCCGGCCCGAGTCCGTCACGCGGGCCGCCTCGCCCTCGACGACCAGGTCGAAGCCCTCGTGCAGGGCGTTGCAGCCGGTGGTGAGGATGACGTGCGGATTGGCCCGGAGGTTCTTGGCCTTGCGTTCCTCCGGGCCCGTGCAGAAGTGCAGCGCGCCGTCCGTCCAGACGCCGATCAGCGGGGTGACGTGCGGCCGCGCGTCCGGGCGCACGGTCGTCAGCCAGTACAGCTCCGCCTCGGCCAGCCGGGTGACGGCCTGAGACCACGGCACGGCCGTCGCCCGCTCGTCGCTGTAGCGCTCGTCCAGCTCGGTGCGGGGTTCCTTGTCGGGCATGGGGTGTCCTCCTGACACAGTCGGATTCCAGCCTGTGCCCGCGTGGCCCGGCCGTCCACCGCGGGCGCGGGGTGCGGCGCCGGGTCAGTGGAGGTGCTCCTGCCAGTCCGCGGGGACCTTGCCCCGGGGGCCCGGGGTCGGCTGGGAGGACGGGTGAGCGGTGGGCGGGGGCAGCTGGAGCCCCTCGTAGTACTCCTGGGTCTCGGTGTTCCAGAACCAGTCCTCGCCCGGTTCGAAGCTGGTCAGGAAGGGGTGTCCCGCCTGCCGCGCGTGCTTCGTCCCGTGCTGCGAGGGTGAGGAGTCACAGCATCCGATGTGCCCGCACGCGGCGCACCGCCGCAGATGTAGCCACCACCCCGGTCCGTCGCCCGCCAGGCACTCCACGCAGCCGTCCCCGCTCGGGGCCGCCGTGGGATCGATACCCGGGATCTGGTCGTGTGCCATGGACGTGCCTCCCTGATGCGGGACGAAGGCCCGGAAGGTGCCCGCGGGCCTCCTGTCATCGTAGGGCGCGACGCCGGCCGCAGGACGTACTCCTCACGGCACCGACCTGCCGGCCGCAGGACGGACTCCCCCGTCCTGCCGACCGCAGGACGGACTCCTCACGGCCCCGTCCTGAGGCACCCGGTACGGCTCACCGGCGCTTGAGCTTGGCCCATACGGTCTCCAGCGCCTCGATGTCCGCGTCGTCCAACCGGTCGTCGAAGACCTCCCGCAGGGCCTCGCGCCGGGTGGCGTCGGCCTGGGCGAAGGCCTTGCGCCCGTCGGCGGTGAGCGCGACGCACACGGAACGGGCGTCGGTGGGGGAGGGGACCCGCTCCACCAGGCCGCGGGCCTGGAGCTGGTCGACCACGCGTGAGACCTGGCTGCGGCTCAGCAGGGTTTTGGCCCCCAGGTCGGAGGCGGCGACCGGCTCGCTCTGCCCGTTCAGCCAGAGCATCACCTCGAACCAGGACAGCGGCAGGCCGTGGGCGCGTGACAGGGCCTGGTCGATCCGGGCGGACAGCGTGGTGCCCGCCCAGATCAGACCGTAGAAGGCATGATCGCGCGAGGTGAGGTCACTCATGGTGAGGTCGTTACGGGCCATGGGACGAGGTTACCTGTTTGCGTGTGCGCGCACATATCTCTATAGTGTGTGTGCACGCACATAAACCTGGTCGTGCTCCTTCCGCACGGCACCGCTGCCTGGAGACCCTCATGAATGCCACCCCCACCGCTCCCACCCCCCGCAAGACGGTCCTGATCACCGGCACGTCCTCGGGAATCGGCCTCGCCGCCGCCGTGGCGGCCGCACAGGCCGGCTGGCAGGTCATCGCGACCATGCGCGACACGGGCAAGGCCGACCCGCTCCGCCGCGCGGCCGCCGAGGCGGGCGTCTCCGACCGCGTCGCGGTCAAGCGCCTGGACGTGGTCGACGCCGGGTCCGTCGCCGACTGCCTGGAGGAGGTGCTCGCCGAGTACGGCCGCCTCGACGCGGTGGTCAACAACGCGGGAGCCGGCCGGGTCGGCACGATCGAGCAGGGCACGGTCGACGACGTCCGCGCGACCATGGAGGTGAACTTCTTCGGAGTCGTGGAGGTCACCCGCGCCGCCCTGCCGCACCTGCGCGCCTCACAGGGCCGCGTGATCACGGTCACCAGCGTCGGCGGTGTGATCGGCCAGCCGTTCAACGAGGCCTACTGCGCGGCCAAGTTCGCGGTCGAAGGCTTCATGGAATCGTTCGCGCCGGTCGCCGCGACCGTCGGCGTCGACGTCACCGTCATCGAACCGGGCGCGGTGGCCAGCGAGTTCGTCGCGAGCGTGGGCGTGGACGTGCCGGCGATGCTCGCCGCCGCCGGCCCGTACGCCCCGGCCTTCCAGGCGTACGTCGACCACGTGATGAAGACCTTCACCCAGGCCCAGACCTCGGCCGAGGCGGCCGCTCCGATCGTCGAGGCGCTGACCGCCGAGAAGCCCGCCTTCCGGGTGCAGACCTCCGACTGGGCCCGCGAGTTCGTCGCCGCGAAGCTCAGCGACCTCGACGGCTCGGCAGTCCAGACCCACACGGGCGGCTGGCTCCGCTGACCGGACACGGCCCGGGGATCACGGGACAGCACTTAGGGAGACAGGGCGATGCCGAGGGAATCCGCGGCCAGCAG
Source organism: Streptomyces sp. NPDC048269 (assembly GCF_040652395.1). Classification (NCBI taxonomy): domain Bacteria; kingdom Bacillati; phylum Actinomycetota; class Actinomycetes; order Kitasatosporales; family Streptomycetaceae; genus Streptomyces; species Streptomyces sp. NPDC048269. The sequence goes on from NZ_JBEZLW010000066.1 coordinate 15,333, forward strand.
CTTGGGAGCGCCTTCCTCGTAGAAGACGTCGATTTCCTTGATCCGGAAGCCCGCGCCGGTGAGCATGTCCACGACCGGGCGGGTGAGGTGGCATCCGCCGAAGACGCGCTTCTGCACGGGTTCGAGCCGTCGCTGCCAGCGGCGTACGTTCTCGTCCTCCGCCGGGGCCAGCCCGTGTTCGAGGAAGTGCAGGGTTCCGCCCGGCTTGAGGACGCGCCGCAGTTCACGCAGGGCCACGTCGGCGTCGGGGATGGTGCACAGTGTCCAGGTGGACAGGGCGGTGTCGAAGGTGTCGTCCTCGAAGGGCAACGACTGGCCGTCCAGTCCGGCGCGCCGTACCGGCACGCGCGCGGCCCTGACGCGGCCGGCGGCGAGTCTCCACCCGACATCGGACGGCTCGACCGCGGCCACGCTGCTCACGGCCTGCGGATAGAAGGGGACGTTGTGGCCCGTACCGAAGCCGATCTCCACGACGTCGCCCGTCAGGCCCACGCACACCCGGCGTCTCAGCGGTCGGGCCGTCTTGAGCCCGCACACGAGATCGAGGATCCGCGGCAGGACCTGGTCGGCGTAGAACCCCATGGCTGCCTCCATGTCTCCGGCCCATCCCGGCCCATCCAGTCCCAGCATGGCACCGGAGCGGTACGCGGGCCCTGCCGGAGCGCCGGCGGGGCCCCGACGATGCCGCCCCCGGTCCACCGTCGCGCAGCGGGACGCGGCCGAGGCCCACGTACGGAAGCTGCACGAGTGCGGGGAGACGGCGATGGTCCAACCGTACGAAGAGCGGTTCGTGGAGGCCGTTGTCCGGCTGTGAACGCGAGCGAGGGCCCGGGGTACGGCCTCGGGAACCGGAGGATGTGAGTACGGTCTGTTCATGCACATCATCGGTCCGACGCAGCAGCGGGGGCACGTACTTCTCGTCGCGGGGGATGCCGCCGTGCGTCGCCGCACCGTTCAGGTGGCTCCCAGTGCGAACGTGGCGGCACTCGGGGTGGTGCCCGTCTCCATCCTGCTGAACAGCGGGGTTCCCAGCGACACGACGTACCTGGACGGGATCCGGGACCCGAACACGGCGTTGACGCGGCTGCGTACGGCAGCCGCCACGCCGGGACCGCTGCTGGTCTACCTGTCGGGCCGGCTCACGGTGGACCGCCGAAGCCGTCGGCTCCACCTCGCCCTGGCGGGGACGACGGCCGCCTCGGTCCGCTACACGGCCCTGCCCTGGGAGTGGCTGGGCGCGGAGCTGAGCGCACGCCCTCCCGGGCTGACCACCGTGCTGCTCGACCTCGCGGCGGACAACGCGGCGTGGCCGCTGCTGCAGGAGTACGGCAGCCTGCCCGCCCCTCCCGCCGCCGAGGTGTACGGAGTGGTGTCCCCGCCCGGCTTCGCCGGCGGCGGGAACGTCGTGAGCAGCTATACCCGGCACTGGATCGACCAGCTCCGCAGCAGCCCCTCCCGGCCGGCGAACCTCCAGCTGCACGTCCTCGCGGTGGGCGCCGCCGCGCTGCCGCCGGGTGCCCTCGTCCTGCCGACGGCCCGGGAGCTCGGCGCACCGGCGCCGGCGCCCACGCCGGCCGCGGCTGCGGCTCTACTTCCCGTTCCGGCTCCGACTCCCGTTCCGGCTGCAGGGCGTGCCGCTGACGGCGCGTCCCACGAGGCCGTCCCGGTCGGGCAGCGGGAAGCGGCACCGGGCTCTCCGGCTCCGGCTCCGGCTCCGACCGTGGCCGTGGCCGCCCAGGACCCGCGGCCGCACATCCATGCCCTGGCCACCTCCGGCCGGCACCTGGAAGCCGCGACGCTCGCGCGGGCATGGGAGCAGCACGCCCTGCGGACGTACGGGTTCACCTCCCCGGAGACGGTCCAGTGGGTGGAGATCCGCGCCGATCTCGCCCGTATGGCGGGGGACTTCCGGCTGGCGACCCGGCTGTGGACCGGCGCCGGCCGGACCCGGCTGGCCCGCCAGCCCCCGGACGCGGCCGAAGTCCACGCCGCGGCCGCCGGCGCCCTCTACTGCTGGACGCAGCTGAAGGACGAGGCGGCGGTACGCGAGGCCGGCACCGAACTCGTGGACCTGCTGCGCTCGCTGCCGTCGGTCGATCCCACGTACCTGCACCTGGCCCAACAGCGGCTGGAACTCCTGCACCGCGCACCGAGCCACCGCTGACGACCGGTCAGGAGTTACGGCGTCATGGCCTGACCGCCGATCCCGGGGGCGCCGGCAAGCTGCCCCTGCCACCAGCTCTGCATGTCGCGCGGATGCATGGCGGACCAGGCCGGGGTCCGCTCGACCTGGGCGCGGCCGAGCCGGCGGGCCAGCGCGACCAGTTCCCGTCCGGCGGCGCCGCGGGCGTCCTGATAGCCGCGCAGCAGCTCCTCGAAGGAGTCGCAGCGGCGCCAGATGCCGTAGACGGCGGTGGCGTCCTGGAGGGCCTTGGCGGCTCCGCTCGTGTTGTGCGGCCGCACGACGCTGGCCGCGTCCCCCAGGAGCAGCAGCCGGCCCGCGGTGATGCGCGCGGTCTCCAGGTCGTAGATGGGCTGGACGAAGGTGTCCGCCGGATCCGTCAGCCCGAGCGCCCGACCCCAGTACGGCGGGAACTCGCGGTCGAGCAACGCCTCGAGTTGCCGCGCCAGTTCGGGGGTCAGCGCGCCTGGGGGAAAGCTCGTGGGGTCGTCGAAGCGCAGCTGTCCGTCCTGCGGCGGCGGGGCGTACAGCACCCAGTTCACCCGGGGCCCGTCCGGCCCCGGGATGCGGTAGATGACGCACGTACCGCCGGGAAAGCAGACGGTGGTGACCGCATCCGGCGCCGAGTCGGCGCCGCCGTCGATCTCCGCCAGCCGTGCGGCGTCGAAGTTCCCCCGCCAGCACACGTATCCGGCGTAGTGCGGCCGGGATTCGGGGCAGACCGCCTCGCGCACCACGGAGCGGTACCCGTCCGCGCCGACGACGAGGTCGTACGTCTCCACGCCGCCGCCCGCGAGGCGCACCTGTGCGGCTGCGACACCGGGCCCGGTCCCCGTGCCGGCCACGCCCGTCACCGTCTCCCCCTGCCGGTAGACCACCGCGTCGGGGACCGACTCCCGCAGCCCGCGCCAGAGCAGGCCCCAGTGGTAGGAGTGGAACGGGAACGGCTGCTCCCAGATCACCCGCCCGCCCGCCTCCCCGGGGTCCCGGACCACCCAGCGGCGCCGCTCCAGCCGGTGCGCCGCGATCCCTTCGGGCAGCGCACCGCTGGCGCCGAGTTCGGCGGCCCGCTCGTTGTTGATGCACAACCCCACGCCCCGGTCCGCGAGCCGCCCGCGCGTACGCTCCAGGACCACGACCTCACCGGCGCCCGCCCGTGCCGCCGCCGTGGCCAGTGCGCAGCCCGCGATGCTTCCGCCGACCACGGCGACCGTTCCACCCCGCATAACGCCTCCCGCTCCCCGTGATCCCCCGCCCATCCCCGTGATCCCCTGCCCCGGGGCGCCACACGCTACTGAATCCGGCGCCGCCCCGGAGCGGAAACCGCAGCGGGACGACTTCGTGGTGACAGGTGCCGGGCGGTGCGGGCCCAGACATCTGCCTCCCCTGATCCCCGAGTTGGCTCCGGACGGGTTCGGGTTCTGCTGCTCTCCACCCGCCCCGCTCCTGGTGCCTGCCTTACCCTCCCGTGCAATAGTGAAAAGGAACGCAGACACCCCGATGGGGAGAGTGTGATGAGAAAGCATGGCCTTCTACTAGCTGCGCTGATCACGTCGAGCGTTTTCGTCGCCCCCAGCCCGGCCCAGGCGAGCTCCGCCACACTTCTGGTGAACAACGCGTCAGGCCTGGACGGAACCATCAGTGGATGTCAGAGCCCGACGTGCATGAATGGAAAGGGCCTTACGCTCACACGAACCGGCAACACATTCGAGTTCGTCGGTGTACCAGGCGGCGGCTACCACATCCGGTCGTACTACTGGGAAAACAAGTGCCTGGACGTCTGGGGCACTGGAAACGGCGAGCCCGTCGTCATGTACGACTGTCGCAGCGACACGAGCCAGACCTGGACCCCATGGATCAACTACAAGAACCCTGCCAGCGACAACACCTGGATCATAGTGAACAAATGGAGCGGCAAGTGTCTTGACGCCCGCAACCCGGCAATCAACAAAGCTCCCCCTTCGGGCGCCGTTCTCCAAATGTGGGACTGCAACGAAGCTTTTCGCTTCAACCAGAGGTGGGACATCAAGCTCTAACAAAGAAACTGCCAGGGGATGAGCGGCCGTGGGAACCGGCGGAACAGCCAGTAATGCATAACGCTTGTGACGCGGGGTTACCGTCCGCCGCGTGCCGGTGGAGTTTCTGACTGATGAGCAGGCCGAGGCGTACGGGCGGTACGTGGAGGAGCCGGAGCCGGAGCCGGAGCCGGAGCCGGAGCGGTTCGTCTATCTCGACGATGTGGACCGGGAGTTGATCCGGACGCGGAGAGGTGATCACAGCCGTCTGGGGTTCGCGCTCCAGATGGGCACGGTCCGCGATCTGGGGTTGTTCCTGGTGGATCCGCCGGATGTGCCGTGGCCGGGGGTCGAGTACCTGGCCGAGCATCCGGGCGTGGAGGACGCCCGTGCCACCGTCCCCGCGTGGTGGTCTGCGCCCGCTGCGTGACCCGGCCACCGGCGACGCGGACGAGGACGACGAGAGCCCGTGTCGAGCCGTGCCGGCCGCCGTTGCGGCACGGGATGTTGCAGGCCCTCGGCGCAGTAGTCGCAGGTGTTGTCGCTGTAGGCGAACGGGGCGTTGATCAGATCACCGGTCTTCAGGCCGGTCACGTCCGGGCCGGTCTCCTCGGGGACGCCGAGGAACTCGTGCCCCATGGGGCGGCCGGTGCCGGTGGCGGGCATCGACGCGTAGGGCCACAGGTCGCTGCCGCACACGCACGCGGCCAGCGTGCGCACCACCGCGGCGGTCGAATCGACGATCTTCGGGTCGGCCCGGTGCTCGACACGAACGTCACCGGCTCCGTACACACTGCTGCACGCATGAGGGGTGCTACTCCAAACGGGGGTCGTGCGGAGCGGTGCGGGTGATCAGCGTTCGAGCATCTGCGCCTGGGCCTCGGTGTGGGTGTCGCCGGCGGCGGGCGGCAGACTGCTGAGCTGGTCGAGCTGCTCGGCGGTCAGGGTGACCGTGTCGGCGGCGGTGTTCTCCTCGACCCGGCTGACGCGCTTGGTGCCGGGGATCGGGGCGATGTCGTCGCCCTGGGCGAGCAGCCAGGCCAGCGCGACCTGCGCCGGGGTGGCGCCGACCTCGGCGGCCAGGGCCTTGACCTCGTCGGCGAGCGCCAGGTTGCGCTGGAAGTTCTCCCCGGTGAAGCGGGGGTTGTCGCGGCGGAAGTCGTCCTTGTCGAACTGGTCGGTGGAGCGAACGGTGCCGGTCAGGAAGCCGCGGCCCAGCGGGGAGAACGGCACCAGCCCGATGTTCAACTCCCGCAGGACGGGCAGGACGCGCTCTTCGATACCGCGGGTCCACAGGGAGTACTCCGACTGCACCGCGGTGACCGGCTGCACGGCGTGAGCGCGGCGGATCGTGTCCGGACCGGCCTCGGACAGGCCGAAGGCGCGCACCTTGCCCTCGTCGATCAGCTCGCCCACGGCGCCGGCGGTCTCCTCGATCGGCGTGTTCGGGTCCACCCGGTGCTGGTAGTACAGGTCGATGTGGTCGGTGCCCAGCCGCTTCAGGGAGCCCTCGACCGCGGTGCGGATGTTGGCCGGGCTGGAGTCCAGGTTCCACGCACCGTCACCGGCGTGCGAGACCAGGCCGAACTTCGTGGCCAGCACCGCCTTCTCCCGGCGCCCCTTCAGCGCCCGCCCGAGCAGTTCCTCGTTGGTGTAGGGCCCGTAGATCTCGGCGGTGTCGATGAGGGTGACGCCCAGCTCCAGCGCCCGGTGCACGGTCCTGATCGACTCCGCCTCGTCGGTGCCGGAGCCCGTGTAGCCGTGGGACATGCCCATCGCGCCCAGACCGATCCGGGAAACCTCCAGGTCACGCAGCTTGATGTACCGCATCCGCTCTCTCCGCTCGCTCGTCTACTCCGGCCGTGCCCCACCCTCACCCGCCCATCCCGTACTCGCTCGCCGCGACGCGCGGACGGCCAGTGGACACAGCTCGTCATGTATCCACCCTCGCGCTTTCAGCCCCGCGCAGGCAGGCCGAGCTGTTCGGGGGTATGACAGGGCCCCCCACCACGCTGCCGCCCAGGTCAGCGCGGTGTGACACTGAAGCCATGGCATCCGAGCACCCCACCGGCACGAGCGAGGGCGCGGAACTGGGCCGCTTCCTGTCGCGCCCGCCGCACCCAGACCAGCCCGCAGCGGGCCGGGCTCACCGTCGGCACCGGGCTGCGCCGTACCCCGGGCCTGCGCCGTGAGGAGCTGGCCACCCTCGTCGGCATCGGCATCGGCATCGCCCCGCCCACGTCATCAGCCGCAGCATGGACAGGCTGGCCTGGAACCCCGGCGGTCTCGCCCTGTACGCGGGCCTGGAGGACCGGCCGGCCAAACACCGCAACCTCGCCCGCTGCCTCTTCTTCCACCTGGCCGCGCGGGACCTGTTCCCGGACTGGGACCGCCAGATCACCGCCCGCGTCGCCCGGCTGCGCGCCGTCGCCGGTACCGCCCCCGACGCCCCCGACCTGACCAACCTCGTCGGTGAGCTCCTCCTCAAGAGCCCCGACTTCGCCCGGCTGTGGGAAGGCTACGAGGTCACCGGCCGCAAGCCCGCGCAGAACCTCCCGGCCCGCCGCGCTGCCGGCGAAGAGGCGCCGATCAACCTGGCTGCCCGCCGACCCCCACGGGTCCGGCTGACGCCCGAGGGGCGAGCGGTGACGCCGGAGGAGTACGAGCGGTGGATGATCCGCGATTGTGCCCGCTGCGGCCGTCGCGCCTCGAAGTCCGCCGAGTGGTCGGACGGTCCGATCTGCCGGACCTGCTACGACCGCGCGGTGCGAGTCCGTGGCCGCCGCCCCTGTTGCGACACCGACCGGCTGCTGCCCGGACGGGACCCCGACGGCGCACCGACCTGCCGCGACTGCGCGGGCATCGTCCGCGACTTCTTCTGCGATCGCTGCGGCTTCGAGGGCCTGCTGCTCGGCGGACGCCTCTGCGAACACTGCACCCTCGCCGATGCCCCGCCTCACGCTGCCGCCCGCGGTCATCACCCAGGACTCGGAAGAGCCGATACGCCCCCGGCGACCACCAGCGGTGAAGCCCGGCTACTTACACCGGGTCCACTGAGCCTCGCTTGTCCTCCACGGGGACGACGTGAGGCTCGGTGCCGTCCCGGTGGCGCTTCGAACGTCCGAACAGCCCTACAGCGAATACGCGACTCCTGAACGTGCGGGCCTACCAGTCCCGAGGCCGAAGGGGGAGACCTCGCCGTGGAGTGCCGTGCTCTGGGCCGTGGTTCTCCTCGCCCTCAGCACGGTGATCGCCGCGCGGAGGCGCGCTCCGGAAGCGTCCTCGTGATCAGGCCCGGCCGAACCAGTCCTGGTCGTCGGCCCATTTCCACCCGTCCGGACCCGTCGGCCGGGGGACCGTACGGCCGGCGCGCCTCCATTCACGCACCAGCCGGTCGTAGATCGGGGAACCGGACTCGGCCGGGGACGGCCCGGGCGGTCGCGGGATCCTGGCTCTGTCCTGCGGGGCGAACGTCGTCTCGTGCATACGTGGCTCAACGATTCTGCTGCCCTGCCTGTGGCGGTGCGTGACCGTTTCGTCACCTACCGGGGGTTATGGTCGGCGTGCCGGGAGGAAGCGAGCGGGGATGCGCGAGGTCGTCGAGGAGATCAGCCAGGTGCGCCGGGAGGCCGGCAGCCGGCACGTAGAGGCGGGCGGGGCCGCTGCTTCGCTGTTGCGGCGCACCTACGACGCCGCGGTGGCCGGGGCGCGGGAGGCGGCGACGTCTCCCCAGCGGTTCGGGCCGCCGGAACTCGGCATGCACCTCGCCGGGTTCGGGTTCGGGTCCGGATCCGGGTCCTAGGTCGTGTCGTCGACGTCCCGTCCGCCCGGCCCGGTCCGCCGTGGGTGGCGCCCATGTCTTCTCGGCGGGGCGGTGTTCGCCGTGTGCATGGCCGGGACCACGCTGCCGACCCCGCTCTACGGGCTCTACCAGGAGAAGTTCGGGTTCTCCGAGCTGATGGTGACCGTCGTGTACGCCGTGTACGCCTTCGGGGTGATCGGTGTACTGCTCCTGGCGGGCAACGCCTCGGACGCCGTGGGCAGGCGGCCGGTGCTGCTGGTGGGCCTGGGATGCGCGGCGGCGAGCGCCGCCTGCTTCCTGTGCGCCACCGGGCTCGGCTGGCTGTACGCGGGGCGGCTGCTGTCGGGGCTGTCCGCCGGCCTGTTCACCGGGGCCGCCACGGCGTACGTGATGGAGCTGGCTCCGCCCGGCGGCGCCTCCCGGGCCACGTTCGTGGCCACCGCCGCCAACATGGGCGGGCTGGGCTGCGGTCCGCTGCTCGCCGGGGTGCTCGCCCAGTACGCCGCCTGGCCGCTGTACCTGCCCTTCGCCGTGCACCTCGTACTCGTGGCCGGTGCGGCCGCCGTCCTGCTGCGGCTTCCGGAGACCGTACGGGAGCGGCGGCCACTGAGCACCGTACGGCCGCAGCGGCCCGGCCTGCCCGCGCAGGTGCGGGCGGTGTTCGGGCCCGCGGCGATCGCCTCGTTCGTGGGGTTCGCGCTGTTCGGGGTGTTCACGTCGGTCAGCCCGGCGTTCCTCGCGCAGTCCCTGGGCGTTCACAACCACGCCGTGAGCGGGCTGGTCGTCGCGCTGGCCTTCTTCGCCTCGACCGCCGGCCAACTGGCGGTCGGCCGGGTCGGGGTGGAGCGGTCGCTGCCGCTCGGCTGCGCCGGGCTCTTCGCCGGGCTGGCGCTGCTCGCGGGCGCACTGCGGTGGGACCTGCTGGCGCTGGTGGTGCTGAGCGCGGTCGTCGGCGGCGTCGGGCAGGGGCTGGCGTTTCGCGGTGCGCTGTCCGCGGTGGCCGGGGCGTCCCCGCCGGAGCAGCGCGCGGCGGTGATCTCGGCGCTGTTCGTGGTGGCGTACGCGGGCATCTCGGTGCCGGTGATCGGGGTCGGGGTACTGGCGGGTCCGATCGGCCTGGAGGGAGCCGGGCTGGTGTTCATCGCCTGCATGGCCGTACTGGTCTTGACCGCGGCCGTCTACCTGCTCCGGCGGCCGGCGGCCGGTGCCCAATAGGGGGCAGGAGACCGGCTCTCGCGGGAGCGGGCTCCTCGACGGCCGGTACGGCGTCCTCCGCGTCATCTCCGCTGCCGACTGCCTCGGCCCCCGTCGACGTACTCGCCCGGTCCGCTGCCGCGCGGGCCTCGGACGCGCCGGCGGCGGGCGCGGGTGTCCAGGCCGTCTTCACCCGCCGGCTGAAGGGCGTGGCCACCGGGCTGTGCGTCGGCGACAGCGCAGGGCTTGCGCCACTTCAACTGCCAGGACCAGAACGGGCAGTACGCCAAGTACCAGAGGTTCAGCCTCGACACCTACTGATCGCGGTGGCCGCTCTCGTAGACCGGCCCTGACGGCAGACCTCCGTGCGGTGCGGACACCGGGGACCGCACCGCACGGATCGGTCCGACCGGCCGGAACACCCGGCCGCACCACGGCGCCGAGATCGCTGCTCGGCGACCTCCACCGCGCACGACGGCGGTGAAAACCCCGGCAGGGCGGCGCTCGTGATGCGATCAGCGGACTCCCTCCGTACGATGAAGTGGATTTTTGTGCCAGGCCCTGAAGCGGGCGTACCCCGGAGCGGTCCATGACCTCCCATAAGTCCACGCGGTCGGTGACCGCGGACGACTTGCTGACCAGACTCGGGCGGCTCACTGCCCAGGCGAGGGAAGGGGCGGAACTCCAGCGGGCTCGCGTGGAGCTGGCCGAGGCGCTGCAGCGGGAGATCCTTCCCGCCTCGCTTCCGTGCGTGCCGGGGTTGCGCGCAGCGGCCCGGTACGCGCCCGCCCGTCACGGCCTGAACATAGGCGGCGACTGGTACGACGGCTTCCAGCTGCCCGGGGGCGCTCTGGGGTTCTCCATCGGCGATGTGGAAGGCCACGACGTCGAGGCGGCAGCCTTCATGGGGCAGGTGCGGATCGCCGTACGCGCGGTGGCCGCTGCCGCCGCCGACCCGGGCGAGGTACTCAGCCGGGCCAATGACCTGCTGCTGTCCGTGGACTGCGATCTCTTCGCCACCTGCACCTTCCTCCGCTTCGACCCTGCCGCGCGGGAGATCCAGAGCGCCCGCGCCGGCCACGTGCCCGGGGTCTGGGCCACGACCGACGGCGAGCACGGCATCGTGGAGGACGAGGGCGGCCTGCCGCTGGGCATGCTGCCGGGTTCGGAGTACACCGTGACCCGACGCCGCCTGGACACCGAGGGATCCTTCGTCCTGGTCACCGACGGTGTGGTCGAAGGCCCGTCGTTCCCGATCGAAGCGGGCCTGGCGCGCGTGGCAGCGGTGGTCAGGGCGGGGGCCGGCGCGGAACCCGGTGACCTCGCCGCCGAGGTGATGAAGGTGGCCGACTCCACCGGCCACCAGGACGACGCCGCGGTGCTCGTGCTGCGCCATGAGGCCGTTCGGGCCCGAGCCGGATGACGTACCGGATGACGTACCGGATGACGGAGAGGGCGCCGTAGCGCGTGTCACGCTCCGTCGGCGGGCCCGTGCTGTTGTCTGATGAAGTGATGCGCACCGAGGCCTTCCGACGTCCGTGCCTGGCGGTGCTCCGGATCCTCGCCGTCGCCCTCGCCTACTACGCGGGCGGACGGGTCGGCCTGCTCCAGCAGGTGGTGATCGAGGGCGCGACCGTCACGCCCTTGTGGCCACCCACGGGCATCGCCGTCGCCTGCCTCCTCTGGATGGGGATCCGCGTCTGGCCGGGGATCGCCCTCGGTGCCTGCCTCGTCATCCAGTCCATCAGTCCGATCGACCTCGTCGGCTTGGGGATCGCCGCGGGCAACACCCTCGCTCCCGTCTGCGCCTGCCTGATGCTGCGACGGGTCGGCATGAACATCACGCTGGACCGGTTCCGGGACGGTGTGGCCCTGGTCCTCCTGGGCGGCCTGACGCCGATGCTGATCAGCGCCACCGTCGGAGCCTGGGCGCTGGTGGTCGCCGACAGCCTGCCGCAGAGCGGCTTCTGGACCGTGTGGTGGACGTGGTGGGCGGGCGACGCCATGGGCGTGCTCGTGATCACGCCGCTGCTCCTGGTCCTGCGCAAGGCCACCTTGCCCCAGGACGCCTACCGGTGGGCCGAGGCGGCCGTGCTGCTGGTCTCCGCCTTCGCCATCACCCTCCTGGCGACCAGGAGCCAGCTGGCGCTGCTCTTCCTCGTCTTCCCGCTCCTCATCTGGGCCGCCCTGCGCTTCCAGCTGGAGGGGAGCGCGCCCTGCATGCTGCTCGTCTCCGTGATGGCGAACGCGGCGGCGATCGAAGGGAGCGGTCCCTTCGAGGGCCACACGCTGGTCCAGGCCATGGCCAACGTCCAGGCGCTCAACGGCTGCGCGGCGTTGAGCTCGCTGCTGCTGTCGGCGCTCGTCACCGAGCAGAACTCCGTCCGGCTGAGGATCGAACAGGCGTGTCAGGAACTGGCCGAAGTGGTGGACCGGCTGGCGCCGGGGAGGGGGGCGACCAGCTGGCCGCCACGAGAGGAGGACGGTCCGGGGCCGGGCGGCGGTGGCGGATGACCCTGCCACCGGCCCGCAGCCCCGGACGCTGACCGGTTCCGGAACGGCGGTGCCGCCGTCAGCAGGGGGTCGACGGTCCGTTCTGCCGCGTGCCGTTGCGGCGGTGTGAGTGATCGCGAAGGGAACGCAGAGCCCGGGCCGAGCCCCGGACGTGGCGTCAGGGCCGGTCGTACCAGGCGAACGCCGTGATGCGCCAGCCCTCCGGGGTGCGGACGAACTGGATGGTCTTCGTCCCGCCGCCCTCGAACGGCTCACCGTCCAGGATTCCGGACTTGCGGTACTCGCCGAACCGCGACGCGATGTCGCCCGCGATCTCGGTCCGTTCGGAGGTCTCCCACTCGGAGAACTCGACCAGCCGGCCGTCGGCCAGCAGCTTCTCGCGAGGCTCGATGAACTCGTCCACGGTGTACGCCGTGAGATCCGGGCCGGTCATGACGATCAGACCGCCGGGCAGGACGAGCCGGCGGATCCGGGCGACGTCGGCGGACTTACCGCCCCGGTTGTCGAAGGCAGCGAAGAACTCGGCGGTCACCTGGTCTATCTCGGACTTGGACATGGCGCGACGGTAACACCGGAGGGCGCCCGGCATCAGCGGTCCGGGCGAGCCGGGGCACGTGACGCGGCTGGTCGCCGCCGCCTGCCCGCCCCGTCGCCTGCCCGGCCGCCCCGTCGCTCGTGCCGATCCGCGTTGAAGCTCCTATTGGCTGTCAAGCAGCGGTGAGCCAGTCGCGGTAGGCGTTGGCGAGGTTGTCGTCGCGGCGGGTGCCGCGTTCGATGCAGGAGA
>NZ_JBEZLW010000067.1:0-22331 GCF_040652395.1 Streptomyces sp. NPDC048269
CGTCGATCAGCGAGTGCCGGCAGCCGTACTTGTTGTCGAACTTCGACTTGGTGACGGCGTCGTTCACGTTGATCGCCGGGAAGAGCAGGGTGCCCTCGTCCATCATCTCGTACAGACGGTGGACGCCGGTGGTGGTCTCCTCGGTCACGCCGCGGATCTCGGACGCCAGCTGCGTCCACTTCTGCGGGGCCTCGCCGAGGGTGCGGTTCAGCAGGGTGAGGATGTGCGCGTACTCCTCGGAGTCCGCCGTGGACGGGTCCGGGGCCGCGCCGGCCTTCTCGAACTCGACGCCCTTGTGCACGAGCAGGGTGGCGTCACCGCCGTCGTCGAGGATCATGTTCGGGCCGCCGGTGGGGGTGTTCGGCCAGGTCAGCGCCTGCTCCGTGCACCACCAGTACTCCTCCAGCGTCTCGCCCTTCCAGGCGAAGACGGGGACGCCCTGCGGGTTCTCCGGGGTGCCGTTCGGGCCGACGGCGATGGCGGCGGCCGCGTGGTCCTGGGTGGAGAAGATGTTGCAGGAGGCCCAGCGGACGTCGGCGCCGAGGGCGACGAGGGTCTCGATGAGCACGGCCGTCTGCACGGTCATGTGCAGGGAGCCGGTGATGCGGGCGCCGGCCAGCGGCTGGGCGTCCGCGTACTCGGCGCGGATCGACATCAGGCCCGGCATCTCGTGCTCGGCCAGCGTGATCTCCTTGCGGCCGAAAGCGGCAAGGGAAAGGTCTGCGACCTTGAAGTCCATGGGTGCTGCTCCTCATGGTTCGAGAGGGTGGGTACGGCTGAGCCGTGCGCCTGCCGTGCCTGAGCAGGGGGCGGCACACCGCGCACAGTCCGTCGGGGGCCCTCTCTCCCCTCGGCCGGTCGCGAGACCGCCCGACCGCCATCAGCAGCGACGCCTGACACTGATGACGAATCTACACCGATCGGCGCAGCGCGCCCCAGTCGGCCGAGGGGCAAGTCTTGCCCCCGTAGGAGATCTTCCGGCGCGACCGTTCGGGGCCTTCCGGACTTTTGATCCAGACCTTGCCCGGGGAAGGATGCCGAAGGAGCCGAAGGATCGGCATTCATGTGCGATCCCCCGAGCCCCATGGCGTGAAGGAGATTCCAGTGACCAGTCCGGCAAGCCCTCCCGCCGACGGGGGCGCGGGCGGGCAGAAGCGCCTGAAGCTGCTCGCCGTCACCGCGTGTCCCACGGGCATCGCACACACCTATATGGCCGCGGAGAAGCTCCAGCAGGCCGCCGACCGGCTCGGCATCGACATGAAGGTGGAGACGCAGGGCTCCATCGGGGCCGAGAACGTGGTCACTGACAACGATGTCAGAGAGGCCGACGGGATCATCATCGCCGCGGACACGGAGGTCGGCCGCGAGCGCTTCGCGGGCAAGCGGGTCCTGTCGACCAGCGTCGCGGACGGCATCCACAAGCCGGAGGAGCTGATCGAGCGCGTGCGGAGCGCGCCCGTACAGTCGGGGACCGCGACGGCCGCCGGCGTCGGCGATGGCGAAGACACAGGCGGCCGGGAGCGCGGGGTCGCGTACAAGGCGCTGATGAGCGGCGTTTCGCACATGATCCCGTTCGTGGTCGTGGGCGGTCTGCTGCTCGCCCTCTCGATCGCGCTCGGCGGGCACAGCACCTCCGAGGGCATCACCTTCGACGAGGGCGGCTTCTGGTTCTACGTGAACGCCCTGGGCGGGCTCGGCTTCAAGCTGATGCTGCCGATCTTCTCCGGCTACATCGCCTACGCGCTCGGCGACCGGCCCGCACTGGTGCCCGGCATGATCGGCGGCTTCCTCGCCGCCGATGCCACGACCCTCTACAAGGCCGAGGCGAACGCGGGCTTCCTGGGCGCGATCGCGACCGGTTTCCTGGCGGGCTATCTGGTCATCTGGATCAAGAAGGTCAAGGTCCCCCGGTTCGTCCGGCCGATCATGCCGATCATCGTGATCCCGATCGTGTCGACCCTGGCTCTGGGCCTCTTCTACATCTACGTGATCGGCCGGCCCATCTCTTGGGTCTTCACGCACCTGACCAGCTGGCTGAGCGGGATGACCGGCTCCAGCGCGATCGTGCTCGGCACCCTCATCGGTCTGATGATCGCCTTCGACATGGGCGGCCCGGTCAACAAGACGGCGTTCCTCGTCGCGGTGGGCCTCATCGGGACCAACAACGCGGTCATGGGCATGGCCGCCGTCGCTATCCCGGTCATGCCGCTCGGTCAGGGCCTGGCGACGCTGCTGCGCCGCAGGCTCTACGGCGAACAGGAGCGGGAGACGGGCATGGCCGCCCTCTTCATGGGCTTCTTCGGCATCTCCGAAGGTGCCATCCCGTTCGCCGCGGCGCGGCCGGCGCAGGTCATCCCGGCGAACATGCTCGGCGGCGCCGTGGCCGGTGCGATCGCGGGCGTGGCGGGGGTGGAGGACTCGGTGCCGCACGGCGGTCCGGTCGTCTCGCTGTTCGGCGCCGTCGGCGGGGTCGCCATGTTCTTCGTCGCGATCGCGGCGGGCGTGATCGTCACCGCGCTGACCACCAATGCGCTCATCGAGATCAAGCAGCGCAGGGACGGCGTGGGCGCACCGAAGGGACTCGCCCCCGAGCCGCTGCCGGCCGGTGCGGGCGCAGGCGTGGGTGCCGGGGCCGCCGGGGCCGCCGGGGCGGGCGTACCGGGGGCGCAGGCCGTGCCCGCCGCGGCTGCCGCCCCTTCCGCTGCCCCGGCCGGGGAACCGGAGGTGCTCTCCGGGTACCTGACCGGGCAGACCGTCAGAACGGAGCTGGCCTCGGGATCCAAGGAGGCGGCGATCCGCGAGATGGCCGAGATGCTGGCCGCCACGGGCAACGTCCGCGACGTGGACGAGCTCGTACGGGTCGCCCTCGCTCGGGAGGCGCAGGGTACGACCGGTCTCGGCGAGTCGATCGCGATCCCGCACGCCAAGACCGACGCGGTGACCCGGCCCACGGTGGGCTTCGCCCGGTCCGAGGAGGGCATCGAGTGGGGCGCGCTGGACGGGACGAAGGCCCGGCTGGTCTTCATGATCTCGGTGCCGGAGGCCTCGGCCGGCGATGAGCACCTGCGGATCCTGGCGCTGCTGTCGCGCAAGCTGGTGGACGGCGGTTTCCGGGAGCGGCTCCGGACGGCTCCGGACGAGTCCGCCATCCTGGACGTACTGCGCGAGATCCGATAGCCGCTGCCCGCCGCGCCGTCTCGTCGGGTCCCTCACCGCCCCCGGCTGATGACGGGCCCGAGGCGGCCCTGAGCTCTGAGCGATGCCCAGGACGCCTGCAACGCGGAAGGCCTCCGCGAGCCGTGTGCGGCTCGCGGAGGCCTTCCGTACGCCCGTGGGTTACCTGGCGGCGTCCGGACGATAGATGTCCGGCTCCAGATAGATCACGCGGGCGATCGGGACGGCCTCGCGGATGCGGCCCTCGGCGGCGTTGATCGCGTCCGCCACCTGCGTCGCGGTGTCGTCGCCCTCGACGGCGATCTTGGCGGCGACCAGCAGCTCCTCGGGGCCGAGGTGCAGGGTCCGCATGTGGATCACCCGGGTCACGACGTCCCCGTCGACGAGCGCGGCCTTGATCTTCTCGACCTCTTCCGTGCCTGCGGCCTCGCCGAGCAGCAGGGACTTGGTCTCCGCGGCCAGGACGATCGCGATGATGATCAGCAGGGCGCCGATGCACAGGGTGCCGATGCCGTCCCAGACGCCGTTCCCGGTGGCCAGGGCGAGGCCGACGCCGCCGAGGGCCAGGACCAGGCCGATGAGCGCCCCGAGGTCCTCCAGGAGGACGACGGGCAGCTCGGGCGCCTTGGCGCGCTTGATGAACTGGCCCCAGGTCTGGCTGCCGCGGATCTCGTTCGACTCCTTGATCGCGGTGCGGAAGGAGAAGGACTCGGCGACGATCGCGAAGACGAGGACGCCGACGGGCCAGTACCAGGCCTCGATCGGGTGCGGTTCCTTGATCTTGGCGATGCCCTCGTAGATGGCGAACATGCCACCGACGGTGAAGAGCACGATGGAGACGAGGAAGGCGTAGATGTAGCGCTCGCGCCCGTATCCGAAGGGGTGCTGCGGCGTCGCCTCGCGCTTGGCCTTCTTTCCGCCGAGGAGGAGCAGCCCCTGGTTTCCGGAGTCGGCCAGCGAGTGGACGCTTTCCGCGAGCATCGACGAGGAGCCGCTGAAGAGGAATGCCACGAATTTGGCTGCAGCGATGGCGAGGTTGGCGGCGAGTGCCGCCACGATCGCCTTGGTACCGCCCGACGCGCTCATGGGTGCAGGGTGTCCTTCCTAGCCACTGACTACCGGCCGCACATTGTTGCAGCTGACACCCTGGACGCTACGTCAGACCACCACAGTGGCGCGGAAGACGGTTCCCGTTCCGGACAGTTCGGCTTTTTCGCCCGCCCGTACCCAGACCGACTCGCCGGGGGCCAGGGTCAGTTCGCCGAGGCGCGGGGAGCCGGTCGTACAGAGCAGGATCTGCGGGGTGTCCGCCGGGAGCACGCGGGAGGCCGCACCCGGTGCCAGGACGAAGCGGGAGAGCCGGAATTCGTCGATGGGGGCTTCGTAGACCTCCTCGCCGTTTCCCTCGGGGCGCAGGACGTGCGGGTCCCCCGGCTCCAACTTCACGATCTTCAGCAGCTCGGGCACGTCGACGTGTTTGGGGGTGAGTCCGGCGCGCAGCACGTTGTCGGAGTTGGCCAGCACCTCGACGCCCATGCCCTGGAAGTAGGCGTGCGGGACGCCCGCGCCGAGGAACACCGCCTCGCCGGGCTGGAGTCGGAAGTGGTTGAGCAGCATGGCCGCGATGACTCCCGGGTCGCCCGGGAACTCGTGGACCAGGGAGGCGTACGGGGTGTACGGGCCTCCCAGGCGCTCGGCGGCGGCCGCGGCCTCGGTGACGGTGTGGGCCATCTGCTGGCGGTCCGCGGTCAGTACGGCGGTGAGCACCTCGCGCAGCGCGGCGTCCTCGGGGTGGGCGCGCAGCAGGTCGGCGTACGGCTTGAGGGAGCCGACTCCCAGGCCCTCGATCAGATCGGCGGCCTGCTCCGGGGGGCGGAAGCCGCACAGCCCGTCGAACGAGGTGAGCGCGCACAGCATTTCGGGCTTGTGACTGGGGTCCTTGTAGTTGCGGTGGCCCGCGTCGATCGGGATGCCGCGGCGCTCCTCGTCCTCGAAGCCGGCCTTGGCCTGGGCGAGATCGGGGTGGACCTGGAGGGAAAGGGGGGCGCCGGCGGCGAGGATCTTGAGCAGGAAGGGCAGCCGGGGACCGAACTTGGCGACGACGGCGGCGCCCAGCTCGCCCTCCGGGTCGGCGGCGATGACGTCCGAGAGGGCCGTCTCACCGGAGCCGCGGTCGATGCGGGAAGGAGCGCCCGGGTGGGCTCCCATCCACAACTCGGCCTGGGGCTCACCGGTGGGTTCGACGCCGAGGAGCGTGGGGAGGGCGGTGGTCGATCCCCAGGCGTAGGGGCGGATCGTGTTCGTGAGGCGGTCCATCGTCGTCTTCCTGGATAGAGCCGGGTACGAGAACGTACCTCAGCTGTGTCCCCCGGAAGCCAACGCCAGGTAGGCGGTGGCGAAATCCGTGACGGCGAGGAGTTCGGCGAGCTGTTCCAGCTCCACGCCCTCCTCCGGTTCGAGTTCGCTGATGGCCGTGTCGTGGCTGAGGGCGAGCTCCCGTGCGGCGGGGGCGGCGGTGAGTCCGCCGGCCGGCCGGTCACGCAGCAGGAGCACCCGGGCGTGCAGAGCCTGCGGCTCTTCGACCCGGTCCCGGAAGAAGTCTTCGGGATCGGCGCCGGCGGCGAAGGAGCCGGAGAGCAGGACGCCGTGGGCGGGAAGCGCCTCGGGGAGGGCCGCGGCCAGTGCGGGGCGGCCGGCGAGCTCGGCGAGGGTGGCGGCGAAGCGGCGGCCCGCCGGGCCTGCTCCGGTGCCCTCGCTCCAGATGAGGGGGAGGGAGTCGGCCAGCTCGGTGGCGAGGGTCTTGGCCGGGTTGGAGTAGGTGGCGATGGCGGGTCCGCAGCGCTCGGCGGTGCGGTCCAGCCTGTCGGCCACGAGCTGGAGGGTGTCGGGGGCGGCGGAGATCAGGCCGAGCTTGTCGAGGAGCACCAGCAGCGGGGTGAGCAGGGCCCACAGGGCGCCGGGTCCGGCCGCGGCGGACTCGTCGTACTCCTGGTAGGGGGCCTTGGCCATCGGTACGAGGAGCCCGTGTGCGCCGTCCACCGCCTCGCTCAGCGGTGAGCGCTCGGGGGCGACGGCGACGACGGTGCAGCCGCGCCGGTAGGCCTGCTCGGCGAGGACGGCGAGACCGGGCTCGGTGCCGTCGGTGGTGGCGATGAGCAGCAGGTCGACGGGGCCGACCCAGCCGGGCAGGGCCCAGCGCAGGGCGCCGGCGGCGTGCGCGACGCCGGTGGGGTCCAGCCGGGTGACCGGTGCGGAGGCTCCGGCGAGGGCGCCGAGCAGGTCGGCGACGCCGGTGGCGGCGGTGCCGGGCCCGGCGATCAGGACGGCGCGGGGGCGGCCGTCGGGGCGCAGGTCGCCCAGGCCCGCCTCGGCCGCGTGCCGGGCCGCGGTGCGGACCCTGGCTCCGGCTTCGGCGGCACCTCGGAGCAGGCCCCGCCGGTCGGCGCGGGCGAGATCGTCCGGTGCGTCGAGGAGCGACTCGTCGAGCATGGCGGCCTCCGGCTGTTGTGTGACGGAACCAGTCTGCGCGTCTCGTGGTGCGGTGGCGTGCGGCGCGGCCTAGGCGGGGCGGCGGGCCTCGTCCACGAGGAGCACGGGGATGCCGTCACGGACCGGGTAGGCGAGGCCGCAGTCCTGGCCGGTGCAGATCAACTCGGGGGTCGTCTCGTCGGCCGACTTGTCCGCGAGGGGCGAGTGGCAGGCGGGGCAGGCGAGGATCTCCAGAAGACCGGCTTCGAGCGGCATGGGGCGCGTTCCCTTCGAACATGCGGATTGGGCGTGGTCAGCGTACCGCCGAGTCACCTCTGGTGTGGTGTTGTGCGCTCCGGAGGTGCCGCCGGGGCGGGTGGCGCCGCGGCCCGGGCTCCGCCGGAGGGAAACCCGGCTCCGCGCCTCAACGGCCGGCGGGGCCGGATGGTGCGGACCGAGCGCCGGGCGGGACCGGATCTGCGCGGAGCGCGCTACGGTCCCGCCCGGCGCCCCATCACGCGCGGATGAGGGCGAGGACCTCGTCGCGGACCTTGGCGAGGGTGGCCTGGTCGCGGGCCTCGACGTTGAGGCGCAGGAGCGGCTCGGTGTTGGAGGCGCGGACGTTGAACCACCAGTCGGCGCCGGTGGCGGTCAGGCCGTCCAGTTCGTCGAGGGTGACGTCGTCGCGGTTGCCGTAGGTCTCCTTGACCGCGGCGAGGCGGGCGGCCTGGTCGGCGACGGTCGAGTTGATCTCGCCCGACCCGGCGTAGCGGTCGTAGGAGGCCACCAGGTCGGACAGCGGGCCGTCCTGGCTGCCGAGGGCCGCGAGGACGTGGAGCGCGGCGAGCATGCCGGTGTCCGCGTTCCAGAAGTCCTTGAAGTAGTAGTGCGCGGAGTGCTCGCCGCCGAAGATGGCGCCGGTCTTGGCCATCTCCTCCTTGATGAAGGAGTGGCCGACGCGGGTGCGGACGGGGGTGCCGCCGTTCTCCCGGACGACCTCGGGGACGGACCAGGAGGTGATCAGGTTGTGGATCACGGTGCCGGAGCCGCCGTTGCGGGCCAGCTCGCGGGCCGCGACCAGCGCGGTGATCGCGGACGGGGAGACGCCCTGGCCGCGCTCGTCGACGATGAAGCAGCGGTCGGCGTCGCCGTCGAAGGCGATGCCGAGGTCGGCGCCCTCGGCGAGGACACGGGCCTGCAGGTCGACGATGTTCTTCGGGTCGAGGGGGTTGGCCTCGTGGTTGGGGAAGGTCCCGTCCAGCTCGAAGTACATCGGTACGAGGTCCAGCGGGAGGCCCTCGAAGACGGTGGGGACGGTGTGGCCGCCCATGCCGTTGCCCGCGTCGACGACGACCTTGAGGGGGCGGGCGGCGGTGAGGTCGACCAGGCCCTTGAGGTGCGCGGCGTAGCCGGTCAGGGTGTCCTGCTCGGTGATCGTGCCGGGGACGGTGCCGGCCGCGACGGCGGGGGCGCCCTCGTCGGACCACTTCTCGACCAGCTCGCGGATCTGCGAGAGGCCGGTGTCCTGGCCGACCGGGGCGGCGCCCGCACGGCACAGCTTGATGCCGTTGTACTTGGCCGGGTTGTGCGAGGCCGTGAACATGGCGCCGGGCAGGTTCAGGGATCCGGAGGCGTAGTACAGCTGGTCGGTCGAGCACAGCCCGATGAGGGTCACGTCGACGCCGCGGGCGGCCGCGCCGCGCGCGAATGCGGCGGAAAGGCCCGGGGAGGAGGGGCGCATGTCGTGGCCGATCACGATCGCCGGGGCACCGGTGACCTCGACGAACGCGGCACCGAACAGCTCGGCCAGGGACTCGTCCCACTCGTCCGGTACGACGCCCCGTACGTCGTATGCCTTGACGATGTTCGAAAGATCTGCGGCCACTGCCTGCCCTCCTGAAGGTCCTGTGCGGTCCGGCAAACCTACCCTGCCCACTGCCCGGCTCTTCAGGCGTCGGGGTGTCAGGAATCCGGCGAACGCAGGACGCGCAGGTGTCCGCGGCGGGTCTCGCCGGTGGCCGGTCCCCCTTGGCCGGGGCCCTTGCCGGACTCCGTCCGGGCGGATCCCCAGGCCTCGGCCGCGCGCCCGGGCGGGCGGGCCGCCTCGCGCACGGCGTTGGCGAGGGCTTCGAGGTCGTCGCCGCTGGGGCGCGACGGCGCGGAGCCGTCGGACAGGCGGACGACTTCCCAGCCGCGCGGGGCGGTCAGGCGCTCGGAGTGCTCGGCGCACAGGTCGTAGCAGTGGGGTTCGGCGTAGGTGGCGAGCGGGCCGAGAACTGCGGTCGAATCGGCGTAGACGTACGTCAGTGTCGCGACGGCAGGGCGGCCGCACGCAGTGCGCGAACAGCGACGTACAAGGCTCACGACGTTGGACGGTACCGCACTCTTGACCGGGCCGCGACGACTCTCCCGCCGCTCACTCCCCCGTGTCGTACCGGGGGCTACCCTGCGGGGGTGACCGACAGCCCCCTGACTTCCCGCCCCGCCGAGCCCCCCGCCGAGCCGCGACCGCGCCGCCGGGACCGGCACGGGCGCGGGATGCGCGGGCCGGTGGCGCCGCCGCAGGTGCCGCTGTCGGCGAGCCGGTCGGAGCTGTTCGGGGACCTCGTACGGGACTCCGTGGAGCGGCTGGAGCGGCGCTGGCCGCAGCTGGCCGAGGTGGAGTTCCTGGTCGGTGACGTGCCGGGGCCGCCGGGCGGCGCGGACGGCGGCTGGAACGACGAGGCGGTGCCGCTGGGCGCGGTCGCGGAGCCCCGCCAGGGCCGGCCGGCCCGGATCGTGGTGTTCCGTCGGCCGGTGGAGATCCGCACCAAGACGCGGGACGAGAAGGCGCTGCTGGTCCACGAGATCGTGGTGGAGCAGGTGGCGGAGCTGCTGGGCCTGTCACCGGAGACGGTGGATCCGCGTTACGGCCAGGACTAGGGAGGGTCCGGGCCGCAACGTGGAGCGGTCAGCAGGTCAGCGGGTTCAGCAGGTCAGCGGGTGAGGACCGAGAGGTCCTCCGTGGCCCTGGGGACCGAGACCGTGGAGTGGTCGTCCGACAGGGTCTGGACGGTGAACATCGCGATGCCCTCGTGCGGGAGGGACAGGGTCCGGGCCGCGTGGACCGGGCCGCCGGAGAGCGTCTCCACGGTGAGGGCGTAGGACCCCTTGCGCGGGCCGGTGCCCGCAGGGGCCACGGCCACCGTCTGGGTGGTGCCCGCCTTGACCGTCACCTCCTGGGAGGCCGCGTCCCCGCCGCCGGTGCCCGGGGAGGCCGTCACCTTGACCTTCGCGTCCTTGTCGCCCGCCGCCGTCAGCGACAGGACGGTCGCGTTCTCCTCGGGCCGGTTGTCGGCCACGGTCGCCCGCGTGCCCACCGGCGCGGCGGCCGGGACGAAGCCCAGCTCCTGCTTGGCGCCGCTGCCGCGCACCACCCGTACCGCCGCGACCAGCGGGGAGGCCTTCTTGGGGTCCACCGGGGTCAGCAGCAGCGAGCCCGGCTCGCCGCGGGTCACGTCCTTGAGGTCCACGCTCGCCGTCATACCGGCCTTGACGTGCAGTTGTTCGTTGCCCGCCGGGGTGATGGCACCGCCCGGCCCGGCCAGCCGGATCTTCAGGTCCGCGTCCTCCTCGCCGGGTACGAAGGCGACCAGCCTGACGGAGACGGCGTCGGCCGGGATGCCCGGCAGGACCAGGGAGCCCGCCGGGTCCGTGGCGGCCTGCAGCCAGTCGGCGCCCACACCCTCCTCGCCGACCTGCACGGAGGCGCCGACCCGGCCGGCCCGGGTCGTCACATGGGCGGTGGCGTCCGCGAGCTGGGCCCCCGGAACCAGGGAGGAGAGCAGGACGGACTTGCTGGACTTGGGGTCGATGCGGATGTTCTCGCTGGTTCCCGCGTCGGGCTTGGCCACCCCGTCCGGGCCGAAGAGCTTGATGTCGACGACGGCCGCGGCGTCGTCGGGGTTGGTGAGGTGGACGAAGTCCTCGCGTCCCTTGGCGGTGCTCACCGCAGGGAACCAGAAGTCGGTGCCGGGCGCGGTGCAGCCCGCGCCGAGGACGCCCCGGGCCCGGCCGACGGCGACCTTGGTGGTCAGCTGTGCGGTCCAGCCGGGAGCGAGGATCCCGTCGGCGCTGCCGGTGAGCGCGGGCGCGTCGGCGCCGGAGGCGGTGGCCCCGAAGGGCTTGCCCGCCTCCTTGGGCTCCAGCACCGGCTTGGCGTCCTTGGTGGCGCCGAGCAGCCGGGCCGATCCCTTGCCCTCGGCGGATCCGGCCGCGCCGGGGGTGAACGCCGTGTACGTGGTGTCCGCGATGTCCGAGGAGCTCGGCGCCGGGCACACCAGCAGGGACCGCTCCACCGGCATCCGGGCGGCGGCCGCGGCCTTGCCGTCGGCCGCGGTGCCCCCGGCGGCGGGGGCGGTGAGGGCGGCGATGCCCGTGAGGGCGGCCAGCGCCGCGGTCACGGCCGCGAGCGTCAGGGGTGCGCGCTGCTTCACTGCTGGGGGCTCCCGTCCGGACGCGGGTCGTACTGTCCGTAGGTGTCGTACGGGTAGGGGTACTGCTGCTGGTCCGGGTCCTGGACCGGCTGTTGCTGCTGTTGCTGCTGTTGCTGCGAGTACGGGTACTGCTCGTACTCCGGGGCCTGCGCGTACGGCTGCGGCGGCTGCTGCTGGGGCTCGTAGGCGTAGCCGCCCTGGTCCGGGTAGGGCTGGTACGCGTACGCGTCGTCCCCGTACGGCTCGTCCCCGTACACCGGCTGCGCCGGGATCTCCGCGTACGGGTCGGCGGACACGGCGGCCTCCACCGGTGCGGGGGCGGGCTCGGCCTCGGCCCGCAGGCGACGGGCGCGGCGGCCCTCGCCGGCCTCGCCCGGGCCGGGCGTGCCCGGGACCGCGGCCTCCTCCTCGGGGAGGTCGTCGTCGAGGCGCTCGCGGCGGCCGGGCAGGGCCATGACCAGGAGCACCAGGGCGAGGACGCCCTGCGCCCAGTGCCAGAGGGTCCGCACGAGGGAGTCCTCGTGGACGAGGTCGAGGCGGCCGGCGCCGGCGGGCAGTTCGAAGCCCTGCGCCCAGCCGTCGAGGGTCTTCGGCTTGAGGGGCTTGCCGTCGAGGGTGGCCCGCCAGCCGGAGTCGGCCCGGTCGGCGATGCGCAGCACGCGGCCCGCCTCGCCGGCCGGGATCTTGCCGTGGGCCTCGACGGGGCCGGCGGCGACGGGGATCGGGGCCTCGCCCTGCTTGCCGGAGACGATGACTGCGCGGGGCAGCCACGGCTCGACGCCCCAGAGCGCGGTGCCGTCCTGCTGGTGGCGGCGGCTGAGGCCCGGGGTGGCGTCGAGGACGCGGCGGATCTCCTCGGGGCCGCCGGGGCGGAACATGACGAAGCGGATGGCGTAGGCGCTGAGCTGGCTGGACTGGTCGGCCCCGGAGCCGGCGACGAGGTTGGAGACGACCTTGTCGAGGCGGGGATCGCTGCCGGTCCGGGCGGCGGTCTCGGCGTCACCGAGGCGGCCGCCGGAGCCTCGGACGAGGCTGTAGGAGACGGTGGCGGGCGGGTCCACGGCGAGGATCAGGGTGCGGGTCTGGTTGTCGTCCCCACCCGCCTCGGCGACGAAGGCGGGCACCTGCACCGGGTCACGGCGCTGGAGCGGGCCGTCGGCGCCGGCGACCAGCCAGGCGGCCGCGGCGAGCAGCGGTCCGGCCGCGGCGGTGAGGGCGATGAGCGCGGCCAGCGGCTGGCGCCAGCCGAAGCTGCGGGCGGCGACGCGCTCCCTGGCGCCGTCCGCGCCGAGCGCGGCGGCCGCCAGCAGGGCGAGCCCGTAGACGAGCGTGGCGGGTCCGGCCCAGCCGGTGCGGTTGACGAGGACGCCGAGGAGCAGGGCTGCGAGGGCGGTGGCCCAGGCGGTGCGGACGGCGAACCGCCGGTCCGTCCGGAGCAGGGCGGCCAGCGCGGCCAGGACGATGCCGAGCAGCAGCAGGCCGCCGGTGGTGCCGGGGCCGCCGGGGCTGGTGCCGAGCAGGTCCAGGGCGGAGGCGGAGCCGGTTCCGTAGGGCAGTCCGGCCTCGTGCAGCAGGCGTCCGGGGTGCGTGAGCAGGCCGAGCGACCAAGGGGCGAGCACGAGGACCGGGACGGCGAGGGTGGCGAGCAGCCGCGGTCCGTACGTCTTCCACTGAGTGCGGCGCATGACAAGCGCGGCGGCCCCGAGGGCGGCGGCCAGCGGCCAGACGACGGGGGTGAAGGCGGTGGCCAGGGTCAGCAGGAGGGTGTACGTCCACACCGCGCGCCAGCCGGTCCGTTCCCCCTCGGCTCCGCCGAGGGCGAAGGCGGCGACGGCGGAGCGGGCGATCAGCGGGAGCAGGACGGCGAGCACGGCGGTGCCGAGGCGGCCGCCGGCGAGGGCTCCGGTGACGGCTGGGAGGAAGGCGTAGGCGATGGCGGCCCAGGCGCGCAGCAGCCGGGATTCCACGAGCGGCCTGGAGGCGAAGTACGCGGTCAGGCCGGCGAGCGGGACGGAGCCGACGAGCAGGAGGGTCAGGGCGGCCTGGGTGGAGCCGAGGAGCAGGGTGGCCACGGCACCGAGGACGGCGAGGTACGGGGGTGCGGCGGCGGTGGAGCCGGTGGAGACGGGCTGCCAGCCGTCGGTGTAGGCGCGCCAGAGAGCGGAGCCGCTGTCGGGGGCGGGGAGCAGGGCGCCGCCCATGAGGGAGCCGCCGCCGATGAGGGAGCGGCAGGCGGCGAGGGAGACGAGCAGGAGGAGGCCGAAGAGGAGGGGTGCGGGGTTGCGGCCGATCCGCTTGAGGCGCGCGAACCGCTCGGTCTCCAGGAAGTCGTCCTCGCCGGGAGCGTTGAGGATGCTGCCGCCGCCGTGCCGGCCGGCGGGGGCGGCCTCGGAGTCTCGGCCGTCGGCGAAGTAGCCGGCGAGCTGCTCGGCGTTGGCCCGCAGGGAGGCGCCCGGCGGGGGGAAGAGCGGGCGCAGGTCGGCGGCGGGGACGACGGGGCGCCGGCGGCGCCCCCGGGCGGCGAGGATCCGGCCGGGGCGGAGCAGGGTGGCCAGCAGGCCGGTGAGCTCGTCGACGGCCTGGCCGGGGGCCTTGCCGACGAGGTAGGCGAGGGTGCGCAGCACGGTGCCGAGCAGGACGCGCAGCAGTACGTAGGGCAGGGCGCGGCCGGAGCTGTTGGCGAGCATCGTGTAGACGGCGGCGGCCTTGTCGACGCGGTGCGGGCTGGAGCTCGTACGGCCCGCGCAGTCGACGGTGCGGCGTTCGCGGGCGGAGGCCTCGGCGTGGCGCATGACGGCGTCGGGGGCGACGAGGACGGTGTGGCCGGCGCTCTGGGCGCGCCAGCAGAGGTCGACGTCGTCGCGCATGAGGGGCAGGCGTCTGTCGAAGCCGCCGAGGGCGTCGTAGACGTCGCGGCGCACCAGCATGCCGGCGGTGGAGACGGAGAGGACGGGGCGGACCTGGTCGTGCTGGCCCTGGTCCTGTTCGCGGCGGTCGAGGCCGGTCCAGCGGCGGCCGCTGCGGGCGATGGTGACGCCGGCTTCGAGGAGCTGCTTCTTGTCGTACCAGCCGCGCAGTTTGGGGCCGATGACGGCGGCGTCGGGGTTCTCGTCGGCGACGCGGAGGAGTTCGGTGAGGGCGTCGGGCTCGGGCGCGCTGTCGTCGTGCAGGAGCCAGAGCCACTGGACGGGTTCGCCGTGGGGGAGTTCGGGGAGGTCGTAGGCGTCGTCGCGCCAGGTGCGGCTGACGGGGTCCCAGCCGCTTGGGCGCTTGAGGTACGGGAGGTCCTCGGGGGTCAGGGTGCCGGCGGTGCGGGCGGATTCTTCGACGGCGGTGCCGAATCCGGTGCGGCGGGCGAGGTGCAGGACACGGTCGTCGCCGAAGGCCTCGGTGAGCAGCCGCGCGGAGTCGTCGGCGCTGCCGGTGTCGGCGGCGATGTGGTTCTGCGCGGGGCGTTCCTGGCCTAGGAGGCCGGCGAGTGTCCGGGGCAGCCAGCGGGCGCCGTCGTGGGCGACGAGGACCGCGGTGACGACGTGCCGGGGGAACTCGGGTGTGGCGGGGGCCTGATAGGAGGCCGCCGACTGGCTGTGCAGGGACATCGCGCTACTGGCCCTCCGGCCTGGGGGTCCCCCCGGACAGGGTCCGGTGAGGAGGGTCCGGGGGTGGTGTGCCCTCGGAGGCTGCTGGACAGCGCCCCACACTAACGGCTGGAAAAGCGACGGTCCGCCTCCTGCGGGGAAGGTGCAGGAGGCGGACCGTTTGCTCTGCTCGTTGCTCTGCTCGTCGTTCTGCTCGATGCCTTGCGGGCCGGGCAGTTCGATATGTCGTGCGATGTGCGGTAGGTGCGGTAGGTACCCGGCGAGAAGTGCCCGGGGGGTATCAGACCGCTGCCTTTTTCAGTCGGCGGCGTTCACGCTCGGACAGACCGCCCCAGATGCCGAATCGCTCGTCGTTGGCGAGGGCGTACTCAAGGCATTCGGAGCGGACTTCGCAGGCGAGGCAGACCTTCTTGGCCTCGCGGGTGGAGCCGCCCTTCTCGGGAAAGAAGGACTCGGGGTCGGTCTGGGCGCACAGTGCGCGCTCCTGCCATCCGAGCTCCTCGTCCGCCTCCTCGACCAGCAGTTCCTGAAACAGCTCGGTCATGTGCGCCCCTCGCTCTGTCTGTGCGTCCCCGTGGTGTTGCCGTTACTGATCGCTACGTAACGACACGAGTGAAATTACAAGTGCGTGGATCCGGCACAGTCAAGCCGGGATCTGCTATTGGGCCCCTTATTCACTCTGCGGAACCAAGCCTATGCAGAAAGTGTTCATATCGCCAAAAATCGTGACACATGCCTCTGGCGTCACGCGTTGCCCGCCTTTACCCCTAATCACGCCTCACCCTGCGGTGGGGTTGCGATCCGGCCAGAGAAGCGGCGCAGATCACATTCCGGTCACGAAGGCGGCGCTGTGGTTTGAGCTCGGTGCAGCGCCACATGCCCCGACCTCGCATGCACAAACCTTTCTCCGCGCGGATTAACCGGATGAGGTGAAACTTTTCCCCCAAACCCGACATTGGGTTGACAGTCCGACCCTCGACCCGCTCTCCTTGTTCCCATGTCAGCGAGCGCAGCCATCACCCGGACCCCCATTCGTGGGTTCCTGTGCGCTGCCCAGCTTCGCTGTTGCTGTTGCAGCTGTTGATGCCCCCGGAGCCTCGGCTCCGCACCGCTCCAGCCGCCCCGCAGCAACCGCCAGCACCACTGACATCCGTCGAGGTATCCCCACGATGAACAGCGCCACCACCCCCGCGAACACCGAGAGCGACCTGCAGATCGCCGGCGACATCCTCGCCGTCCAGCACCTCCTCCAGCCCGCCCGGGAACACCCGGCCACCGTCGCCGAATTCGCCGGCCTCGCCCGCTCCATCGCCGAGGACCGCGCCTCCTGGGAGCACCTCGTCCGCTACGACGCCACCACCCGCTGGTACCACCGGCTGCGCACCGGCCCCGGCTACGAGGTCTGGCTGCTCAGCTGGGTCCCCGGCCAGGGCAGCGGCCGGCACGACCACGGCGCCTCGTCGGGCGTCCTGACCGTCCTCGACGGCGAGCTCACCGAACACCACACCCGCGGGCGGCTCGCCCTCGGCGCCGGCTCCCAGCGCGTCTTCGCCCCCGGCTACGCCCACGAGGTCGTCAACGACACCCTCGAAGGCGCCGTCAGCCTCCACGTCTACTTCCCCGGCCTGACCGAGATGCCGATGCACGGCTGCTCGCCGGCCCGCCCGGAGTCCGTACCCGCCTGACCTGGGCCCGGCGGCCTGACAGACTTCGGTGCATGCGCATTGTTGTTCTGGCCGGCGGTATAGGCGGCGCCCGGTTCCTCCGCGGACTCAAGTCCGCAGTCCCCGACGCGGACATCACGGTCATCGGCAATACCGGTGACGACATTCACCTGTTCGGGCTCAAGGTGTGCCCCGATCTGGACACGGTGATGTACACCCTCGGCGGTGGCATCAACGAGGACCAGGGCTGGGGCCGCACCGACGAGTCCTTCACCGTCAAGGAGGAACTCGCGGCGTACGGGGTCGGACCCACCTGGTTCGGCCTCGGCGACCGCGACTTCGCCACCCACATCGTCCGTACGCAGATGCTCGGCGCGGGCTACCCGCTGAGCGCCGTCACCGAGGCGCTCTGCGACCGCTGGCAGCCCGGAGTGCGGCTGCTGCCCATGTCCGACGACCGCGTCGAGACCCACGTCGCGGTCACCGACGCCGGCACGGGCGAGCGGCGCGTCATCCACTTCCAGGAGTACTGGGTCCGGCTGCGCGCCGCGGTGGACGCGGAGGCCGTCGTCCCCGTCGGGGCCGAGCAGGCCAAGCCCGCTCCGGGCGTGCTGGAGGCCATCGCGGCCGCCGACGTGATCATCTTCCCGCCGTCGAACCCGGTGGTTTCGGTGGGGACGATCCTCGCCGTGCCCGGCATCCGGGACGCCGTGGCGGCCGCAGAGGCGCCGGTCGTGGGCCTCTCCCCCATCGTCGGGGGCGCGCCGGTGCGCGGGATGGCCGACAAGGTGCTGGCCGCCGTGGGCGTCGAGTCCACGGCCGCCGCGGTCGCCCGGCACTACGGGACCGAGCTGCTCGACGGCTGGCTGGTGGACACCGCCGACGCGGACGCCGTCGCCGAGGTGGAGGCCGCCGGGATCACCTGCCGCGCGGTGCCGTTGATGATGACCGACCTGGAGGCCACCGCCGAGATGGCCAGGGCGGCGCTGGAGCTGGCCGAGGCCTCGCGGTGACCGCCGCGCACGCCTCACCCGTGCCCGGTCCCTCGTACGAGGTGCGGGCCGTCGACGGGATACCCGAGGTCAGGCCGGGCGACGACCTGGCGAAGCTGATCACGGTGGCCGCGCCCGACCTGCGGGACGGGGACGTCCTGCTGGTCACCTCGAAGATCGTCTCCAAGGCCGAGGGCCGCATCGTGGAGGCGCACTCGCGCGAGGACGCCATCGACGCGGAGACGGTACGGGTGGTCGCGCGCCGGGGTCCCCTGCGCATCGTCGAGAACCGGCAGGGGCTCGTCATGGCGGCCGCCGGGGTGGACGCGTCCAACACCGCCCCCGGCACGGTGCTGCTGCTGCCCGAGGACCCCGACGCCTCGGCCGCCGCGATCCGCGCGGGGGTGCGCGACGTGCTCTCCGTGGACGTCGGCGTGGTCGTCACGGACACCTTCGGGCGGCCCTGGCGCACGGGCCTGACGGACGTGGCGATCGGCTCGGCGGGGGTGCGGGTCCTGGACGACCTGCGCGGAGGGACGGACGCGCACGGCAACCCGCTGAGCGCGACGGTGGTGGCGACCGCGGACGAGCTGGCCGCCGCCGGCGACCTGGTCAAGGGCAAGGCGGCCGGGCTGCCGGTGGCCGTCGTACGCGGGCTGGCCCACCTGCTGGGCGAGGGGTCCTCGGCACGCGACCTGGTGCGCACACCGGCCGACGACATGTTCCGGCTGGGCACCTCGGAGGCGGTACGGGAGGCCGTGACCCAGCGCCGTACCGTACGGGCCTTCACGGCCGAGCCGGTGGACCCGGGCGCGGTACGGCGGGCGGTGGCGGCCGCCGTGACGGCTCCGGCCCCGCACCACACGACGCCGTGGCGGTTCGTCCTGCTGGAGTCCGAGGACTCGCGGGTGCGGCTGCTGGACGCGATGCGGGACGCGTGGATCGCGGATCTGCGGGCGGACGGCAAGTCCGAGGAGTCCATCGCCAAGCGGGTGCGGCGGGGGGAGGTGCTGCGGAACGCGCCGTACCTGGTGGTGCCGTGTCTGGTGACGGAGGGCTCGCACGACTACGGGCACGCCCGGCGGGACGCGGCGGAGCGGGAGATGTTCGTCGTCGCGATGGGCGCCGGCGTGCAGAACTTCCTGGTGGCGCTGGCCGGGGAGCGGCTGGGCTCGGCATGGGTGTCCTCGACGATGTTCTGCCGGGACGTGGTGCGGGAGGTGCTGGGGCTGCCGGACGACTGGGACCCGATGGGTGCGGTCGCGGTGGGCCACCCGGCGGAGCCGCCGCGGGAGCGGCCGGCGCGGTCTGCCGGGGATTTCATCCAGGTGCGCTGAGCCCGCCCGTCCCCCGGGGCAGGGTCTAGAGCCGGCCGATGTCCGTCCGCGGCATGCGGGGCATGCGGCGCGGCGGGGTGTGGCCCGCGAGGAGGACGAGGCGGGCGGCGCGGTGGCGCTGGCCCGCGTACGGGGCGAGGAGCTCCAGCATGGCGGCGTCGTCGGCGTCGCGGTCCCCGGCGAGGGCGTAGCCGATGATGCCGGGGAGGTGGAGGTCGCCGGTGGTGACGGCGTCGGGGTCGCCGTTGGTGCGCTGGAGGGTCTCGGCCGAGGTCCAGGGACCGATGCCGGGGACGGCCTCCAGCCGTCGCGCGGCCTCGGGCAGGGCCATGGCGGCCGCCTCCTCCAGGCGGTTCGCCACACGGGCGGCCCGGACGATCGTCGCGGAGCGCTTGGCGTCGACGCCCGCCTTGTGCCAGTCCCAGGAAGGGATCATCGCCCAGGTGCGGGCGGTGGGCATGACGTGGAGGCGGAGGGCGGGGTCCTGCGGGCCGGGGGCGGGTTCGCCGTACTGGCGTACGAGGCGGCGCCAGGCGCGGTACGCCTCGTCGGCGGTGACCTTCTGTTCCAGGACGACGGGGATCAGGGACTCCAGCACCAGACCGGTCCGGGTGAGGCGCAGGCCCGGGCGGCGGCGGTGGCTGGCGTGCACGAGGCGGTGGCGGGGGACGAAGACGGCGGGGTCGTCGCCGGCGCCGAGGAGTGCGGGCAGCTGTTCGAGGATCCAGTCGGCGCCGGGGCCCCAGGCTTCGGCATGCACCTCCTGGCCGTTCGGCCCCGTCACGCGGAGGGTGGCGGGGCCGTCGGGGGTCTGGCTCGTCTTCCAGACCGATCCGTCGGGGGTGGTGCGGAAGGTGGGGTCGGCGGGGCCGCGTCTGAGCGGACCGAGGGTGAGCCCGAGGTCCACGGGACCGTCGGGGGTCCAGCGGCGTTCCTTGGCTCCGGCGTCGGACCGTTTGCCCTGGGCCGGGGGTACGTCGGTGCGGCCGCCGCGGACTGCGGTGCGGGTGAGGGGATCGAAGCGGCCGGCCATGCCTTGAGCGTAGCCCTGCCGGCGCCCTGTCCCCCCCTCCACCGTCCCCGGAGCTCCGCCCCGGGCCCCTTGCCCCTGCGGCGCTCCGCGCCCGCGCCCCGCGCTCCCGCGGCCACCGCGGGGCCCGCTCCATCCGGCCTCGCCTGCGTATGAGGCGCGGAGTCTGCGGCGGAGCCCCCGCAGCGGCAGGCGCGCCCGGACACCGCCTGCCGCCGGGGGCTACGGCCGGCCCTGGAGCTTTGCCGACGTCGTGCGGGTGGTCGGGAGTTTGCCGTACAGCTTTTTGCCCGGGCATTCCGTGGCGAAGCCGTCGCGGTGGCCCGAGATGACGTTCATCTTCACGTTCGTGCCCTTGGCGTAGAGGTTGCCGCCGCCCGACCTCAGGGTCGTCTTCGCCCGCGGGTCCCTGCCGAAGAGGCCGAGCTTCCAGGCGGTGAGGCGGGCGACCGCGTCGACCGCCGCCGCCGGGGGCGCCGTGGAGGTGTACGTGCCCAGCACCGCGACACCCATGCTGTCGGTGTTGAACCCCATGGTGTGGGCGCCGAGCACCGCCTTGGAGACGCCGCCCGCGCGACCCTCGTAGACGGTGCCGCACTTGTCGACGGCGAAGTTGTACCCGAAGTCGCGCCAGCCGCTGCTGAGCACGTGGTAGCGGTACAGGCTGCGCAGCACCGCCGGGGCGTCCTTGCAGGCGTAGTTGTTGCCGGAGGCGCTGTGGTGGACGAAGGCGGCCTTCACGGTGTTCGTGTAGACGAAGCCCTTCTCGCGCAGGCTCTCGTCCGCGCCCCACCCCTTGCGGGTGACGATCCGGGGGCGCGGGCCGATGAACGGGGCCGCCGCCGCGCTCAGTTCGCCCTCGCTCGCGTAGATCGCGTCGGCGGTGGAGTCGGCCTTGTCGAGGGCGACGATCTCGTTCGAGCCCAGCTCGGCGTGCGGGAGGTTGGCCGCGGAAGCCTCGGCCATCTCCATCGTCAGGCCGGGCGCCACCAGTTCGCCCTTGTCATCGCCCGCGGGGCCGCCGTTCTTGCCGTCGCCCCCCGCGCCGGGCACTTCCGCGCCCGGGTCGACCAGCTCGATCCGCATGCCCGTGGGGAGCCGGGACGGCGTGCGGGTGGGCGGGGTTCCCGCTTCCGCCTGGACGCGGATCTCCACCCCGTCGGACTCGCCGACCCACAGCGGGGCGGTGGCGCCGCGGACCCGGCCCGAGACGCGTTCCGCCGCGTCGGGGTCGGCCGCGTGCTCGCTGTTGTGGATCTCGACGTCCTGCCAGCCGGACCAGGTGGAGGTCTTCACGGAGCGGGTACGGACCTGGACCCGGCCGTGGAGCTGGGTGGCGACGTCGTCCCAGACGACGCCGACCAGCGAGAACGTCTTGACCTCACGTGCGGCCAGGCCCTGCGTCTCGGGGAGGCGGGGCGAGGCGCTCGTGCCGGGGACGCCCGGGGTCCGGTCCGCCGAGGGTCCCAGCGGGACGAGCGGCAGCGACTGGGTGGACCCGGCGGGGGTGACGGGGGAGGTCTCTGCCAGGGCAGGAGTAGGGAGCACGACGGGGAGGGCCAGTGCGGCAGCCGTCGCGACGCCGATCGAGGAAACAAGGAATCCACGCATGAAAAGGATGGTGAGTACCGTCCGCGCCCGGCGCCATCCGGGAACTGACGGCCCGTCTGACGGCGCGCCGGTTACCCCTCCCCCGTACGGCGCAGCCGCGGGCCGCCGTACGGGGGACGGGCCCGCGTAACCTGGGCCGGGTGAACGCCACTGACCGCACCCCTGCCGACCTGCTGCGATCCGCGCTCGCCGCCGATCCGGGCCGCCCGCTCGTCACCTTCTACGACGACGCCACGGGCGAGCGCGTGGAATTGTCCGTCGCCACCTTCGCCAATTGGGTGGCCAAGACCGCGAATCTGCTCCAGGGCGACCTGGGCGCCGGGCCCGGGGACAGGCTCTCGCTGATGCTGCCCGCGCACTGGCAGAGCGCCGTCTGGCTGCTGGCCTGCGCCTCGGTCGGGGTCGTCGCCGAGGTGGACGGGGACGCGGGCGACGCCGACCTCGTCGTCAGCGGGCCGGACACGCTGGACCGGGCCCTGGCGTGCGGAGGGGAGCGCGTGGCGCTCGCGCTGCGGCCGCTGGGCGGGCGCTTCCCGCAGCCGCCCGCCGGGTTCGCGGACTACGCGGTGGAGGTGCCGGGGCAGGGCGACCGCTTCGCACCCTTCGTGCCGGTAGATCCCGACGGGCCCGGGCTGGTCGTCGGCGGCGAGGAGCTCTCGTACGCGGAGCTCACGGACCGCGCCCGCGAGGACGCGGCGCGGCACGGCCTCGGGGAGGGCTCCCGGGTGCTGAGCCGGCTGGGCTACGACTCGTGGGACGGCCTCTCGGCCGGGCTGTACGCCCCTCTGGCGTCGGGCGGGTCCGTGGTGCTGTGCCGGAACCTGGACCTGCTGTCGAAGGACGCGCTGGCGCAGCGGATCGAGAGCGAGCGCGTCACCCACACCCTCTAGTGTTCTGAGTCAGGAATCCTGTTCAGATAGCTGGCGAGGCGTTCGAGGATCTCGTCCGCGGTCTTGGTCCAGACGTAGGGCTTCGGGTCGC
>NZ_JBEZLW010000068.1:0-21604 GCF_040652395.1 Streptomyces sp. NPDC048269
ATCAACCAGAACCAGCGGCTGCCATGGTCCTTCCTCGCCCACACCGGCCTGACCATCCACCCACCACACCCACACAACTTACGAAAAACTCAGTAGGGCCTGTTGTGAAAGTGCTGGTCGCAGCATTTGGTTGATGGCTGCGACCAGCACGGGTCGCTTCGTAGCGGACGGCAAGTAGTGAAACCGCGTGCCGCCGAAACGCGGATGCTGGCCGGCGTCAGCGTGTGGCAGGGTGCCCGCATGTCCAACGGCGCTTCCTATCCCGTCTTCCGCACGTCCGACCCGGCAGCGGCCCTCACTTTGGCGCGTCGGCTCCTCACACTGGGCGAGCGGGAGTACGCCCAGGTGTCGGTGGACGTGGAGCTCTGCACGGTCGCGGAGGTGCTGCGGCTGCGTCGGGCGCTGCCGGACACCTGGTTCCGCACTGAGAACGACGACTTCTGGTCGAGGGATCCTGACGAGCGGGCGGAACTGCGGTTCGAGTTCCATGCGCCGGAACTCTCAGAGGACACGGATGACCTGCGCCCCCTGCTCCCGCTCTGGGCGTCGATGCTCGACCAGCCCGTCGGCAGCGTCGAGGACGGGTTCACCGCCTTGGTGGGCGCGAACTACGGCTTGATCCGCTGGGACCAAGTGATCTGGCCGGAGGTACCGGAGCTCGGGTACGGCGGCAGGGTCGAGCACGACGGGGTCACCCTGGTGTTCAACTGCGACGACGCCGTAGCCGACCGGCAGGTCGGCACCCACACTGTGTGCGTCGACGTCCACCGGACCCGCGACGCGCAACGGTACGCCGCCTGGCTGGCCGAGCAGGTCGACCCGGTCGGTCATCGGCCCGCCGTACGCCTAGGGTCTTTCGTGAGAACGCTGGTTACAGCCATTCGTTGATAGCTGCGATCAGCACAGATGCCCCTATGGATGTCAACCGGCGTTCTCGGGGCGTCCTGGCTGGTCGGCCGGAGTGCTCGGGGGAACGATGAGCCGGTAGATCTCTCGTGCGACATAGCGTTTGAGACAGCGGATGCAGTGTCCAGGTGTCCACATCAACGGGGGAACTTCACGTTGAGGTTGATCCCGGGGAGTGGACACCGGGTTTCATGCGACAAGTGACAGCGTACGTGTCGTGATCAGTTGTTGTTCGAACTCGGCTGGTGTGCGGTAGCCGAGCGCGGAGTGGCGACGGCGCCGGTTGTAGTAGGAAAGCCAGCGGAACAGCTCGAGCCGGGTCTGTGCCTTCGATGTCCAGCGGCGTCCGTGGAGCAATTCGCGCTTGAGGCCTTGGAAGAACGACTCGGCGAGGGCGTTGTCGTAGCTCGAGCCGACCCGGCCCATGCTGTGGCGGATGCCGTGCCGGCGGCAGACGTCGGCGAAGGCGGCCGCGCTGTACTGGGCGGCCCCTGTCGGTGTGAAAGACGACGCCGGGGACCCGGCCGCCACGGGTGGCCACGGCCATCTCGATCGCGTCGGTGACCAGCGAGGTGCGCATGTGGTCCGCGATCGACCAGCCCACGACCTTTCTCGAGCAGATATCGATGACCGTGGCGAGGTAGAGCCAGGTCGGGCCGACGGCTATGTAGGTGATGTCGCCGCACCATTTGGTGTTCAGGGCGTCCGCGGTGAAGTCGCGCATCACCAGGTCCGGCGCCGGCGGCGTGGTCTTGTCCGCGACCGTCGTGCGCTTCTTCTTCAGCAGGTGTCGGCCGACGATGTGGTTGACCCGCATCAGCCGGGTGACGCGCTTGCGGTTGATCCTGTGCCCCCTCGCCCGCAGCTCGGCATGGACGCGCGGGGCACCGTAGGCGCCATGGTGCGCGGTGTGGATGGCGCGGATCTCTCTCACGGTCCGCTTCTCCTCGGCCTGGCGCTCGGCGCGGGCCTGTGCGGTGGCCAGATGCTGGTAATAGCCGGCGCGGGACGCCCCGAGCACCCGGCAGATCCGCTTGACGCCGAAGTCGGCGCGGTTGTCGGAGATGAAGGCCCAGCGGCGGGGGCTCACTTCACCTCCCGGGCGAAATAGGCGGCTGCCCGGCGCAGGATCTCGCGCTCCAGCCGCCACTCCTGCTCGGCCTTGAGCAGCCTGGCGTTCTCAGCCCGCAGCCGGGCAAGCTCCTCCGCCGCACTGACGCTGCCGTCGCGGCCCTCGGGCGTGGACTGGGCCTCGTCCTTGCGGACCCACGTCCGCAGCGACTCCGCGGTGATACCGAGATCCGCGGCCACCGCCGCGTACCTCCGCTTCCCGGCAGCGGCGCGATAGAGCGCGACAGCGTCCTTCCTGAACTCCTCCGGATACGGAGACTTGCGTCCCACCTGGACATCCCTCCCTGGACCATCAAGATCCATTGTCAGGGTGTCCACTCCAAAGGGTCAGCCTCAGCGCACGACCTCGCCCGCCGTGGTGGGCAGCGTCTCGCCGGTGTCCAGGTGCTGGCGGACGAGGTGGAAGCAGCGCTGCCAGGTCACCGGCCACGCCGGGCACCACGAGGGGTCGATCTCTTCCAGCTGCTCGCGCCGCTCTCGCGTCATCGCCCCGGCCGAGGATTCCACCGGCAGCCCCTCGGCGCGCCGCTGCTCGATGTCCTGTGCCTTCCGGGCGGCGGCCCGGGCGTTCTTCAGCCAGATGCCCACCGGAGCGCCCTGGAAGGCGGCGTCCAGCGGCGCCAGGAGGTGGCCGTGTTCGGCCGCCCACCCGCGCGCGGCGGCCAGGCCCTCTGCCCAGGCGACGTCGAAGTGGGACCAGACCATCCCGAGCTTCTCCAGCTGCGCGACGAGCACCTCGGCGGCGTCGCACCTGGTGCACGCCGCCGTCCCCGGCCGCGCGAGTGCGTCGAGCGCCTCCATGGTGCCCAGCGGCTTCGCGCGGTCGGCGGCGAGCCGGCACCCCTCGGCGTGGACCGTTGCGCCCGCCTGCGGGTGCGGCCGTCCAGCACCCAGGCCCACCGGGCCGGCGCCGCGGTGGCGGCCCGGGGGTGCTTGGGCACGGCGTCCAGGTCCACGCCGGGGATCGGGCGGAGCTGTGCGGCAGTCACCCACGTGCTGTACTCGACCGGCTCGGCGCCCCCGCCGACGGCTGTCTGCCACAGGGGAACGCCTATGCGATACATCCACAGGCCGGAGTCCAACTGCTGGCGTTCGTAGAGCCGTACCCGCTCGATCTCCTGCCTGTCCGGGAGGAGCAGCGTGATCGGTACGGGCGGTCGTTCAGGGGCAGGCACGGATCAGCTCTGGGGCTTGACGATGCGCGGACGGGAATTCGAGTGGGCGGCGTCGTGAACGACAGGCCGGTGAGCCACGGAAGAAGCGGTTCTACGCGTCCTTCAGCGACACCGAACTGGCCGTGGTGCGCACCGCCGCGGAGCGCGAGGGGATGGCGTCGGCGGCGTGGGCGGGACGTCAGGTGATGGCGGTCGCGCAACACGTGCTGGTGCCGGTCTCCCGGGACGCCGGGGACGTGCTGCGGGAGCTGGTCCAGGCCCGGGTCCACCTGCGGGAGACCGTCGCCGCCCGCCGTTTGCTGACCGCCACCGGCCCGTCCGTGGCCGGCCTCCCTGAGACGGCCGCCGACGTGGTGAAGGAGACGCTGAGGGCGGTGGCCCGCATGGATGCGGCGACGGTCCAGGTGATGCGCGAGAGGCGCCCCAGGTCGTGATGCCGAAGAAGGCGGAGAACGGCTCGACGACGATCGACGCGGCTGGTGGGCGGACTGGTCCGGGCACGCGGGACCGGCCCTGGCGTCGGCCTCACCGGCATCCGCCGACGGCATCGGTGACTTCCTCTGTCGGAACGTCCTTGCCCGCCGTCCAGTTCAAGGTGGAGGAGACAGGCCTCGGTGGCGGCACCGGGCGCCCCGTACCCGTGGCCAGCGGTGAGGGCGAGCGCGGCGGTGGTCTTGCCTGTGGTGCTGCTGCGTGTCGGCGACGTCCTCGTGCGGCTTGGTGAGGATCTGGGCGGTGAAGCGGATGACGGCGCGGGCGATGCCCTCGGCTGCGGCGGGGCCGGCCTGCTCGTGCCAGGACCGCAGGGTGCCCAGGAAGCAGATCCCCAGCTCGAACGGCGCGAACGAGTCGTCCTCGCCGGGGTCGGGCAGGTTGGGCGAAGGTGCGGGCCGACGCGCTGGGCGACGTCCACGAGCAGCGCGGGCAGCCGCGGCTCGGCTGCGGCGAAGTCGGCCGCGGCGTCGGCGTCGTCGGCCTCCACGGCGCGGAGGTAGTTGAAGGCGCTGATCACGTCGTTGGGGGAGCGCGGGGCGAGCAGAGCGACGGGCATGGAGAACGTGACGCCGACCGTGGTCTCGGTGTCGTAGCGGACGGCGTGCAGGCCGGTGATCTTGTTCTCCGCCCGCCACCGCAGCAGGGCCCGAACCCGTCAGCGGTAGGGCCAGCATGCTAGGCATCGCTCCGCCCCGTTCCGTGTGAGCCCCGCCTGCCCGCGCTGTTTAGCCAACGGTCCGGAAGGGTCGTTCTGGCCGCGGCGGAGGATCGGAAGCAGCACCTCGGCGGCGTCGCACCCAGTGGACGCCGCCTTCCCCGGCCGCGCGAGGGCATCGAGCGCCGCCATCGTGTTCAGTGCCTGGGCCTGAGCCGTCCATGACATGTGCGTGTAGAGCCGTGGGCTGAGCTGTGTGAGTGACTCGGCACGGTTCTTTTTCGTTTTGCGCGGTGGATGTACGGCTTTGGGTGCCGTGCGCGGTCCGGCGGAGAAGAGGCTCGGCGGTGGTTGGTCATGTGGTCGTGGTCACAGGTGTGGGGTTGGTGTCACCGGCCGGTGTGGGGGTGGAGGCGGCGTGGTCGGGGTTGTGCGCGGGAGAGTCGACGGCCGCCGTTCAGCTGGGACTGGCGGGGCTGCCGGTGGAGTTCGCGTGTGCCGTCCCGGCGTATGACGCCCGTGAGTGGCTGGGGGGCCGGTTGGCGTGGCGGCTGGACCGGTTCACGGGGTTCGCGCTGCTTGCGGCGAGAGAGGCCGTGAGTTCTGCGGGGCTGGGAGCTGGGGAGTGGGAGCCGGACCGGGTGGCGGTGGTGGTCGGGACAGGTTCGTCGTCGATGGAGGCGTGGCCGCCGGAGTTCGAACTGCTGGCGTCCGGACAGGCGCATCTGGTATCGGCGTTCGCTGTGCCCCGTTCGTTGCCGAGTATGTCGGCGGGGGAGGTCAGCACCGACCTCGGGACGCTTGGGCCTAGTTTGACGACCAGCACCGCGTGTGCCTCGGGGGCGACCGCGATCGGGATGGCGATGGACCTGCTGCGGGCGGGGCGGTGTGACGTGGCGGTGGCCGGCGGCGCTGAGTCAGGCCTGGGCCGTATGACGGTCGCGTCGTTCGCCGGTATGAGGGCGTTGTCGAGGCGGTCTGGTGATCCGCGGGGGGCTTCGCGGCCCTTCGACACCGGGCGGGACGGGTTCGTCCTGGGGGAGGGGGCGGGCTTCTTGGTGCTGGAGCGGGAAGCGGACGCCCGGGCCCGTGGTGCGCTGCCGCTGGCTTTCCTGGCGGGGTACGGCGCCTCGGCCGACGCGTACCACTTCGTCACCCCTCACCCGCAGGGCCGCGGCGCGGAGCTGGCGCTCCGTCAGGCGCTCGCTGACGCCGGCCTGAAGCCTGGGGATGTCGGGCACGTCAACGCCCATGGGACGGGGACGTTGCACAACGACCGGATGGAAGCCCTGGTACTGCGGAGGATGTTTCCCCAAGGCCCGGTGGTGACCGCGAACAAGAGCATCATCGGGCACGCACTGGGGGCGTCCGGGGCGATCGAGGCGGTGCACTGCGTCCTGTCGTTGCGGGACCAGTTGGTCGCGCCGACGGCCAACCTGGAGTGTCAGGAGACGGGTGCGGAGCTGGACCTGGTGACGGGGGCGCCGCGGCAGTGCGGGTTGGAGGCGGTGGTGTCGAACTCGTTCGGGTTCGGCGGGCACAACGCCGCGCTTGCTTTCGTCCGGGCGTGATTCCCCGGCCGGTGCCGCGGCGAAGGGGCGGGCCGTTCACGGGGTGGGGAGGTAGTGGGCGATTCCTTCGGCAAGGGGGACGGCGCGGTGAACCCCGGCTCCAGCTGCTGACCTTGTTCCGGTTCAGCGCCGGCACGAAGCCCGAGAGTAGCCCGGCGGCTTCGGCGGCGCAGGCTGCTGGGTAGGCCGCGGTGGCGGGGAGTGGCAGGACGAGCGGGGGGCGGCGGCCCAGGGCTGCCGCGACGGTGGCGCATAGCTGGGTGCCGGCTCTGATGCAGGTGGTCGGCCGGGCGAACTGGTGGGTGCCGGCATGGGCTCGGGGAGATCAGCGGGGGGCGGTGCCGAAGACGTGGTCCCAGTAGGGGCAGCTCACGCCGAAGCCGCGACGTTCGTCCTGGAAGTGGTGGCGCAGGTGACGGTTGCGTAGCCAACGCCCGAGTGCAGTAGAGGGGCGGTGGTGGTGCATGTGGAAGTGCAGCATGTCGTACACCACATAGCCCACGAGGAACCCTGCGGTCGCAGCGGTTCCCGGCCCGTCGCCCGCCAGGAGCCGGGACACCTCGAACACGCCGAACGCGCTGGGGACGCTGACGGATGGGGGCATGACCAGCCGGCGGGGATCGTTGGGGTGATCGTGGTGGACACCGTGCACCATCCAGTGCGCTCGGCGCCCCCACTCGGTGCCCGGGGTGAAGTGGAAGAGCGCACGGTGTACCCAGTACTCCGTCAGCGTCCATACCCCGTAGCCGAGAAGTAGGTGACTCAGGAGCACCGGAACGCTGACATGGCTGAGGGCCCGGGCGAGGAGGAGCACTACAACAGGAGCGAACAGCAGCAGGGGAACGACGGGATGGACTCGGGTGAAGCGGTCGAGGGCCTGGGAGCGGAACATGGGCGGAGAGGCCCGCAGCCGGTCCGCACGTGTCCCCTCACTGGTGAAGCCAGACTGGCAGCTTCGCTCGGACTCGTCCGTTGTCATGGCCTTTTGTCTCCTGCTGGTGTCGGTCCGGCTCTGGAACGCAAGGCGCGCGCCCCTTCGAGGTGCGCATGCGGACGGAAGGCACCCCCGCCGCCGCGGTGACGGAGAGCGGTGCGCCAGTGCGCGCGGCCAGAGCCGGTCGCCGCACGCTTGCGCGGCCAGAGTGTCCAGCCCCCGGTTGCGGTACTTGGGTTTCACGCTTGGTGCGATCAGCCGGCGCCAGTCGATCCGCCGAGTCGCCTTGGCGTCCCTGATTTCGTCTGGGCGCGATTCCCCGGCCGGTGCTGCAGCGAAGGGCGGCCGTTCACAGGGTGGTGAGGTAGTGGGCGATTCCTTCGGCAAGGGGAACGGCGGCGGTGAACCCCAGCTCCAGCCGTGCTCTTTCGGTGGAGCATGTCCACGCGGTCTGCCGTAGTTCCTTGACCTTGTCCCGGTTCAGCGCCGGCACGAAGCCCGAGAGCAGCCCGGCGGCTTCTGCGGCGCAGGCTACGGGGTAGGCCGCGGTGGCGGGGAGGGGCAGGACGAGCGGGGGGCGGCGGCCCAGGGCTGCCGCGACGGTGGCGCACAGTTGGTGCCAGGTGTGCTCGACGCCGTCGCTGACGGTGTAGATGCCGGACACCAAGTCATCCTGGCGCACGGTGGTACCCCGGTGGCAGGCGCTGGTGAGGGCGTCGCACAGGTCGTCCACGTGGAGTAGTGAATATCGCTTGGGCCCCAGGCCGCCCTTGATGACGAAGCCTGAGCGGATCATGGGCAGAAGGGCGGGTAGGAAGGCGGGGTCGCCGGGCCCGTAGACGATGGGCGGTCGCAGGATGACGACCTGTAGGCGTTCGGCGTGGTTACGTGCGGCGTTCTCGCCGCCAAGTTTGCTGCGCCCGTAGTGCGAGACCGGTGCGGGCAGCTGGTCCTCGGTGCGGGGGCGGCCGTCGAGGGAGGGGCCGGCGGCGGCCAGTGAGGAGCAGAGCACCAGGCGGGGCGGTGTGGGCAGGTCAAGCAGGGCCTCGGCCAGCCGGCGAGTGCCGTCCGTGTTGCACTGCTGATAGCCGCGCGCGGTGCGGGCTTTGACGACGGCGGCCAGGTGGATGACGCAGTCGGAGCCGAGGGCCGCCGCGCGGAGTCCTTCGCCGGTGGTGAGGTCGGCGTGGAGGATGCGGTGCGCGGTCAGATGCTCCGTGCGGGAGCTGCGGCGAACCAGGGCGGTGACGGTGTTGCCGGCCGCCATGAGACGGGCGCACAGGCGGCGGCCGACGAAGCCGGTGGCGCCGGTGACCACTACGCGCAGCGCCGGTACCGGGAGCCGGCTGGAAGTGCCGGTTCGTTGTGAGGCGCCGGGCAAGGCCGACGGGGCCGGTGGCTCGGCCGGGATCCGGCTCATCGGCAGTCGCCCGGCTGAGGGTGGAAGCGGGGCAGGTTGTCCTCGGAGGGCAAGGTGTGAATCGGTGCGCGGCGGACGGTATCGGGAAGAGTGGACTGGGCGGGTTGCCACGGCTGACCGCAGCCGAGCGGGCCGTCGAACGAGCGTCCGCTGCTCCATGGGTGGGGAAGCCATTCACGAGTCCGGAGCAGATGCCGTTGGAGACCGGCTTCCTCGGCGGGCACCAGGTCGTGCAACAGGGCGGAGTCGTGCTGGGCGGTCATGGACACGGGCCGGGTCCTCCTGGGCGCGAGGCGAGCGGGAGAGGTGGTCACAGCTGACGCTGGTAGAGGCGGTACGTCTTGGTGACCTGGCCGCCCAGGTACTGGAGACTGCCGGCCGCGATGGTGTTGGTTTCCAGAACCCAGGAGGCCTCGGCCGTGCGGTATCCGAGACGGGCGCCGGTACGGGAGATGTGGGCGCCCAGCAGCATGGCGATGGGGCTGTTGCGGTGCTCTTCCCTTACGCCCAAGGCGAC
The DNA here is from genome assembly GCF_040652395.1 of Streptomyces sp. NPDC048269. Classification (NCBI taxonomy): domain Bacteria; kingdom Bacillati; phylum Actinomycetota; class Actinomycetes; order Kitasatosporales; family Streptomycetaceae; genus Streptomyces; species Streptomyces sp. NPDC048269. The sequence continues at coordinate 8,805 of NZ_JBEZLW010000068.1, forward strand.
GATGCGCAGGGCGTCCGTGCGGCGGCGGGCGCGCAGGAAGCGGAGCAGGCCGATCGGCACGCCCCAGGTGTGGAGCCGTCCGCCGGCGGCGGCCTGGGCGGGAGCGAGGTCCGGCAGGACGAGAGCGAATCCGACTGGCTCACCGTGGAGTTCGGCGAACACGGTCAATTCGGGAATCAGGAAGGGACGAAGTCTGCGGGCCTGGGCGAAGAACTCGCGTTCGGTCATGGGGGAGAAGCCCCAGTTCCGGTCCCAGACGTCGTTGTAGAGGGCGAGCATCCGCCTTGCCTCGCCGTCGAAGTCGTTCAGGTCGACGGGGCGCAGGCGCAGGCCCTCGCGGGCGGCGGCCAGGTCGGCGAGTCGGCCGACTACCGGTTTCTCGTGCACGGTCGTGGGTAGCTCCCACGCGAGCAGGTCCACCGCCTTGGTAAGCCCACAAGCCTCCAGCAACCTGGGATGGGAAGCGGGGTTGTACGGCATACCGATGGCGGGCCAGCGGTCATAGGCGTCCAGGAGAACGCCCAGCTCGTCATGGACCGTGAGGTTCACCGGGCCGAGGACGGTCTCCAGGCCTTCCGCCCGTAGCGCGTCACAGGCGGCACTGACCAGGGCGCGGGCCACGTCCTCGTCGTCCTCCGCGGCGAACAGCCCGAAGAAACCGCACCGGGCCCCGCGGGAGGCGTTGTGCCGGGGGTTGGTCACGGCGGCGATCCGCCCCACGGCGCGCCCTGACCGACGGGCCAGGAAAAGCCGGACGTCGCCGTAGTCGAAGAACGGGTTGGCCCTGCGATCCACAAGCCGTCGTTGGTCCGAGCGCAGTGGCGGCACCCAGTACGGCTCCTTGCGATACAGCCGGTACGGCAGGTCCAGGAAGGCTGTTCGGTCACGGCGGGTCAACACCTCGTGAATCCGGAGCCCCTCGGGGCGCGGTGTGTCCACCGGACCGGCACCCCGGAAGGCGCTCGGTGTGCCGCCCCCCGGTGCCTCGGCGCCTGGAACGCTCGACCGCGCGGCTGCAATCACTTCGAGTGATGGCTGCGGGGCACCGTCGTGGTCCTCGGATGTACTGACCACGACGGCCCTCCTGGAAAGTGGGTAACGGCCCGGGCTCAGTCGGCCCTGCCGGGCTCTGGTGGGACGGCGACGCACCCTATCACCGAGAGCGCTTGACTGATTACTTTGTGTAAATCGAGCGGTTGCGGCATAGTGCGGAGCCATCCATCTGGACGATGCCCCCAGATCCCACGTCAAGCCCGCCCCCTTTGTGGAAGGACTCCCTTGGAGACCGCTGCTTCTCAAGCTTGTGTCACGCCCGACTCCGGCACACGGAGCCGGGTCAAGGAGATCGTGGCATCACGGCTGGGCCAATCACCCGAAGACCTCGACGAGAACGCCACCCTGGAAACCGCGATGTTCGACTCCCTCCTGATGGTCGAAACCGTCACCGCTGTCGAGCGTGAGTTCGGCTCATCCATCGACCTGGCATCCCTCGCGGACGCGGTGACCCCGTTGACCACGCTGGCTCAACTCATGGACGACGTGACGCGCTGCGCCGTACCTGCCGGCCAGCACTGACCAGGACCGCGCCCGGGTCCCAGCGGCCCCCACGCGAAATCGTCGATGCCTCGGCGCCGACCGCTGGTGAGCGACCAGGAGAGCAAGTGATGAACCTCAGCAAAGCACTGTGCACGACCCTCGACACGGTCGATCGCTGGCGCAAGGAGGACTGTTACCCGTTCTTCCCTGTGATCACCGAGGCGGCCTCGACCGTCGCCCGTCTGCACCTGCCGACGGCCGGGCCCGACCAGACGGACCGCCAGGTCACGGTGCTGAGCTCCGCCGACTACCTCGGCTTCGCTCACCACCCCGAGGTGACCGGTGCTGCCGTGGAAGCGCTGCATCGCTTCGGCACCGTCACCTACGGCACCCAAGCCGTGGGCGGGTTCACGTCTTTGCACAGGGACCTGGAACAGACCGTCGCCGAGTTCTTCGACCGCCCCGCCGCACTCCTGTGCGCGACCGGCATGCAGGCAAACCTCGCCGTGCTCGGCAGCCTCTTCCGGCCGGGCGACACCGTGATCAGCGATCGGTTCAATCATGGGTCGATCACCATGGGCGCCCGCCTGTCCGGCGCCACCGTGCACACCTCCCGGCACAACGACACCGACCACGTCGCCCAGCTGCTCGCCACGGCACCCTCCACGGGGCAACGGGTGATCGTCGTGGACGGGCTGTTCAGCGCCCACGGCGACCTCGCCCCACTTCCGGAGCTGGCTGACCTCGCGGAACGGTACGACGCCCTGCTCATGGTCGACGAGGCGCACAGCGCGGGTGCCCTCGGCGCCCACGGCCGCGGGGCAGCCGAACACCTGGGCGTGCTGGAACGCGTGGACCTGATCACCGGAACCTTCAGTAAGGCCTTCGGCTCCACCGGCGGTTTCGTCTGCGCGGGCGAGCGCGTCATCGACGCTCTGCGGCACTCCTCCGCCCCCTACGCCCTGTCCCTCGGCCTGCCCCCGGCCACGGTCGGCGCCGCACTCGCCGCCATGCGCCTGGCCCGACACGAAGGCACCGACCGCCGCGGACGACTGGCCCACAATGCCCGCCTGCTCCATCACCACCTGGATCAGGCCGGAGTGGACCGGGCACAATCCACGGAACACGTCGTCATCGTCCCGATCGGCGGAGTAGATCGCACCGCCCGCGTCGCCCGCCGGCTCCTGGGCGACGGCCTCCTCACCAGCCCGCTCTTTCCACCGGCCGTACCCATTGGCGGCGGCCGCCTGCGGATGGGGGTCACCGCCGCACACCACGCCCAGGACCTGGCCGACGCGGCCCAGCTGATCGCCACCGCCCTGGCGACGACCGCATGACCACGAGCGCGTTCCGGGCAGCCCTGCAGCACGCGCTCACCCTCTCCCGTACCGGCCCCACGGGACGGCCCGAGCAGACCTTGCCAGCCACCAAGCAGGGGGCAGGCGGCCCCACCCCGCAGCCGGACCGGCACATACCGCCCCTGTGGACACGCATCGTCCTGCTCACCGCGACGCTGATCGGATGCGCGGCCGCCCTGCTCGCCCACGGCACTTCCGACCGGCTCTCACAAGGCGGCTGGACACCCGCCTCCGCGGATTCCATGCGCGCCGATTCCATCCTGGCCGGCCGTTTCGCTGCCGGACCGCCCCACCTGATCCTGCTCACCACCACCTCCGGCACAGTCGACAGCCCCGCGGCCAACCGCGCGGGCACGGCCCTCACCCACCGCATCGCCGCCGACCCCCGGACGGTCTGGGTCCGGAGCCACTGGCCCACAGCCCAGGTCCCCTCCACCGCGCCGCCAAGAACGCCAGGAACGCAGGGAGCGCAGGGAACATCAACACCTTTCCTGCGCTCCGCCGACCACCGCCGCGCGGCACTGCTGATCCGCTTCCGCGGTGACGAAGCCGCCGTCCGGACAGCCGCCGCCGACACCGCTGCCACCGCCACGCAACTTGCCGGGCCGCTACGGGTGTCCGCCTCCGGTGAGGCCGTCGTCCGATCCGAGACAGAACGGCTCAGCGACCTGGGCCTGCGGCGCGCCGAGCTGGTGGCCACACCACTCGTCCTGGCCGTTCTGCTCTGGGTCTTCGGCAGCGCGGCCGCCGCGCTGCTGCCGGTACTCATCGGCCTGCTCGCCGTCACCACCACCACCGCCTTCCTGCGGCTGCTGACCGAAGTGACCTCCGTCTCCATCTTCGCCCTGAGCATCACCACAGCGCTCGGCTTCGGGCTGGCGGTGGACTACAGCCTGCTGATCGTCAGCCGCTACCGAGAGGAACTCCACGCAGGCCGGCCACCCCACGACGCCATGTCACGGACTCTGCGCACCGCCGGCCGGGCCGTGGCCTTCTCCGCCGCCACCATCGCCATCTCCCTGTGCGCGTTGCTGGCCTTCCCGCTGCCACTGCTGCGCTCGCTCGCCTACGGCGGCGCCGCGGTGGTGGTGCTGTGCGCTGGAGCGGCGCTGCTGGTCCTTCCCGCACTGCTCCTGCTGCTCGGGAAACGTATCGACCAGGGCGACGTCTTCGCACGCTGGCGTCGGCCGCGCCCCACCCACCTCTCGGCGGGCACCTGGTACCGCGTGGCGACCACCGTCACCCGACGCCCGGCCCTCACCGCACTCGGTGTACTGGCTCTGCTGCTCCTGCTCGCAGCCCCGGTCACCCAGGTGCGCTTCGGCATGTTCGACGAACGGGTCCTGCCCGCGTCCTCACCCGTGGCACAGAGCACCCGCCAACTGCGTGCCGACTTCGGCGGCGACGCGGTCGACGCCACCGCGGTCGTCCTGCCCCACCTCACGCCGGACCGGCACCCAGCACTGGACAGCTACGCCCGCCGCCTGTCCCAGGTAAACGCGGTACGACGCGTGGACACGGCAACCGGCAGCTACCACAACGGCCGCGCGGTCTCCGGTCCAGGCCCACGGACCGCAGCGTTCGCCGATGACGACACCGCCTGGGCTTTCGTCTCCTCCGACGTAGCGGAACCGCTCTCACCCGACGGAATCCGCCTCGCCGAGGCGGTCCGCCGCGTTACCCCGCCGCCTGGCATCCACCCACTGGTCACCGGCCCCGGCGCCCGCCTCGCCGACACCCAGCACGCCCTGTCGGCTCGACTGCCCCTCGCCGCCGCGGGAACGGCGGCGGCGATCCTTCTCCTCCTGCTGCCCTACACCCGCAGCGTCCTCATTCCGATCAAAGCCCTGCTGCTCAACACCCTGAGCCTCGCGGCCACCGCCGGCGTCCTCGTCGCCGTCTTCCAACAGGGCTGCCTCGCCTCTTGGCTGGGCGACTTCACCACCGGCGGCATCACCGACGTCATCCTCCCCTCATTGATGTTCTGCGTTGCCTTCGGCCTATCCATGGATTACGAGGTCTTCCTCCTCTCCCGCATCGTCGAGGAACACCGCGACGGCACCCCCACCAGCGAAGCGGTCGCCACCGGCCTGCAACGGACCGGACGCCTGTTCACCGCCGCGGCAGCCGTCTTCGCCATCGTCATGGGCTGCCTCGCCCTGTCCGACCTGGTGCTGCTCAAAATCGTCGGAACCGGCCTCGCCGTCGCCGTCCTCCTGGACTGCACCCTCATCCGAGCCCTACTCGTACCCGCCACCATGCAACTCATCGGCCGGGCAAACTGGTGGCTTCCTCGACTGAACGGGCTAAAGCCACCTTGTCGCAGGGGCCACCCGGTCCGCTTCGTACGGGCAAAAGTGAGACGGTGAAGGAGGCAAGCTCACCCACCCCCCAAGCCACGACGAGCGTTCTTGAACGGATGGGGTGTCGAGCGCAGCGCCTGTGCGCTCTCCTCCCACGTTCCAGTCACGTTCCTGGATCGCTTCACGCGGGTGCAGCCCGCCGTCCCTGACCTCGTGCACGGGCCGGCCGGGGTCCTGCTGCTCGTCTCTGCCGCTTGGCATACCAAAGTTCTCCGCTGTTGAAGTGCAGCGTGCTCGGTTACGACACGTGAACGCTGGCCGAGTACAGGCTGCATCGCGTGCTGTTCCACTTCACCTACGCAGCCGGTGCCACACCAGCGTAAATGCATCCCCTCCCTCCCTCGACAAGGCCGGGACGGAGGCTGCGCAGCCACCACCTGGCCGCCCTTCAAGACAAATGGCTCAGCTTCGTCCCAAGCTGCCTTACAGGAGCCCCGTCGTCGGCAACGGCCCGCCGGTGAGCCCACCGCTCCGGGACGACCTGCGGATCTGCTCTCGTTTCTGTCCGGATCGCGGTACAGCGGCAACGCCTGGTGCATGCCCTGAGGACAAGAGGGCTAGGCGCGCGTTTCGAGGGTCAGTCTCAGAAGCGTGGTCCAGCGGCGCCGAAAGAGGCGGGCAGCGAGATCGAGGTACTGCTCGTAGCGTTCGACGGCCTCGGTTCCCACCAGCCGGACAGCTTCGCTTCTCCGGTCTTGAAGGTTGCGATGCCACACCGAGCACGTCCGCTCGTAGTGATCACCGTCATTCCGCATATGGACGATGCGGAACAGCCCGTCCATAGCCTCTTCGATTTCGGCGAGAAAGGGCACACTGGACTCCCGGAAGACCGACTCGGGAATCAAGGCGTTCTGGAACGTGTGAGCACCGGCGGGAAGCTCCGGACCCCAGGCGATCGTTTGCAGCGCGAGTCGTCCAGAGGGACGGAGCCAGGTGCGGCAGTGGGCGAAGAAGGTGCGGTAGGCATCCAGCCTGGCCGCGTCCGACATGCCCATGCGGGCAAAGTGTTCAAACGCGCCGATGGACACGATCGCGTCGTACGGTTCCGTCGGATGGTGATCGCGCCAGTTCTCGTTCAGGACCGTGACGCCGTCGATCTTTTGCTGCTGCACCCAGTGGCATTGCAACGGGCTGAGGTTGAGCCCTGTCGCATGTTGTACGTGATGGTGCCGGACCAGACGGTTCAGTGTGCTTCCCCAGCCGCATCCGATATCCAGCACGTGTCCGGTGTGCGGCGCGCGGGCCTGCTCGATCAGATAATCGATCTTGCGGCTCTGAGCCGAGGCGAGGTCGTCTTCGGCACCGTCCCACAGAGCACAGCTGTAGGTGAGGCTCCGGTCGAGCCACAGTGCGTAGAAGGCCGTGGGAAGGTCGTAGTGCGCCGCCAAAGCGGTGGCAGAGGCGCCCGCGTACGGGGTGATCGGGGCTGACATTGTGCGTCCCTGAGGTCGTTGGTGGTTGGCACCGCTGATGAGCGAGCCTCACGCCTAGGATCATGACGGCAGGCCGGAGGCCTCACGGGCGGCCCAGTCAGACAACGCCCGTGCCCTTGACCGGTTACGCCCCTCGCCGCGTCACTCGAGGCCCGTCACTACTGTCCCTCCCCACGACGAGCAACCCGAAGATGATCCCGCAGAGCCCCCACGGAGGGGCCGTAGCCCGGCGACGCCGACCTGCTGCTGATTTCGTCCGTCAGCACTGATGTCCAGAGAACCCGCCCACGCGCACATCGTGGCTGCCAAGACCGGCCTGCCCTGCCCGGTCTTCGACGTTTCCAACGCCTGCAACGGCGTCCTGAACGCCCTCGAAGTTGCTGACGCCCTCATCCGCTGCGGCCGCTGCCGGCGAATCCTGGTGGCCTGCAACCGGATGCCGGGTGCGGGGTGACGTGATCAGGTGGGGATGTCCGGCTGAGGGTGTGCTCGCCTCTCGCCGTCTCGGTGAGTTCGGTGGCTGTGCCCGGGCCGGCGGTGGTCGGCCCGGGCACGGGGGGTGTCACCAGGTGATGACGACTGCCCCGTCACCGCCATGGGCGCCTGCGGCCCCGTTGTGGCTGGAGAGTCCGGCCCTGCCGTCCAGGCCCCTCCATTTTTCGCCCTTGGCGTTGCCGACGTTGGGTTCCCATTCGCCTCCCTGGCCGCCGTCGCCGCCGCTGGTGCCGTGCGCTCCTGGGCCACCGTTTCCGCCGGCACCGTAGGACATGCCGTCCGCTACGGCCGCAGCGCCGCCGGAGCCGGAGGCGCCGTGGCTGCCCCCACGCCCGCCCTTTCCGGGCCGGCTGACGCCTCCCTTTTCGTTGTGGGTCCCGTCGGCCCCCTTGTCACCGGCCAGGCCGGCGCCTCCGGGCTGACCGGGCTTGCCCTCCACCACTGCGGCCTTCTCCCCAGACCTGCCGCAGGGGTATACGGCGGGGGAGTTGCCCCCGACGCCGGTCCCGCCCGCGCCACCGTCCTTGCCACCGGCTCCGCCGCCGCCACCGGCTCCGCCGGCAATTGTGCCGTTGTAGCCGCCGCCACCTCCCGAGCCGGCGCTGCCGGACCGCCCCGGCTCACCGCCGATTCCCCCCGGTGCACCCGCGACCGACTCCACGAATTTATTGCTTGCGTCACGGATCTCGATGTGCGAGCCGGAGGCGCGGCCGCCGACGTGTCCGCCGCCGCCGGCCGCACCACCGCCAGTCCCGTCGGTTCCACCACCGGCTGTGCCGCCACCGCCCTTCCCGTAAGCCCCCGCGGATCCGCTGCGGCCTCCCGCACCGCCCGGCACCCCGTCCCCGACGACGATCCGCAGCTTCCACCCCGGCGCCACAGACAGCCGGCACTGCACGAAGGAGCCACTGCTCGCGCCCGCACCGCCGCCGCCACCCGCACTGCCACCGCCGCCACCGCCCCCACCGCCGGCTGTCCCCACGAGGTTGGACCCTCCTCCGTTGCCGCCGCCGCCACCGCCGCCGGAACCTCCGGTTCCGCCGCCGCCGCCACCACCGCCACCGGCACCCCAGGAATACACAGTGATCTTGTTGACTCCCTGGGGGACTACCCAATCCCACTGTCCTGGCTGCTCCCACCGCTTGGTTTGCTGCGCGCTGTGGACATCAGCCGGCTGAGCCTGAACAACCTGGGTTCCGCTCACCACGGCCGCGCTTACCAGGACAGCCGCTCCGAGCATGTTTCTGATCATGGCTGCACAACGAACCGTGACCTCTCGCGTCACCTCCGCGGCCGACGGAACTCGCATCCCTGGTGAAGGTCACATGATCGGCTCTGTGTGCGGCCCGGCCTCGGCCTCAGCCGGGTGCTCTCCAATTCGGTGAACATCGACCCGCGGCGGAATCGACCGCCTCCCACTGCGCTGAACATCTGCTGACGCCACTCGGTTCTGGCACAGATCTTGGGGAGTCGTCGCGGAGCGTTACCCCGTTGTTCGATTGCGAAGAGTCGGGTTCGCGTGAGACCGCGTACGCCTTGTCGTCCAGTGATCATAATTGACGCTCCCTCAGATCCCTGCCACCCCCTGCTGCAGCCGGTTATGGCCGGTGATGGTGCTGGTCATGCAGACCGATGCACCGTTCTGGGATTCGCTGGTGTTCGACGGAATCGACGATGTGGATGTCGAGGCGGTCACAGCCGCGTTCGGCACGGTCGAGGTGGCGGCGAGAGGCCGCGCGGCCGGCGCTGCATGTCCGGACTGCGGCCGGTTCTCGGACCGAGTCCATGACCGATACCAGCGCAGGCTGAAGGACCTTCCACTCGCTGAGCAGGGCTTTGTGATCCGGCTGACGGTCCGGCGCTTCATCTGCGGGTCGGCGCACTGCCCGCGCCGAACGTTCGCCGAGCCGTTCTCGCAGCTGGCTGTCCCGCACGCACGGTTCACCACGCGGCTCAACCACGCCTTGGAGCGAGTGGGGCTCGCGCTGGCCGGGCGGGCCGGCGCCCGGCTGGCGGCTCAGCTGGGCTTCGGGGTCGGCCGGATGACCTTGTTACGGAGGGTCATGGCATTGCCCGATCCGCAGTTCAGCACGCCGCGTGTGCTGGGCGTGGACGACTTCGCGATCCGCCGCGGCCAGAGGCTGGCCACCACCGAGCTGCGCCGCGTTTCCCACCCGGGCCGGGTCACCTGGGAGCCCACCGATCAGGCCGAGCCCGTACCGGTTCCGCCGACTGTGGTCGATGGTGACGGGGACCTGTGGCTGCGGGACCGGGGCACTGGCACCTGGACCATGCCCGAGTTCAACCCGAAGGAGTTCCCGGCCCGCTGTGGCGAGGTTCTGACGTGGAACCAGCTTGCCCGCGAGTTCGGCCCGCTGACCGCACTGGCCGACGACCGCCGCATCGGCGGCGGCCGGCGCTGACCGCGCAGCCTTCTGGGATGACCGCGCCCCTGAAGCGCCCGTTACGGGTAGCTGGGAGCTCCAGCTCACCGCCGAGCTCGACGATGGCGGCGAGCAGGTGAGCGTGGTGGTCGGTCACGATGTCTCCATGTTGCAGCCGGATACGTCGTCGCTGTCCGGGGGGTCGGGGTGGAAGAAGCGGGTGTAGCGGAGTCCGGTCTCCGGAGTGATGTTGAACACCGCGCATAGGTGCTGCGGGTCAGCGCCGGTGACGGCGGCCTCTTCGAGGATTCGGTCCTCGCGAAGTTGCTGGGCGGTGACCGGGAGGCCGCGCAGCAGAGGCTGCATCCAGCCGGTTGTGACCGGGGCCCGGGTGTGCGCGGTCTGCGAGCTGATGAACACGTGAGGGTTGCGGGTATGTGGCCAGCGCTGGTGCCGGAGGTGGATGTAGTCGATGGCGGCCTGCTGGGTGAAGGCGTCGAGGGGGTGATCGATGTCGCCGAGCGTGAGCCGGCCGCGGGTGAAGTCGATGGCGGTGGTTTTGTAGGTGGCTTTCGGGAACGCCTGTTGTTCAGGGGCGAGAACGCACTCTTCCTCGGGGAAGTGGTGTTGCCGAGTTCTGAGAACGCCGCCGTGCTTGCCTCAGGGCCGTGGTTGTGCTCGGTACGACGTACGTCGACAGAACTCGGCCCTTGCTGTGCCCACCGACCCACAGACGCCCAGGCACCCCGGTCACCGCCGGACTCGACGAGGCTGGTGCCCCGGTCAGGGCGCGGGGGCAGGTGTTACACGGCGGAGGTATTCGTCGTACTGGCAGCCGGCGTCGGGATCGCCACCGGTCGGACACATCACGGGGTCATCCACCTCACCGAAGAGGAAGACTGGAACCCTGCAGTCGGGACCGGAGAACGTGAGCTGCAGGTAGGCACCGCGATCCGCCGGTTCGTCCAGCCCCGAACCGAAGTGCCAGCTGCCGGCGGACAGGTGCGCCCTGTCGCCGCAGGGCTCTGCCGCTGACAACAGGGCAACGTCGTCGCCGGTAAAACTTCCATTCTCGTGGAAGGTCAAGACCGTCCCCTCCCTGCTGCGCCACTGCCCCGCCAGCTGGTCGGCCGAAAGCCCCACGGCGTGGTACGCCGCAGAGTTGCAGGCAACTGTCACCTTGGGATCGTCGCGTTGCCCTGGGCGCACCGGCTACCTGTGCGTCCACCGCGCGCTCGCCGGCCCGATCGGAGGGGTGGGCGGCCTAGCTTCGGCGCTGGGATGTCATAGGCGTAGCGCGTGTATGCCTTTGTCGTTGGCGAAGTACAGCATCCCGTCGACGGAGAGGAGCGGGGGTCCCGTGGTGGTCTCTCCCGCACTCACTCGCCACAGGGCGTCACCGGTGCGGGTGTCATGGCAGTACCAGTCCGACAAGTAGCAGACGAACAGGCGGTTCCCGGGGGCCCCGTCCGCCGCATAGGAGGTGACATGGCGGGTACTTCGCCAGCGTTCACGCCCGGTGGCCGCGTCATGGGCCCGCAGCGTGGTGCGATCCTCGTCGAGGTGGTTCTCGCTCCAGCACAGATAGGCGCAGTCCCCGTCAGCGGCGATGATGGGGCTTTCGTAGAGCCTGGTCGAGAAGGCGGGCGCGGTCCAGCGGAGCTTGCCCGACGTGGCGTCGAAGGCCTGGAGCCGCTGTTGGTCGCGTTTGCTCGGGCCGGGGCCGCTGATGTAGACGGCGTCGCCGTGGGCCACCGGCACCGAGGAGTGCGCTGCCGGTGCGGTCCAGCGGACGTCGCCGGTGCGCGGGTCGTACGCCACCAGCTTCGAGCCGATGCCGACGTTGCCGTTGCGCCCGAAGAGCAGCCCCGCGGCGAAGGCGTCCAGGGTGCAACGGCCACCCGACTTCTCCAGCGGCGCCACCCAGCGGACGGCGCCGGTGCGGGGGTCGAGCGCGGTCAGGCTCCCGTCAGGCGGGTTGACGCACGCGAGGCCGTCGCGCACCTCCAGGAGCGAGGCTTCGGTCTGCCACCGCAAGTCCCCCTTCCTCGTGTCGAGTGCGTACAGGACACTGGGCGGCGGGTGGGGATCTTCGTCGTAGGTGGACGGATGGAAACTGACCAGGGCGACGGAGCCGCTGGTCCACACGTCCCCCGGGCTGGGTGTACGCAGGCGGCTCCCCGGGGCCTGGCGCCACATCGGCTCGCCGTCCGCGGTGCGCAGCGCGTGCACGGCGCCGCCGTCCGTGGCGACGAACACGGCACCCGACGTCGCGGCCGGTGCACCAAGACGGGGGCCGGTCAACGGTGCGCGCCAGCGCTCGCGCCCGGTGGCCGCGTCGACCGCGTACAGCCCGTCCTTCTTCGTCCTGACGTAGAGCACGCCGTCCTGGTGCACCACCGGAGCAGGCCGGACGCCCTTGCCGCCGCCGTCCTCGTCCAGCAGGGCGAAGGTCCACAGCGGCTTGCGGACCGGCGGCTTGGCCTCGCGGAGGCGGCTCACCGCCGAGGATGTCGCACGCGGCGTTGGTGAGGCCGATCCCGATACCAGCACCGGCCACCCACTTCACGACCTGGCGGCGGCGCACGTCCCGCTGTTCCCCCGTGGTACGCATCAGGGCAGGCTAAGCGACGCTTGCGGACCGGCGCTACACCACAGGGCGACGTCGACATCGTGCTCCGGCACCCAGGAGACGATCATCCGGCGCAGCACGTCTGTCGGTGCCTCGCGCCCGTCCATCGGCCCTCCGCCGCGCCGGCGCCCTCATAGGCGGCAGCCTCAACGCTCTGAGCGACACGACCGGGCAAGGCCGCCCTCGGCCTGGACCCGCGCACCGTCGGCAACGCCGAGGGAGGCCCCCTCGTACCCGAGCGCGATGGCCGCCCGCCCCCGGACCCACACCCTCACGGCCGGGTCCTCGGACTGGTCTGCGGCGGCGGCCGCCATCCGGTACCAGCGCACGGCTGCGGCCCCGTGGGGCCCCGGGGAAGGGTTTCGCGTACAAGGTCATCAGCCGGGCGGCGGCGGACCACAAGCGGGGCTGCTCCAGCTGCTGCTGCACGACGACGAGTTCGCCCGCACCGCGGCGCTGGATGTCGGCCGCGCCCATCGACATGTAGGAGCTGTCCCGCCGATCTAGTACTGCAACGGTTTTTGCTGTGATGGTTTGTTGGCTTCTGGTGGTGTGTGGCCGCGTCGTTTGTAGTGGCTGGTGCGGGCTTGGTGTTGTCG
>NZ_JBEZLW010000069.1:0-21581 GCF_040652395.1 Streptomyces sp. NPDC048269
CCGGTGAGGACGTACTTCAAATAAACCCTGCCGGAGGAGATGCGTCACGCCACTCGAATACGTGGCTGGACATCCAGCACCGATCTTGGTAAAAGCCTGTGGCATGGCGGCTCACCCGGCCGTAGCGGCGGTCGCGAGCATCCGGACGCGTTACATGGGTAGGGGCCCGGCATGAAAGACGAGGAGGGCCAGCAGTCAGAGGCCGACGCCCTGCTGAAGGGTTTGAGCGTGGACGACCGCCGGCCGGAGCAGCCCGTGCTGCTGGATTGGTCCGGCGCTCCGATCCGTACGTGGCAGGAGAACTACCCGTACGACCGCAAGATCAGGCGGGGGGAGTACGAGCGCAGCAAGCGGATCCTGCAGATCGAGCTCTTGAAGCTGCAGCACTGGGTCAAGGAAACCAGAGCCCGGCTGGTGGTGATCTGCGAGGGCAGGGACGCGGCGGGCAAGGGCGGCACGATCCAGCGCTTCACCGAGCGGCTCAACCCCCGTGGGGCACGGATCGTCGCTCTGGACAAGCCGACCGAGCGGGAAGAGGGACAGTGGTACTTCCAGCGGTACGTCGCACATCTGCCGGCAGCCGGTGAGATCGTCTTCTTCGACCGTTCCTGGTACAACCGCGCCGGCGTCGAGAAGGTCATGGGTTTTTGCACCCAGGAGCAGTACGAGCTGTTCCTGCAGCAGTGTCCGGCCTTCGAGGCGATGCTGGTGGAGGACGGGATCCTGCTGGTGAAGTTCTGGTTCTCGGTCTCCCGCACCGAGCAGCGCACCCGGTTCGCCATCCGCCAGGTCGATCCGGTGCGGCAGTGGAAGCTGACGCCCACGGACCTGGCCTCGTTGGACCTGTGGGACGCGTACACCAGCGCGAAGGTCGCGATGTTCCGTGCGACCGACACGGGCCATGCGCCATGGACGGTGGTCAAGAGCAACGACAAGCGGCGCGGCCGGCTGGAGGCGATCCGCAGCCTTCTGTGGCGCATCGACTACGACCGGAAGGACGAGGCGGCTGTGGGCCGCCCCGACCCCCTCATCGTCGGTGCCGCCGACACGCTCCTGGAGCCTGGTGAAGAACCCACCGACCTCTCACCCACCCCCCTGGCCGGCCCGCTCCTCGGCCCGGGCCTGCATCCCCGCCCACAGCACTCCGCGGAACCGCACTCATCAAGCCCGCATCCGCCTGGCTCCGGCCGACCCCGGCACTCCCGAGACGGGACCGGCAGCGGTCCGTGAACGGGAGAGCGGATGGCGCTCGCGCGATGCCCCCGGTGGTGCCCCGGCGGCGGAGCACGCTGACCCAGCGGCCGGACGCCCGGGCGGGTTCTCTCGACCCGCCCGTCGTCGTCGTGAATATGACACCCATCAGATGTGTCCGCTGTCGGTCCATGCACGGAGCTTCTCCGGGTTGCGGACCGCCCAGATGCGGCTGATGCGGCCGCCGGTGACAGCGAACGCAGCCACGGTCACGGGGACGCCGGTGTGCTGGGCAACGAGGCCCGGCCGGCCATTGACCGTCCGCTCCAGGAGCGTCAGTCCGGGGGCCTTACCGGCGATGTGGATCAGGTACTGGGCGATGTTCTGGCCGCCTTCGACCGGGCGCAGGGCGGTGCCGACGAGGCCGCCGCCGTCGGCGGTCATGGTGGCGTCGGGGTCGAGGAGAGAGACGAGGGCCTCGATGTCCTTGGACTCCCAGGCCTCTTTGAAATGCCGTACCACACCGGCCTGCCCGGCTGCCGGAGCCGACGGAGTCCGCCCGTCGCGGATGCGCCTGCGGCCCGAAGATGCCAGCTGTCGGCAGGCCGCGGGCGTCCGGCCGACGATCTCGGCAACCTCTGCAAAGGGGTACCGGAAGACGTCGTGGAGGATGAACGCCACGCGTTCGGCCGGCGTCATCGACTCCAGGACGACGAGGAAGGCCATGTTCACCGACTCGTCCAGAGTGATCCGGTCGGCGGGGTCGGCCGGCTCGGTCCTGCCGCCACCCGCCCGGCCGCTGATCCACTCCGTACGGTCGGGCAGCGGCTCGGGTATCCATGTGCCGACGTAGCGCTCGCGCCGGGCCCGCGCGGAGCCGAGCACGTCCAGGCAGACGCGGCTGGCCACCGTCGTCAGCCAGGCGCCGGGTGACGCGATGGTCTCCCGCTGCTGCTTCGACATCGCGTACCAGCGGGTGTAGGTCTCCTGCACGGCGTCCTCGGCCTCGGTCAGCGAACCGAGCAGCCGGTAGGCGAGATTGATCAGCTGGCGCCGCTCGCCGGCGATGGCACTCAGGTCCGCCTTGTGCTGGTTGTGCCCTGGCTCGGATGTGCTCATGGTCGCGAACGCTCCTGGTTCTTCTCGTGCGCTTCTGCTCTCGCCCCTTCGACGAAACACAGCACCGGACTGTGAGGCCGGCGCCTCGCTCACATTTCCGGGGCCTGCGTCGTCGGACTGCCGAGACACTACCGATCCACCGCCGCGAGGCAGATGAAGGGGACATCATGGCCGTACGGACGACACCGGCGACGACAACAGCACCGGCCCGATTCGCTTTCCTGCGCATCACGGTCGTCTTGCAGACCCTGGCCCTCCTCTTCCAGGCAGTCACCGCGGGACTGCTGCTGTCCTCGTCCCATGGCGAGGTCCTGCACAGCGTGGGAGCCCGCGTGATGTACGGCGCGTCGATGCTGTACGTGCTCGCCGCGATCCTCGCGTGGCGGCCGGGCGGCGGGTCGCCGCGCCCCATACTGCACGCGTCCGGCTTCCTCGCACTCGCGTCGGCGCAGGTGGCCCTCGGCATCGCGCACAAGCCGGCGCTCCATGTCCCCCTGGGTGTGCTGATGTTCGCCCTGAGCGTGCTGGCGCTGCGCCAGTCCCTCGTTGCCTCCCTCACGGACGTGTCACCGGGCCGGTCTCTCCGGCCGTGATCAGGACGGCAGAAGCTGCCGCGTCTCGACCGGCTCAGCGCCGACGAGTACGAGGAGAACCGGGCCCACCACAACCAGGCGACGACTGAACGCGGATGGCAGTTGGCCCAAGGTCCCGGGCCGGAAGTGGCACTACCACCTGGACCACTCCGTTCCTAGGCTGAACCGGTGACCAACAAAGTCGACTTCTACTTCGATCCCATCTGCCCGTTCGCCTGGATCACTTCCCGCTGGATGCTGGAGGTCGAGCGCCATCGCGAACTCGACCTCAACTTCCGTGTCATGAGCTTGTCCGTCCTGAACGAGGGCCGCGAAGGCCTCCCCGAGCGTTACCAGAGATTTCTGACCACGGGCTGGGGCCCGGTGCGTGTCTGCATCGCCGCAGCACAACACCACGGCGACCAAGTCCTTCGTGACCTCTACACCGCGCTCGGCACCCGCTTCCACAACGAGGACCGGGCCGCCGATGCCACCGCGATCAGGGAAGCCCTGGCCGAAGCCGGCCTTCCCGAAGACTTGGCGGACGCGGCCTCCGGCACCGAGTACGACGACGCATTGCGCAAGAGCCACCACGAGGGCATGGACCCCGTCGGCGAGGAGGTGGGAACACCCACCATCCACATCGACGGCACCGCCTTCTTCGGACCCGTCCTCACCTCGATACCCCGCGGCGCCGATGCGGTCCGTGTCTTCGACGGCGTCCGACTCCTCGCGGGGTACCCCAAGTTCTTCGAACTCAAGCGGACCCGGACAGGAACGCTCGACTTCACCTGAGCCCCCCGGAGCGGCCCCCTGTGGCTGGCTCACCCCGTGACCCCGGCCGGCAGCAGGCCCGAAGAACCGTTTCCCTGGACCGCCGATGCGGGGCGGAGGCTGGGGATCCAGATGATCGCTGCGCGTGAGAGAAGGCTGTCCGTCTCCCGTGAAGGAGAAAAGACAAAGGCAAGGAGGTGTCATCCACTCCTTGCCACTCTCAACTTATAGCGCACTGGGGGGCTTGCGGCAATACCCGGGTCCTCCCGCAGAATCATCGGCCGAGGCCAGAACCTGCGGAAATGGGAGTCGCGGAATGCGTGTGTTGTTGACGACGTGGGGATCACGCGGAGATGTCGAACCGCTGGTGGGACTGGCGGTGGAGTTGCGGGAACTCGGCGCGCAGGTGCGGGTGTGCGCGCCGCCGGACGAGGAGTTCGCGGCGCTGCTGGCACGTGTCGGCATGCCGCTGGTGCCGCTCGGCCCGACGGTGCGTTCGGTGGTTGCCGGCACGAAGCCACCGACGGCGGAAGACGCGTTCCGGCTCGCTCCCGAGCTGGTCGCCGCGCGGTTCGACACGCTCTCTGCGGCGGCCGAGGGATGTGACGCGCTGCTGGCAACCGGCTTGATGCCGGCCGGCGCACGGGACGTGGCCGAGAAGCTGGGCATCCGCTACGCGTACGCGTGCTTCCACATCTTCGGACTGCCGTCGCGGCACTTCTCTCCTGGGGCGCGGCCGGGCAGGCAATCCCCGCAGGACGAGACCGACAACCGGGTGCTGTGGGAGCAGGACGCCCAGAGGGTGAACGCGTTGTACGGCGAGGCGCTCAACAGCCATCGGGCGGCGATCGGCCTGCCGCCGGTGGACAGCGTCCGCGATTACGTCTTCACCGGCCGGCCGTGGCTGGCGGCAGACGCGACGCTCTGTCCGTCGCAAGGCATGACGGACCTCGACATCGTGCAGACCGGGGCGTGGATCCTGCCCGACGACCGTCCGCTCCCGAAAGGGCTGGAGGCGTTCCTGGACGCCGGCGCACCGCCGGTGTACGTGGGCTTCGGCAGCATGGCCGCGCACGCCCCGAAAGGCATCGCCCGGGTGGCCATTGAAGCGATCCGCGCGCAGGGCCGCCGGGTACTCCTCGCCCGCGGCTGGGCGGACCTGGCCCCGATCGACGACGTCGACGACTGCTTCGTCGTCGGCGAGGTCAACCAGCAGGCACTGTTCCGCCGGGTGGCCGCCGTCGTGCACCACGGCGGCGCGGGCACGACGACGACGGCAGCCCGGGCCGGCGCGCCTCAGGTGGTGGTCCCCCAGATCGCGGACCAGCCGTACTGGGCCGCCCGAGTGGCCGAGCTGGGCATCGGCTCGGCTCACGACGGTCGGACGCCGACCTTCGACTCCCTGTCCGCCGCGCTCACGGCGGCCCTGACGCCCGAGACCCGCGCACGGGCGACGGCCGTGGCCGGCACCATCCGCGGCGACGGGGCGACGGTGGCCGCGAAACTGCTGCTCGACGAGGTCAGCCGGGAAAGGCCGCCCGTGTCCCCGTGAACCACACGCGATCGTCGCGCCGGGCACCGCCGGGACAGCACCGGCTTCAGGGGTCATGGTGTGAAGAGTCCTGAGCGCGGGCACCGGCCCCCGAACGACCGGCCCGCGCCGGGCGTCGGCTCTGCGGCGTACGGCTACCAGTGCAAGGGACTCAGGCGGGCAGTCCTCGAACGAACCCCGCGACCAGCGTCGCCACCATTTCTGGAGCCTCCAGGTTCATGGGGTGGGTGGCGTCAATCCGGTCGACGCTGATCGTCGGCCGGGTGTGGGAGAGCGCGGCCAGTTCCTCGGAGACCCCTCGTGCGAAGCGGGCGCTGAATTCGCCGAACCACTCCATGCCAGGTGCGGGCGGCGGCCGCCGACCGGCCTGTACCAGCAGCACAGGGCAGTCGACGCCGTTCAGCCATGTGCTGACACCGAGCGCGCCGAGCGCGTGGAGTTCGTCCACGATCTCCAGCGCCTCCGCCCGTTCGGGCAGCGTCTGCCACGTGCCGTCGGGCAGCGGGCGTGCGGCCGCGCGGGCAGCGGCCTCCGCTCGGTCGGCGGGAATCCCGAGCCGGGCGCAGTTGACGACCTGCTGCTCGATGTACTCGGGCGGCGCTATGGCCCCGGCCGACGCCAGCAGCCCCGCACTCACCCGTTCAGCGCCGGGGTACTCGCGTCCCCACCAGAAGCCGTCGAGGTTCACGGCGGCGCGGGCACGGTCCGGGTTCGCCCGGGCGTACTCGACCGCGACCAGTCCGCCGAGGGAATGACCCACCACGACGGCCTCCGGCACGCCATGCGCGTCGAGGGTGTCCGCGATGTGCCGCACCACGCTGGGGATGGTCCAGGGGGATGTACGGGGAGAGCGGCCGTGCCCGGGGAGGTCGACGGCGAGGACACGGTGCCCGGCGGTGAGCAGGGCAGCCGCGGCGTCCCAGTCGTTGAGCGACCGGCCGTAGCCATGCAGGAGAACCAGTTGAGGGCCATCGCCCCCATAGTCATGAACATGTAGGAGTGTCATTGCGCTTCAATGTAGGGGGCACACAGCGCTTCGAACACCGAATTACGGACCTCCATCGACCTGACCGTCAGGGGGAGGCCGACGGCGTCCAGCCCGGATGACGCCCGCTCAGTCCGACCGCCCGGTCCAGCAGCGGGGCGTCGTCCGGTACGGGCACGACAGCGCCGAAGATGCCCCCGCCGCGGCTCTCGTCCTCGGCGGCCGCCAGCAGGAACGCGTGCGAGGCGCGCAGCGCGGCCTGATCGGGTGTGTACTCCTGACCGGTTGCCCGGGCCAGGTCCCAGCCGTGGATGACCAGTTCGTCGACAGCCACCGCAGCCGCGATTTCGCCGGGCAGGTCCACGCCGCCCGCGCGGGTCATGCCGGTCCAGGCGGCCGGGTCCCTCCAGGCTTCGGCCAGTTCGCCGAGGACGCGGGGCAGTTCCTCGCGCCAGTCTGCGGGCAGGGAGGGCGCGGCGGCGCCGGGGGCCGTGTCCGTCGTGGGGCCCAGGTCCTTGCGGGCGGCGTCGCGGAAGGCGACGGCGAGGCCTGCGAGGTGGCCGAGCAGATCGCTGACCGAGTAGGCGGGGCAGGGCGTCCGGTCGGCGAGCCGGGTGTCCTGGACGCCCTCCGCGAGACGGGCGACGATCCGGGCTTGTGGTCCGAGGTCGAGAGTCGTCGTGTCGGTCATCTGCCGCTCCTCCGGGACGATGGGTCTGAAGGGTAGACCGGGGGCGCAGCCCGTACTCATCGCTCGGCGGCTGGTCCGCTGCCGGCGGCCCGGTTCCATGACGCCGGGACACAGATCGACCCGTTGGACAAAGCGCCCCGGCCCGAGATCCGTCCCCCGGCCGCTCAGTCCATGTCGAGGTAGTAGACGCCCGCTGTCGCGTCCGCGAAGAGCGTGAACTGGACCTGAGCCCTGTCCGGGACGTCGCCGTCGCCGTCGCCGATGTTGTTGTCCATCTCGACCGGCTCGGCGCCGACGAGCACGAACTCGCCGTACCCATCGAAGTCACCGGGCCCGTCCGCGACACCCACATGGATCGGGGTCTCATCGGGAAGCGCAGAGAGAGCCTCACGCAGTCTTCCCGCGGTCCACACCTCAGGCTCATGCTCGAACGTGTCAGCCATGGCCCCGAGCGTAGGACGTGGGGACAACATCCCCCGGCATCGCCGCGCCGATCCCCCTTCTGTTACGGCTTCGGGCCGCCCTGGAGTACCGCCTCGATCTCGCCGGCGATATCGCCCCGACCGAGCTGCGCACTACGGAAGTCCTGTGTACGCGGCATGCGTAGCAACAGTTCGTACCCCACGTCGACGCGCACCCGTCCGGAGCGGAGCACGAAGTCGTAGGCGTGCCCCCCGCGTGTGCGGCAGCTGGAGAGGAAGTGCAGGTGGTATCCGGCTGCGGCCACCCCGAGCATGTGGGTGGGGCTGCGGAAACCGACGATGGTCCCGTGGAGCTCGGTGTGGGTCGAAATGACCTGCCCGGCCACCGCGTCGATCAGCCGGGGGTAGGGGCGGTGCTGTTCGGGGAGCATCCGGGTGACCATGTGGTCGAAGTGTCCGTCTACGCGGACCGCGTAGAACAGGTTGGGGCTCGGGATCCAGTTGTCGATCACCGTGCGCAGGCCTGCGGCGTCCACCGGCTCCGTCAGCCGCCAGTCGTGCTCGCCGTGGAAGTAGGTGACCGCCGCGAGGGGGGTTCGCGTGGCCGTGTCGGCTTCACCAGCGGTTCCGTCGGCGCGTAACCGATAGCACCGGCCATCGAGGAGGACGATCATCTCGCCGTCGAGCCGGTCGAAGGTTCCGATGCCGAAGTCTCCGTTGCGGCGGAGCTCGGCGACGGTCGTCGTGCCTTCGTAGACGCCTTCCAGCATGGCCGTCATGGTCGAGGTCTGAAAGATCCGCCCTCGGGGCCGTGTGCGTGCCCCCTGCTGCTCCGACGTGTCATGCGCAGTCGTGTCCGGTTCCGGCATGTCGCCCCCTTGAGTCCCCGTGAGTACGACGGTCGGCGGCGACCTCACTCCCCCGCCGGGCCTGCGTCCAGCACGCTAAGGAACCAACAGGGCCGTCACAACGGCGCGTACGTGGTCGCGCGTTGTCACACGGCAGTGCACCGGACCTGCGCCCGCCGTGCGACACACCCTCGCGCCCCGTCCGTTGGGCCCTACGGTCGGGGGTGGAAGAACTGATCCGCTCTCCGACCCGCGGGGCGAGCAGGGCCGCCGGGTGGCCCTGGGCCCCCGACCCGGCACTTCCGGGCCGGGCCGCCGGCGCTTTCAGAACGTGTTGCGGCGGCGCATTCTCAGTGGACGTCCGTCGGGGTCGACCAGGACGTGGTGCAGCGGAGTCGCGAGCAGCCTCTTCGTCGTGGGCAGGTCCGGCGGAACGTACCGGCGCAGACGGCCCGGCGGCCGTGGACCGCGGCAGCCGCCCTCGTGCCAGGCGTCCAGGGCGGCGGCGGTCTCCTCGAAGGCGTCGAATGCGGTCACCGGGTCGCACAGCGCTTCCTGCGCCCGCTGCCCCGCCCCGTCCGGTGCGTCCAGGTGTTCGCGCATGAGCTCCAGGCGCAGCTCGCGGGCGAAGACGCGCGCGCCGTCGCCGAGACCTCCTGGGTCGGACGGCCGCCGCAGGTCGGGGCTCTGGTCGAGCACGACGCAGCTGAGTTCCGAATCGTGCGTCCACGAGCGGAGGTTGATGTTGTCGGAGCCGACGGAGGCCCACACGTCGTCGATCACGCACACCTTGGCGTGCACGTAGACGGGAGTTCCGGCTGGATTCTCCAGGCCGTACACCGCCACGCGGTCACCGCCGGCCCGGCGTAGTTCGTCCAGGGCCGTGATCCGCCCGATCAGGTTCATCGGCAGGGTGAGCCCGCCGTCCTGCTCCGGGACCGAGGGGATGACACCGATCAGTCGCAGCTGCTGATGCATCCTCAGAGCCCGGGCGAAACAGGCCACCACCCGGGGGGACCACAGGTACTGGTCCTCGAGGTAGATGAGTGCCCGGGCTCGCTGCAACGCTTTGAGATAACCCCGTGCGATGCTGCGCTCACCGTCGGGTGCGAAGGGGTAGCCGTGCAGCAGACGGTTCGGATAGGTGCGCAGGACCTGCACGGCGTGCGTGCCGCAGGGGACCGGGTCGGCAGCCTGCGGCGGCAGGCTGTCCGCGTGGGTGTCCTCGCGGCGCACCAGTTCGCGCAGGCGGGCGAGGGGGCTGCGGCTGAGGGGCGCCGGGTCCTGCCAGCGTTCGCGGAACACGGTCTCGACGTCGCCGACCGCCGGTCCGCGGAGAGCGAGTTGCAGGTCGTGCCACGGCGGGTGCGGCCCGTACGCGGACGCCATGGACACCGACTGGCGGTCGCCACGGTGGGTGGCGTCGTCGTTGCGGTTGTGGCAGAGGTCGATGCCGCCGACGTACGCGACGTCCAGCTCCGGGCGGCCGGGGTGGCGCAGTACGACCATCTTCTGGTGGTGTGAACCGCCGGGCCGCACCCGCAGGTCGAGCAGGCACTCGCCGCCTGCCTCCTCGATTTCCTCGCCGAGGTGGCGGTTCTCCTCTTCGCTGAATTGGAGGCTGTCCAGGTGCGAGCGCCACAGCAGCCCCTTGACGATGACGCCGCGCTCCGCGGCCCGGCACAGGACGGCACCGATTTCGGTACCGCTGCCGTCGAGCCGCTCGTCGGGATCGCCGCGCCAGTCGGTGAACAGGAGCAGGTCGCCCGCGTGCATCGCGCGGATCCCCGCCAGGAGCTCCGCGAAGTACACGGATCCGTGGACCAGCGCCCGTACGCGGTTTCCCTCGGACCAGGCCGCCCCGTCCGGGTGGCGCTCGTCCAGGCGCGTCGCGGTGTTGCCCCGTTCTCCTGCTGTCAGCAGCCACTCTGCGCGCGTCACGGCATCGGTCCTCCAGTCCTCCGGCTGGCGCCTACCCACCGCATGCCTCCTCACGCGCGCGGGGTCGACCGAGACCTGGTCGGGGCCCACGTCCGGAACCCCCGTTCCGCGCCCCGGGGATGTCACCCCGGGGATGTACGGGCGCCGCCGATCTACATCCCCGAGCCGATGGCAGCCGCTCGCGCCCGGCATAGCGTTCGAGTCATCGGCCCGCACCGGGCCGAATGCCACGAGAGACATCCATGGAGACAATTCGATGCGACGACGCTTGTTCCTGGTCGGTGCCGCAGTTGCCACGGCTCTGGCGGGCACGTTCTCCACCACGACCGCCCATGCCGACACCCGCCCCGTACAACCCCCCGGGACCGCACTCGTGCTGCCCGCGCCGTCCGGGCACCACCCGGTCGGCAGAACCACCATCCACCTGAAGGACGAGCACCGGGCCGACCCGTGGGTCCCCTCGGAGAAGCGGGAGCTGATGATCTCCCTCTGGTACCCGGCGGGCAAGCCCTCGGACACGCCCGCGCCCTACATGACGGCCGAGGAATCCAAGCAGTACGTGGCGGCCACCGGCCTGGACCTGCCGGGCGACCTGTTCGCCGACGTGACGACCCACTCCACGGTGGACGCCACGCCGTCCAGGGTCCACGGCGGGCTGCCGCTCGTCATCCTGTCACCGGGCTTCGGCATGCCGCGCGCCACCCTCACCGGCCTCGCCGAGGAGTTCGCAGCCCGCGGCTACGCCGTCGCCGGCATCGGACACAACTACGAGGCGGACGGCATCTCGTTCCCCGACGGGCACACCACCTCCTGCCTGGCGTGCGTGGACAAGGACTACCCCAAGGTCGGCGCCGTCCGCGCCGAGGACATCTCCTTCGTACTCGACGAGCTCACCGGCGCGCGGCCGGCCTGGAAGCGCGGCGTACCCATCGACCCCGACCGCGTCGCCGTCGTGGGGCACTCGGCCGGCGGTTTCAGCACGATCCCGGCCATGCTGCGTGACCTGCGGGTCAAGGCGGCGGTCAACATGGACGGCAACTTCCGGTTCCCGAACGACACTCCCCTGGACCGGCCGTTCCTGATGCTGGGCCAGCCCAGCCACATACCCGACGGTACCGACCCGACCTGGGACGAGACCTGGACCGAACTGACCGGATGGAAGCGCTGGCTGAGCGTCGCCGACACCGGCCACTTGTCCTTCACCGACCTGGCACCCCTGGCCAAGCAGCTCGGCATGCCGCTCCAACGGCTGGACGGTGACCGAGCCGACCTCATCACCAGGACCTACGTGACGGCGTTCGTCGACACCCATCTGCGCGGACGGAACGCCCCGTTGCTGGACGGCCCTGCAGCACGCTTTCCGGAAGTGCGCTTCCATCGTCCCTAGGAGACCCGAGGTGTGCTCGTGCCGC
This sequence comes from Streptomyces sp. NPDC048269, assembly GCF_040652395.1. Classification (NCBI taxonomy): domain Bacteria; kingdom Bacillati; phylum Actinomycetota; class Actinomycetes; order Kitasatosporales; family Streptomycetaceae; genus Streptomyces; species Streptomyces sp. NPDC048269. The sequence goes on from NZ_JBEZLW010000069.1 coordinate 11,508, forward strand.
GTGGCTCGGTTTGCTCGATGTCGAGCTGGTGGTCGGCCCAGATGTAGCTTTCGGGAAGCAGGTCGGTGATGGAGACGGTCCGGAGGCGATCGCCTGCCCCGACGATGACCTTCAGGGCCGGGAAGTAGTCGACAAGGACCTGGCGGCACCGTCCGCACGGGGGAACGACCCCCCGGTCGCGGTCGCCCACGGCGACGATCGTGTCCAGCTCGTAGGCGCCCTGGGCGGCTGCCGCGCCGATGAGAACCAGCTCGGCGCAGGGGCCCCCCGTGAAGTGGTAGGCGTTCATCGCAGTGACGATCCGGCCGTCCTGGGCGCGGGCTGCGGCCGCCATGGTGTGGTTGTCGCCCCGGCAGCGAGTGCTCGCTACGTGCGCCGCGGTCCGGATGAGTTCGTGGTCGACATGGTTCTTCTGCGCGGTCATCTTCTCTGCCTCCGTAAGGTGTCAGGCGACGTTGCCCGGTGTGACGGTTGCACGCAAGCGCATATCCGCTTCCACCCGATCCGAGTGGTCCACCACGGCATCGTCGAGGTCAGGATCGGGCACCGCTCACCCCAGGCAGCCTCGGCGGCTTCTCCACGCCCGTACCGCGCAGAGCCGCGTCGGCGGACGGCTCCGTGCCGATACGGCCTGCCCGGACTGCGCCTGCCGCGGAGCGGACCTACGCTGATCAGGTGACCGGCTGCGCCGGAGGCCGCGCGACTCCTGATGCCATCCGGAGCCGGCCGGAGAGAGGTGATGCCCGATGTCTGCACCCCGGGCAGCCGCAGCCAGGTGCGCGACTGTCGGAACTGCCTGCTTGTTGATCTTCGCGGGCGCGGGCGCTGCCAGGGCCGATGACAACGGCATCGCCGACAAGGGCGCCCAGGCCATCGCGGACGCCGCGCGCGAGGCCATGGCCGGGGTCACGTCCATGCGCATGGCGGCCAAGGTGACCGACGAATCGGGAACCACCGCTCTCGATCTCCGATTCGACGAGACGGGCAACTGCGTCGGCACCGTCACGCCTCCCGGAAATTCGGGCATGGCCGACATCATCAAACGCGGCAGCGACGTGTGGATGAAGCTCGACGATGCCCTTCTTCGAGCCCAAGTACCACGGGCAGCGGCCGAGGACGCGATCGAGCTCATCAACGGCCGCTATCTGCACGGCACTACGGGCAGCTCCCTGTTGCGCGACTTCGCCCGATTCTGTGACCTGGACTTCTTCAAAGAGCAGTTCTCTTCGAAACCGGTGAACGAACAGCTGGCCAAGGGCTCGCGGACCACCGTCGGCGGCCGTCCGGCCATCACGGTCACGAGCCGGCGCGACGGAGAGAAGGGCACGTACCAGGTCTCCACCGAGGACAAGCCGTACCTCCTGCAGATCCAAGGCACCGATACGTCCGGCGAGCGGGTGGAGGCCGCCTTCTCCGCCTTCGACGAGCCCGTCTCAGCCAAGCCCCCCGCGCCCGCCGACTCGGTCGACCTGTCCCAGCTCCAGTAGCCCGGACACGGACAGCATGCGGGGCCCCGGTCCCGGCCCACCCTGCAGACCCCCGCGCCGGGGTCGGTGCCGGAACGGGTCCGCGCACCCGCATGCCGCGGGCGCCCGGACCCTCGGCACGGCTGCGGAACGGCCCGCGCGGCCGCCCGCTACGGCGCGCAGCGGTAGGTGAACTCCACAGCCGCCGACGTGCGCCGGGTCGGTTCCATCAACTCCAGCTGCGCCTTGGCCGGGTAGTTACCGGCACCCTGGAAGGTCCACAGCAGGTGGAGCCTGGCTTCCTGCCGGCCGCGGGGGACCCGCTCGGTCAGCGGGTCGGAACGGGTGCCGTCACTGCGGATCCACCGGTAGGTCAAGGTCCCCGGGCGGCCGTTCGTGCGGACGACGGCCACGACGTCGGCGGCGCCGCCACAGGCCGGCCCTGCCGGATCGGTGGTCACGGCCACGTCCCGTACGGCGATGCCGGGGCCGTAACGCTGCCAGCCGAGGCACGCGAGGACGGCGACCAGAACGGCCGCGGCGAGCGCGTACCGCCGCAGGCCCCCGCGCCGCCGGGAGGGCGCGGGCCCCGGCACCACCGGGAACGGTGCCACGGCGGCGGCGGTGACCCCGGGCCCGAAGCGCAGTACGGAGCCGTCGACCCGGTCGGGGGCCACGTCGGCCCGGTCGGGCGGTCCACTGATCCAGTGGCTGCCGAGGACGGTGGCGCTGTAGTCGTCGTCGCTCATCGGATCTCACACCGCTTGATCAGGATCTGCTGGACGGCGGCCCCGTTGCCCGCCGAGGGCGTGGTCGTGGCGCGCACGCCCCAGTAGCAGCCCGTGCCCGAGAAACTGAGGGTCCTGGACGTCGCCGCCGTGGAGGAGGGGAAGGTCATGGAGCCCTCGGACGCGCCGAGCGTGCCCCGTGCGTCGCTGCTGAACCACTCCAGCCGGACGGTCGCCGGGCCGGACGCGTCGACGGAGAGCGACACCAGCGCCGCCTTGAAGTCGGTCTGCCGGAAGGAGGTCACGGTCACCGCCTTGACCTTCACCGCAGGGGACGGGGCGGGAGTGGTCGGCGATGGCGTCGGCGGTGGCGTGCCCGTGGGCGCCGTGTTCGCCGAGGAGCTAGGGCCGGGCGTCGCGGACGTGCTCGCGGACGCGGAGGCCGAGGCGGAGGTGGACGGCGAAGCCGAGGCCGACGGGGACGGCGACCCGGAGGTCGAGCCCGACGCCGACGCCGACGGGACCGGGCCGTTCGCCGGCGGAGCCGCGCTGGTCGTCGCGAACGCGCTCAGCGCCGCCGCTCCGCCCGTCCGCTCCAGGGCCGCAGCCTGTGTGAAGAGCAGCGCCAGGCCCAGTACCAGCGCCACGCCGGCGCCCAGCCAGCCGCGCCGCCCGGGAGCCCACAGCGAGGTCGTGGCGAAGGCCGTGGCGGACGCGGTGGAGCCGCCCGCCGACGGGAACAGCAGCGGCAGCAGCGCTGCCAGCGCCGCCAGCTTGCGCTGGCCGCGCTCCTCCCAGTCCGGGCCGTACGCCGCGCGTGCCACGCCCTCCAGCTCGGCCACGAACGCCTCGGCGGTCTCCGGTCGCTCCTCCGGCTGCTTCGCCAGGCCCCGGCGGATCAGCGGGCGCACCGCCTCCGGCGCCTCGGACTCGGGGACCGGGGCCTCGATGTGCTGCAGCGCCAGCTCCGCGAAGTTCTCCCCGGCGTACGGCTTGCGCCCGGTGAGGCACTCGAAGAAGGTGGCCGTCGCCGCGTACACGTCGGCCGCCGGGGAGGCCGGCAGGCCCTGCCACTGTTCCGGCGCCATGTACGCCGGCGTACCCGCCACGCCCGGCGTGGCGCCGTGGTCCGCAGCGATGCCGAAGTCGACCAGTTTGGACGAGCCGTCGGCGGCGACCAGGACGTTCTCCGGCTTGTAGTCGCGGTGGACGACCCCTGCCCGGTGTGCGGCCGCCAGTCCCAGCAGGGAGCCCTTGAGCACGACCAGGGCCGCCTCGGGGTCGGTCTGTCCCGCCTGCGAGAGCAGCGCGCGCAGGGCGATGCCGTCGACCAGCTCCATCACGATGGCGGCGCCGTCGGGCGCCTCGACGTACTCGTACAGCCCGACGACGTACGGCGATTGCAGCCCGCCCAGCAGCCGGGCTTCCGCCCGGAACCCCCGTACGAATGCCGAATCGCGGCGCAAGCTGTCACTGAGGTACTTGACCGCGACCGCCGTGCCCGTGCCGTCGTGTACGGCGAGCACGACCCGGCCACTGGCGCCCGAGCCGAGTTCTCTGGCCTCCGTGTAACCGGGGACCACCCACGCCTTCATCTTTCCGTCCCCCCTGATGTGCGTCTTCACCCCCTCCGGACACGGACGAGCCGTGGCCGTTTCCGACCGTGTGGTCCGCTCAGGCGGCGGCGCCCGGCCCGTTCCGCGCAGACCGGAGCGCGCCGCCGCTGGGCGGCCGCCCGTCCGAAGGCGGGGCCGTCGATGGGGGTGTCGTATGCGTCAAACCGTGCCGCGCTGTCGCGCAGGCCGTCGCGCAGTGCCGGGCACGGTGCCCGGTCTGCAGCGGGGTCATAATAGGGCCCGCCGCCGACACCCGGTGTGGAGGGTCCCCGGCGCCGGATGCGGCCGGTGGGGAAATGGGATCCGGCCACCGCAGGCCCGTTGGGCTGCCGGTCTTCCCGCCCACCCGCCCGGCCCCCGCAGGCCTCTCCGATCCGCGTGCCGCAGCCGGCAACTCAGCTGACCCCAAGGGGATTTGACGCACTCGAACTTTCAGCGGTTCGCTTCTCGCCGTCGGGGTCACCACAGGCCGGCGGGAAGTGATTCCTACTGCGAGCGCAACCGCACCGCGGCTCGCTCATTGCCGGTCCGTCGATACCAAGGGCCAGATCATCGTCCACGTGACGTCCGGGACTCACCCTCGTCGCGCCTCGCCGTACTGCTCAGGTCGGAGTGCCCCCAGCCGGAAATCATCATCAGGGCGCACCGGTCGCAAGAAGGGCGCCGCCATGATGTCCGTCATGGCATCAGAACTAGGAACCCTCGCCCAGCAGACCGCGGACCGGCTGGCTGAGCAGCACGTCGGCGTAGTGGTGGCCGCGGTGGCGGAAGACGTCGTGGAAATCCGGGGTGCCGGACGCACCGGCGCGGACCACAGCCGTGCCCCCGGCCCCGGCACCCTGTTCGAGATCGGCTCGGTGACCAAGCCGTTCACCGCCCTGGCCCTGGCGCGCTTGGCGTCCGCCGGCACGGTGGGCCTGGACGAACCGCTCGGCGATCTACTGCCCGACGGGACGGCCGTACCGTCACGGGACGGCCGGCAGATATCCCTGCAGCATCTGGCCACCCACACCTCCGGCCTGCCGCGACTGCCCCGAGGCATGCTGCTCCAGGCTCTGCTGCGCCCGTCGAAGCCGGATCCGTACGCCGACTGCACGGCCGAAGCCCTCTTGTCCGGGCTGGCCAGGACGCGCCTGGGAGCCGCGCCGGGGAAACGGTTCCGCTATTCCAACCTCGGAGCCGGGCTGCTCGGGCTGGCCCTGGCCCGCCGGGCCGGCACGGAGTACGAAACCCTCATCACACGCGAGATTTGCGCCCCGTTGGGCATGACCGACACCGTGGTGACGGTGGACGACACCCGCTCGGGCCGTTCTGCGCAGGGCCACGGCCGCCGCGGGCGGCCCGCCGCACCGTGGCACCTCGCCGACCTGGCGGGAGCGGGCGGCCTGTGGTCGACCGCGACCGACCTGGTGGCCTTCGTACGGGCCCAGCTGGACGGCGGTCCCCCAGGGCTCGCCGAGGCGATCCGCCTGAGCCGTGCGGTCGAGCACCGTACGAGCCCCTTCGCCTGGGTGCACCTCGGCTGGATGGCCCACCGCCTCCACCCCCGGCAGGGCGCCCACCTCCAGATCTGGCACAACGGAGGGACCGGGGGCTTCGCCTCCTTCGTGGGCTTCGACCCGGAGAAGCGGCTCGCCGTCATCGTCCTCGGCAACACCCAGCGCCCGGTGGACGGCCCCGCCTTCGACCTCCTGCGCACCCTGCAGGCGGAGCGTACGGCCAGGCCGGACTGACACGGCTCGGCTCGGCTCGGGCTCCGGCTCCCCCGGCGTGCTACTGGTCGCCGGAAGCGTTCTCTGCCGTCTGGAGGGCCTGGTTGGCGATGGTGATGGCTTCTTGGTCGTGACCCGCCGCTTTTGCCGTCTGGGCCTGGCTGAGGGAGACGCGGAGCAGCTCGACGGTGTGTTCCGGCAGAGCGTTCGACGCCACGACGTCTTCCAGTTTCCGGATGGCGTCGGTGGCCAGGTCCTCGGACATGGGGCCGTCTCCTCTGTCATCGATCAAGGACGTGCGACGCTATCAGGCGTCGGCGGACGGGCGGCGGACCGCAACGAGTGTGCGCGTCACGTCATCGTCCGTCGCCGACCAGTTGCTCACCGAGCCGCGCACGTCCTGGTGATCGGCGGGGGCCTAGCGGGCAGTACGACCGCAGTACCCGTCGATGGGCACAGCGCGGTGCTCGGCTACCCGCTCACGTGCCGGCACCCGGGTCTGAGCACATTCAGGTGTACGCCGACAGGTACCGCTGATGGTGCGGACGCGGCACGACGTCGGCTTCGGTGGCGTCGCCGCGTCTGGTCTTGAACCAGCTCTGCCGGACGGCGACCTCGCCGTCGTGGACCACCCCGTCGGGCAGCTGCTCCGCTCCAGGGGCCGGCTCCGGGCCGCCCGCCAGGACACCGGGTCCGGGGACGGACTCGGCGGCCTGGGCGAGCATCGGCTCGAAGCGCGGGGTCAGGGCCACTCGGGGCTGGGCCTCCTTCCCCACCTGCTTCGAGCCTGGCAGTGACAGCCTTCCCGGCCGGACGGGGCGCGGCTCGCCCGATGCGCCAGAAAGCCCTGCTGCGTCAGGCTTCAGGGTGGGCAGCCTTCTGCGGCGCCTCCGGCAGCCGGGCTCGGCACTCAGCCTCGCTCTCCCGCCACGGCCACTGGCGAGCGCTGTGCGTCATGGTGGCCACGGCCGCTCGTAGGCTCGGTCCGTGACCGACAACGAGATCAAGCTCAAGGCCATTGCGGCGCTGACCGCTCTGCGCGGAGGTGTCGACGAGGGCCTCGTCTCCGACCTGCTCGGGGAGGTGATCCCCGGGCAGTTCCTGGTACCGGTCGGGGCCCCTCCGGAAGAGGTCGGCGGTGCCGTACTGGACCAGCTGTCCGCGCCGCTGAGCGCCCTGGTCAGCGGGTTCATCGCTGCCTTCGAAGCCGTCGCCGACGCGTACGACGGGACGGGCTTCGAACCGGATACCGAGGTGATTCTCCAGGAGCTGGCCCTCCGCCTCGCTCGTGACGACTCCGACTGAAGGCAGCGAGCGGTCGCGTACCGCGCCGCGAAAGCAGCCCTTGTCCGGGGGACGTAGGGCCGTTGGGGTGGCAACTGTGTGGCGGGGGCGTAGTCCCCTGCTGCGCAGGCTGCCGAAGCGGGCAGGAATGGCGAGGAGATTTCCATTTCCCTGCAGGTGAGGAGCTGATGTCCCGTGCTCGAGCGCACCCGGCGCAAGAAGCGCACCGAGATCACGTTCGTCCTGCCCGCCGGCCATCCCGCGGGTGAGGTCAGCGTGGTCGGCGACTTCAACGACTGGCAGCCCGGCGCCCATCCTCTGGTCGAGCGCCCGGACGGGACCCGCGCGGTCACCGTCAGCTTCTCGGCAGACGAGCGGCACGGCTTCCGTTACCTCGCTCATGGCGGTCACTGGCTCGACGAGGAGGAAGCGGACGGTCACGACGGCCGGAACAGCCTCCTGCACACCTGAGACGCCCCACGCGAGCGGCGCCGGCCCTGCCCCGCCTCGCCGGTCCCGCCAGCTGAGAGGCGGAGACACGAAGCGAGGCTGAGCTGCTCGCCAGGGTGCCGGCTGCGGGCGCGAGTGCTGTCAGCCGGACGGTGCAGCAGGACGGCCCCTTCGGGGAATACCGGCCGGACGGGCGGGGCAGGCGAGGCCGCGGCGGGCACCTATGACGTGCTCTGCCGGGGCCGGCCGCACCGACACCGGCCCAGCCACGCACGCACACACGCGCACGATCAGGAGGCCAGCATGTCGCAGGTCAAGGAATCCATCGAGGTCAACGTCCCCATCCGGGCCGCGTACGACCAGTGGACACAGTTCGAGTCGTTCCCGGAGTTCATGGACAGCGTCGAGCGGATCGAACAACGCACGGACACACTCACCCACTGGGTGACGAAGATCGGCGGCGTGAAGCGGGAGTTCGACGCGGAGATCACCGAGCAGATCCCCGACCACAAGGTCGCCTGGGTGACCGTCGGCGGCGAGAGCGAGCAGTCGGGCCTGGTCACCTTCCAGCCCATCGACCCCTCCCACACCCAGGTCACGCTCATGATGGATTTCGACCCGGAGGGCATGGCGGAGAACATCGGTGACAAGCTCGGCTTCGTCGACCGCCAGGTCAAGGGCGACCTGAAGCGCTTCAAGCACTTCATCGAGGACCGTGGCTCGGCCACCGGAGAATGGCGCGGACAGGTCTGACCGCTCCCCCGAGGAACCGGCCGCCACAGCGGCACGGCAGGGCGGCCGCCGGTGTGCCGGCGGCCGCCCTGCGACGTGACTTGACCAGAGTCTTCAGCCGGCCAGGGCGACCAGCCTTCGGTAGTCCAACTGGTCCGTCCGCCTCGCCGTGAGATGGACGTGAACGTCCGTGAGGAACTCCTTCAGGTCGGTGTAGCCGGCCGTGTAGGACTCCTCCTGCCAATCGCCACCCGACGGCACCCACAAGATCAATAGCGGTTCATGCCTGCGCATGCCCTCCCGTGTCGCGAAGTACAGCTCGTGAACGACCAGGCGCGCCTCATCCGGCGGCAGGGCCTGGAGCAGCTCGTCATGGGTCAGGTTGCCCTCCAACTCGACTACAAGGCCACACGGCGAGCCCGTGCAGCGGAGGATCACGGTATTCACCTCACGTCTGTCCCTCAGGTGCCGCAGAGCGTCGACACCTTCTGGTGACAGGTCGGTCGAACTCCTCACGTGGGTCTCGCTTCCGTCGCGGGCAAGGACCTGAAGTTCAACGACGCAGGCCCTACCGAGTTGTGGCAGGCGCGCACTCAAAGCCTGCAGAGGTTCCGCCGGCTGCGTCGCGGGAGGACAACGAGCGAGGAGGGCGCCGGGCGGGCGCCCTGGCCGGCGCGTCAGGTGTTGAGCACGATGGCGTAGACGAGGAAGAAGAGTGCACACGCCAGTGCCAGCACAACGATCACGACGATCGGGCCCTTGGCCCAGCCCCGCTTCACGGGCCGGTACGGGCCGGCGCCGGAAGCGGTGCTCGCCTCGGCGGGGGGAGTCTCGCCCGGCGGCACTCCCCCGCCGGCCTCGAGTCCGGGTGTGTTGCGCGGGTCCGGGTCCGGGTTGGAGACGCTCATGGTTCTCAGTCCTCTGGCTCGACGGTCCGGCACTCTGCGCGACAGGACGCCGCCCGTGTACTGACCGGCCTGAATCGTGCCGCGGTGTGTGCCTCTGGCTTCGTCCTTTCAGTCCGTCGGCAGGCCCCTACCCCGGGTCCGCGCCCGGACACACGACCGGCCGAGGTCCGGGACCGATCAGTGGGGGCATGCTCACCGACCGTGACCTCGCCGTCATACAGGTGCTGGGGCGCGGGGCAGGACCCCGGCAGCTGCACGCTCGGCGAACCGTGCGGCGAGAGACGGTAACGTGCCCAGCTCGTTACGCGGACGGCGCTGCCGCCCGCGCCGCGCCCTCCGTACGCCCGTGCCCCCCGCCTGCCGCCCTGGCCGACGCCGGCCTGAAGCCGGAGGCCGCCCGCCCTCCCAGGGAAGGCGCCGGTGTCCGCCGGACCGGCCCTAATCCCCCGAGAAACCGAAGATTCCCAGGTGGGTCGGCCTGTCATCGGAGTGGAGGACGACGTAATAGCCGGTCCACCGCATCTGACACTCGCCGAGTAGGCTCCGTTCGTACTCCTCAGGGCTCGCAGCTTCACCGGCAGCTGCGATGAGCTCCTCGTACCGCTCGACCGTTGGGCGGTCCGTGCCGAAGTGGTGCAGCACGCGGCTGAGTGCCAGAGGGCGCAGGGTGCTGTAGTCAGCGCCATCGGACCGCCTCGGCCGGGCATCTGTGGCAACAACCCTGTCGATGTCGAGGACCGTGTGGGTGCCCTGTGTCCCCATGAACTCCTCGTCCTCGTAGAGGTCCTCGAGGCTTCGGTAGCGGGCACCGTCGCCGTACTCCTCCTGAAACACCCTGGCCTGCAAAGTCGCCAAGGCCGCCTTGACATCGCCGTCGTAGCTGGTGACGTAGTCCCATCCGCTGGCACCCATCGAGCCGCCCTCCCTGAAGATCGCGAATGGCCGAACCGTAGCGGTGGGGACTGACAACAACGCGCCTCGGTGCCGGGCTCGGGGCGGCTTCCCGGATTGAGCTGTCCAGAGGGGGTCGACTGCATCCCTACCGATGGACCGACCACACCGTCGCGCGCGTGCAGGGCGCCTTGTCACACGCCTGTGACAGTCGGCGGACACTCTCGCGACGTCGCTCAGCCAGTCTCTTAATAGAGACAAAACGGGCATTAAGCCCACTGCTTCCG
>NZ_JBEZLW010000070.1:0-21015 GCF_040652395.1 Streptomyces sp. NPDC048269
AACAACTCGACCGCTCGAACACGACGCGCCTCGGCCAACTGCGGCCGCGTCAAAGGAGGAACAGAAGATTCAGAGGCAGCGAGCGAAGGCTTGTAGGACACCCCGACAGCCTCCCACTGACAAGACCACCACACCCACTGAACTAACGAAAAACTCAGTAGACGCCGTTTCAGTTGGTGAGTCGGCGGTAGCCGATGAGGGCTGCGGCTATGCCGACGAAGGCGAGGAAGTGCTCGGCGCTTCGCCCAGCGCGCGGCGTCCCCAGGCTAGCTACTGGTCTTCCTTGAGTGCGTCGTTGTACTGCTGCTCACTGACGCGGGCGACCTCGTTGGAGGCACCCGCGGCCATCACCTCGGGGTGGTCTCCCTTGGAGGCCCGTACCCAGACCAACCCGTTATTGCGGCCTTCGACTCTGATGGTACCGACGGTCTTCACTGCCGCCCCATGGGCGGCCCCGCTGACCGTCAGGATGTCGGCGGACTCCACGTAGATCGTGTTATTGCTGCCGCTGACGGTGACGGTCCCGCAGTCCCCCTCGATGAAGAAACTGCTGGAGTCAGCGTAGATGTTCGCGTCGCGTCCCATGCAGTCAGCGGACTGCACATTATGAGTGCCGGTGAGCTGAAGCGGCTTGTCTGTGCTGGACGGAGGCGAACTGGAAGCCGCGTCGGCACTGCTGTTGGGGGCGGCACCGGTGCTGGGGTTGTCTGCATCGTCGGCGTGCGCTGTTCCGTTGGTCTGTGACGATGACGATGCCTCCTCGGCCGGCGTGGTCACGTCGACTGCGCAACCGGTCGTGACCGCGAGTGCAAGGGTCATGACCGCAGTGGGCAGCAGTTTCGAGACGTGCATGGCGATGTGTTCCTTGTGGTAGTAACTGTGCGGGCCCGGAATGGCGACGCGCTTTGTGGATCAGAACTCCGGAAAGGCGCTGTCGCACCGAGGTGGCTAAGAGGCCGGTGGCGACGGCGCCGCAGGCTTCACGAGAGGCTGCTCATTCACGCCCGGCTCTGACCTCCGCGCAAAGCCCGCGCCTCATTCCGCATCCTCGGAGGCACGAAGGCTCACCGCGTCAAGCGCCAGGGTGGCCTACCTCATGTCTCTGCCATGGAGGGCCACTTGCTGCTTTCGCGCGGTCGCCGCACTCAGTGGCGGCGAACAGTCAGACACTGATGCGAGAGGGCTCGCACCTGCCTGGCTGACTGACAGGTTCAAGGAAGCTCCGGATCGACGGGGTTGCAGACGGCCAGGGTTCGTGTCGCGTGATCGCCCGCGTTCCGGACCGGGGCGGCAATCAGGCTCCGCCAGAACCCACCGAACGTTCCTTCGTAGTGGGCGATTGTTCGACTCGGGGCTACTGTGCCGATCGCCCCGCACTTTTTCTAGCGCAAGTTTCCGATCATTCATCGTCGAGAAAATCGAACGTTAGCCTCAAGTCATGTTCATGCACTGGCGGCTTCCGTGAGCGGCCCGTCGCGACCGTCACGGGTGCTCAGATTGATCCACAGCTTCGAGTAGTTCCACGGATGCCACGGAGGTGGGTGGGACGCCCGGTTGCCACCCATGGCCACCACCCTGGGAGGCGGCACGCCGCGAGATCCGGGCAGCCAGTGGCACCGATCGTTTGCTCCGCCGCAGTGGGCCGTGCCGGGCGCTGACGAGTCGAGACCAGAGCCCTCGCAACCCAAGGACTGGACAAGATCGCCATCGGGCGTGCCCGTCTTTGGTACCGCTGGCCCGGCAAACGTGAGCCGTATCTCGTGACAGAGAGGAGAACCGATGCTCATATTCGTAACTTAAACCGTGTCCTACATGGTCAGCTTGAGGAACCGTTTGTAGCAGCAGAGAGCGGCTGCCAGTCCGAGAAAGGCCAGGTAGTTGCCTGGTTTCCGCTCGTAGCGGTGTTGAGCCGGCGGTAACCGGTCGGCCAGGACATGGTGCGTTCGATCACCCACCTGCGGCGGCCGAGCCGCTCGCTGGAGTCGATGCCCTTGCGTGTGATGCGGACCCCGATGTGCTTGCCCCAGAGCCATCGCCGCAGGTGAGGGATGTCGTACGCCTTGTCGGCGTGAAGGCGGCGGGGCTTCGATTCCGTCGCGTGGGATTCGTGTCCCATGTGGAAATGGGACAGGGGCAGTCCGTCCGCGTCGGACAGGACCCACCTCCCACTCCCCATGACCCGTACAACTGCCAACTGACCATGTAGGACACGGTCTTAGTTCCGGGTCTCGCCGTCGGCGAGGATCAGATCGGCGGCGTAGTGCGGGCAGGCCGCGGTGTGCCAGGTCACCGACAGCGAGCCCGCCACGGCGTACAGGGTCCGTGCGACGCCTTCCTTGTCGGTGGCCTGGCAATACGGGCAGACGACGGTCTTGGGGCGCAGGGAATCGAGCACGGTCACGTCCTTCCCGCGGGCAGTGCGCACACCGGAGCTGTCCAGAAGTATCAAATCCCGGCCCCTTCGGGTCGCGATACCCGCGGGTACGTACAAACCGATCTCGTATGCCGTCTACAGGTGGCGGCGGACGACGCGGGTCTCGGCCGCGCTCGCGTTGTTCCCGGTGCACGGGTCGAAGGTGGCGGAGGAGACCTTGGCCGGCGCCGTGACGGGGCCCGGGGCCCCGGGCCGGACGGTGACGCGGAAGGTGCGCGACTGCACGACGGCGATCCGTCCCGCGTTCCAGGTGATCCCGGTCTTCGTGGTCCGCCGGGCCGGCGGGGCGGACTTCATTACGTGCAGCGGGCCGGGCGTGGCCGGCGTCACCACCACTTCGATCGCGGGGGACAGGCCGTGATGGTGACCGTCACGGCGTAGGTGTACGCGCTGCCCGTGCGGGCCGTCGAGGGCGCCGCCAGGGCGAGCGTGCGGAGGCGATCGCCCCTCAGCCCGGGGGAGCACGCACCGCGCCCCACCTGGTGCGACGGGCGGCCGAACGGGTCATGTCCGGACCGGGGTTGTCAGTGGTGAGTGGCAGGATCGGACACATGAACCTTCCTGTCCCCCTTCCGTCGGAACTCCACAGGTCGGAGGCGTACGCCGACTGGGTGCGCGCCCACGATCCCGGAGCGGAAGCCGGCGCGGTCGCCCTGCTCGACGACGTACGCGACCGCATCTCCCGGGCTTACCCGAAGGCGGGCCGGGCCCTGGAGGGGATGGAGTACCTCGCCCGCGCGCTGCCACCGCGCCACCTGCCCTGGTTCTGGGACACCATGGCCCACCGGCTCGTCTCCTGGGACCTGAGGGCCGGCGGGCGGGCGTACACGATGGCCCGCACCGCCGAGCGCGAGCACGCGCTGCCCGTGGACCCCGGCTGGCGCCGGGAGAACGTGCTGCTGCTCGCCGGCGCCGGGGCCCTCCCGGTCAAGGAGTTGAGCGGCCACCAGGGATGGCTGGCCGGCGTACTGGACCCGGCCGGCGCGCACGCGGAGTACATACGGGTCCTCACGGCGTGGGCGGCGTCCCCCGGCGAACTCCCCGCCGATCTGGCCCGCAGGGTCCGCGCCTCCGCGCGCGCCGCCGGCCTCGACCCGGCCGAGGAGGCCCGGGTACTCGCCCCGATGATCGGCGCCGCACGCGGGAAGTCCGTACCGGACCGCCTGCTCGACGCGGTCGCCGCACTGCTGGCCGCCCACCCGCAGGGCGACGAGGTCGACGCCGCGCTGCTGGAGGTGTTCCCGGAGTCGAAGAACGACGCGGCGGCCTGGCTGCGGCTCCTGCTGGCCTCGGGCGCGGCCGACGCGGTGGTCGCCGGGCGGATCACCCCGGAGGGTGGGATCGCCGCCTGGCTGGGGCGGTACACCCGCGCGTACGCCCACCACAAGGTGCCGTACGGAGGCGTGGCGCGGCAGCCGATGCCGCCCGAACTGCTCGACCTGGTGGCCCGGTTCGCACCCCGGCTGCGCGCGGCCGGGCAGCCGCTGCGGCTGCACGAGGACCGCTGGCGCTGGCCGGGGCTCGACGCCGACCTGCTCGACCTCTGCCTCGCCGAGGGCCTCGCGGTGGAGGACCCGGGAGAGGCGATCAGGCTCACCTTCTGGGGCGAGCGGTCGCGGCGCGACCTCAAGGCCCTGGCCGCGGACCCGGTCTTCGGACCGCGTCTGGAAGGCACTGTGCACGCCGCCCTGCGCGGTGCGGGCACGGCGATCACCCGGCTCCCCGAGAACGCGGGCATCGCCGCCGGGGTGCACGCCCGCGTCGAGAGCCTGCTCCGCGCACTGGCGGGCGGTGGACTGGCCGCGGCGGACGAGGCCGTGGACGAGCTGCGCGACCTGCTGGACCGGCCGACGGCCACGGCCCTGGACGGCATCGAGGAGGTGCTGGCCCCCCTGGACCTTGCGGGTTCGCTCGCGCGGACCCTGCGGGCCGGGCTGCCGGAGGAACTGGGCTGGCCGGCCCTGGAAGCGGCCCTGGCGGACTTCACGCCCGGCGAGATCGTTGGCGTGACGTGTACCTGGCCCGTGCTGACGGTGTACGGGCGGGACAAGGCCGTCGCAGTCGACCACGCGGGCGTGCGCGCCTCCTGCGCCCACCGGCTGCCCGAGGACGCGGCGCGCACCGTCGTCCACTTCGCGGGCGGACAGTTCCTGGTGAGCTGGACGACGGACCCCAAGGATTCCTTCGGCAAGTACGCCTTCTGGTCCGGCAGCCCCGACGAGGTCTTCGAGCCGCAGGAGACGTACGGGCTGCGGCCGTACGCCGAGAGCATCCAGGGCGGACTGGGGTACCAGTTCGAGACTCCGGACGGCGGGGGCCGGCACGACGGCGAGCGGGTCCTGCGACCCGGCAGCCGCGAAGGCATCGGGCACCACGACTTCCAGATGAGCGACGGCGCCCGCTTCTGGAGCTCCGTGGTCTTCCAGTCGAGGAACGGCTGGGCCGGCGTCGACCCCGTGACGGGAGCACGCGGCACCGACGGCACACTGCCCGAGCGCCACGGGACGGCCGAGGTACCGCCGGGAACGGCCGTCTTCCGGGACCAGCTGACCCTCGCGGCCCTGCCGGAGGGCGCGCCCGCCTCACCCCTGGGCCAGGACGGCGCCCTGACGGGCTGTCGGGTGCTGTACCGCACGCCGTACGCGGGGCCGTCACCGACCGACTTCCTGCTGGAGGGCGTCGACGGCCGCCGCGCCCGCTACCGCAGCAGGCGACCGGGCCGCCGGCCCTGGGGCATCGTCCGCATGCCCCAGGGCGGCGAGGACGCCGTGCTCGCGGGCGAGTCGAGGATCCGCTGCCACGCCGCCGAGGACGGTTCGCTCCTGTGGGAGGTCCACGGCTTCCCCGGCTCCGACCGGCCGCGACGGGCCTCCGCCCACAGCGTGGGCCCGGTGCCACCGCCCGCGTACTGGCACTTCCTCACCCCGCGCGACGAGCACGCCTCCACGGCACTGCGCGCCATCGGCGACGACGCCGTGCGGGCCCTCCTCGACGCGGCCGGAGCGCGGGGCGCGGCCGCCGACGCCGAAGCCGCCGTGCGCGCGGAGATCGCCCGGGTGCTGCCCGAGGTGACCGAGCCGCGCGTGGCCGACGGCGTGGTGCGTGCCGCGCTGCTGGCCGCCGATGTCCGGCGGCGGCGCGAGGAGTTGTCCCGGCGCGTGGGCATCATGCGGTCGGGTCCGGTCGTGGAGCTCGGCCCGGCCGTCCCGGACACCGTGCTGGCGCCCGCGCTCGGCGGGCTGCTGCCCACGGTCCGCCCGTACCAGGCCTACGTGCCGGGCCCGCAGCCCGCGACGCTGACGGCGATCGCGGCGGACGGCCGGTACCTGCGGGGCGAGATCGACGACGAGACGCGCCGCCTCGCACTGCCCGCTGCGCCGGACGCGTGGTCCGTGCTGCTGGGCGGCATCGACGCGGTGGCCTGGCGGGCCGCCGTGGAGACCACCGACGCCGAGGAGCGCGCCGCCCTGGCCGTGCTGCTGGAGACCTGGAGCGGTCAGCCGTACGCCGAGCGCGGAAGCGAGTGGCGCACCGGCCGGGCACCCGAACGGGAACTGGAACGCTGCCGGGCGGCCGGGTGGTCGGTGGCCTCCGGCCCCGAACGGGGCGGCGTGGCACCGTTCGTGCAGCCCGCGGCCGACCCGGCGCCCGCCGCCGGCGCCGTGGACAGCGCGACCTCCACCATCGCCCGCGACGACGCGGCGCGGCTGCCCCGGCTGCTGCGCCTGGTGGCGGAGCGGGGGCCGCTCGCGCTGTCGCCCGAGGCGCTGGACGTGTTCTCGTGGCGTACGGGTGCCCGGCGTTCGATCGCCGCCCTGGTGCTCGGCGGGCTGCCCGACCGGCAGGACCACGACGAGCACCTGAAGAGGCTGCGGGCGGCCCCGTACAAGGCGAACAAGGCCATGGCCCGGGAGTACGGCGACCTCTGCAGCCGGCTGGGCGACGCCGGGCGCCGGGCGGTGCTCGCGGCAGGCGTTCCCGAGGACCCGGCCGAGCTGTGGGCGCCAGGCGGTATGACCGCGGCGGCCGAGCGGATGGCCGCGGTCTGGGCAGAGCTGCTCGGCACCACCCCGTACGTGGACGAAGGGCTGGCCGGAGCCCTGGAAGCCGACCTGGGGCTGGCTGACGGCTGGGCCCGTGCCCTCGCGGGCGGCGGGGCGCCCGCGGAGGCCGCCCTGCCCGGCGCCGGCTTCGTCCTCGTCGGCAACCGGAGCGGCGGACTCAGCCTGCACCACGCCGAGGCGGACGGCAGCGCCGGCCGCTGGGCGATCACCGGCCGGTCCTTCCACTCCGAGCCCGCCTCCGTCGTGGCCTGGGCACTGACGGAGCGTCCGGCCGGTGACCCGGCCGCCGTCGGCGCCGTCGCCCTGTACGGCACGCTGCGGGCGCTGCTCGACGATCCGCGGACGCTGATCCCGCTGGGCTGGCACTTCGCGCTGGGCCGCGCGGCGGCCGAGGACCCGGCCTTCGCTCCGTACGCGGGAGCGGTGCTGCCCTGCCCGGAGCCCCTCTACCGGGAGGACACGGAGCCGTCCACGGCCTACGACGACGGCCTGTTCGTCGTCGCCGTGCCCGGTCGGGACGTGTTCCTGCGACCGGCGGCCCTGGCTGATCCGGAGCGGGTCGACCGGGCCGTGCGGCTGTGCGGCGACTTGGGCCTGACCGGCCTGCTGGAGGCCGTCCGGCGGGTCCGGGCGGTGTGCGGCGAGGGGCTCGCCCGGATGGTCGCCCGCGCGGCCTCGACCCCGGTGCCGCCGGGCGGCTACGAGCTGAACCCGGCGCTGAGCGTCCCGGGGCTGGTCGGCGAGGTCACGGCCGCCCTCGGGGTCGGGGCGGACTCGGCCGCCCTGTACCTCCAGCTGCTGTCACTGGCCCGGCCCACCGACCAGAACGTCCGCCGGTGGAACGGCTGGACTCCCGCCCGCCACAAGGCGGCCCAGGCGGAACTGGTGGCGGCGGGCGCGGTACAGAACGGCAGGCGGGCCCGCGCCGGCCGGACTGCCTTCGTGCCGGGCGCGTGGACGGAGTTCAAGGCACCCCACCTCCCGGTGGAGACCGCCAAACTACCGGCCCACCTGGTGTCCGCCGGGGCCTCGGAACCCCAGGGCCCCTTCACCCGCTTCCTGTGCCCGGTACCGCCGCACGAACTGTTCACCCGTGCCTGGGCGGAGACGCGCGCCGCGGGGGTACAGGGGTAGGCGCCGGGGTCCGGGGACCCCGCGCCGGGCCCGTCCCCCTCCCGGCGGCCCCGGCGGCCCCGGCGATGCGATGGAGGGACCACGCTGTCGGTCACGGGGAGCGGCGGTCGTCCGGCGTCCTCAGGACGGCCGGCCGGGCCCTGCCGCGGGATCCGGCAGCGGCTTCCCCTCACACGTGGTGTCCTGGGCCGGCAGGCGGCCTTCGACGAGGAAGTCCTCGACGTAGGTGTCCACGCAGCTGTTGTGCGACTGGTACACGCCGTGGTCGCCGCCGCCCACCGTGATCAGGCGCGATCCGGCGAATCCTCGGTGGGCCCGCAGGGCGCCCTCGTAGTGGGTAGCCGGGTCGTGGACCGAATTGAGCATCAGGACGGGCGGCAGCCCCTTGCCCGTGACCTCGATGTGCGGCGCCGTGGAGCGCGGCCATGCCGCGCAGACCGACGCGAACGTCAACTCCCTTGCTCCGGCCATGGGATGGCTGAGGGCGTCGGCTTCGCTCTTCCTCACCCAGTAAGAGGTGCTGCGGGTCCACGGCGTGTCCGAGCAGACGACGGAGAAGAAGTCGGCGGCGAACCCCGCCTCCATGGGGTGCTTGAGCTTCTGCGCGAGGGCCTGACGGGCGGCCGGCGGGGCACTGTCCGGGTCTCCCAGGACGCCGAGGGCGGCCGCGAGGTCGGGGAAGAAGTCGCCGCTGTAGACGGCGCCGGTCGCCGCCGCGTCGAGGTGGTTGGGCGTGATCACGGTCCCGTCGAGGTCCAGTGGGTGCTCGCGCAGCGCCGCCCGCAGCCCTTCGTAGCGCGCCTTGGCCTCCTGTGGGGTCCGGCCCTGGTGGTACGTGGCGTCGTTCTTCGCCAGCCAGGGCAGGAAGTCCTCCTCGAACCGGCGCTGGAAGCTCAGCGGTTGCCCGGTCATGAAGGCCTGCCAGCTGCCGGTGAAGCCGATGTTGCTGTCGAGTACCACGCGGTCGACGCGGCGGGGGAACTCGGTCGCGTAGTAGGCGCCGAGGAAGGTGGCGTAGGACGGGCCGTAGTAGGAGACCTTGTCGGCGCCGAGGAGCGAGCGGTAGAGGTCCATGTCGTGCACGGCCTGGTCCGTGGTGATGTACGGCAACAGGTCCCCGGAATTGCGCCGGCAGTCCCGTACGAAGTCCCGGGTGCGGTCCAGTGTGCGGCGTACGGCCTGCTCGCTCCGGTCGCGCAGGTCGCCGCTGCCGAAGAGGGCGTCGACGGCCTCCTGATCCGAACAGACCACCTTGGTGCTGGCCCCGACACCGCGCTGGTCGAATCCGACGATGTCGTAGGCGGCCGCGAGCTTCGGCGCGTACGAGGCCAGTCCGGCGGGCCGGCCCAGGCCCGAGGCGCCGGGACCGCCGGCCGCCATCATCAGGACGCCCCGGCGCGCGGCGGGGTCCGCGGCCCGGTGCCGGGACACCGCCACCGTCAGGCTCGGTCCCGCATCAGGGTGGTACCAGTCGCGTGGCACGGACATGGCCGCGCATTCCAGGGAACCGTTCTTGCACGGCTGCCATGCGAGCTGCTGGTGCGCGTACCGCTCCGGTACGGGAGGTGCCCCGGCCGGGCCCGCGCCGTGCGCGGCGGCGGCGGGCAGGGCGGTCGCGGCGAGAATCCCGCAAGCGGCGGCAACGGCCCAGCGCGCCGGTTTCCTGAGCAAGTGCATGTGCTGTTCTCCCCGTTGGGGTGGATCGGTCGTGCCCAGCGTCCACGAACGGGCAGGCCCGACGCGATATCGCTACTACCCGTACCGGTGGTGGCACTGGTGCCACCACCCGGGCGCCCTTAGCAGAGCGTGAGCGCATGCGTGCGTCGGAGCGGCACAGTTCACACCTTCCGGGGGCGGTCGGCCCTGAGGTTGCCGTCCGTGCCGTCGGTGCCTGCTGTCATGGGTATCGCGACAGGGGCGTGGGGGAGGGGAGGAGCCAGGGATGGGCTACGCGGGGCTCGGAGTCTGGATCCTCACCGCCGCCATCGGCGCGTACCTGCTGACGGTCTGGCTGCGCGAGGGCGGCTGGCGGCAGCGCGCCGCGGGGATCACCCGCCTGCCGGTGCCGGTCATCCTCGCGCACATCCTGCTCGCCGTCGCCGGGCTGTGCTGCTGGACGGTGTTCACCCTCTCCCGGGCGGCCTCCGCGGGGCGGGCGGCCTCCGCGCTCGTCCTGGTCGTGGCGTCCCTCGGAGCGGTCCTGCTCTTCCGCTGGCTGCCGAGCCGCGGGCGCCACTCACGTGACGGGGACGCCGCGGCCGAGCGGAACTTCCCCGTCGCCGCGGTCGTCACCCACGGAGTCAGCGCCGTGCTCACGGTGATCATCGTGGTCACCACCGTGATCTACGCGACCTGACCGTCGCACGTCAACGGGCTGCCGAGGTCCGCCGGGCCCCCCGTCGTACGCGCAGCACGTTCGCCGTCAGCTCCTCCTCCAGGGCGAGGCCGGCCTGCGCGAGCTCCTCGCTCAGCGCCCGTACGGTCATCGGCCGGAGCAGGAAGGACTCCTGTGCCCGCCGCAGGATGCGGCCCTGACGGCACACCAGGTAGGCGTAGTCGCAGCGGATCCGGCCGTCCTCGGCGCGCGCGGTGACCTGACCGCGGTAGGTGTCGACGCCCAGCCGGACCTCGCCCAGCGAACGCCGGGTGGGACGGACCGGGAGCCGGGCCGGCGGGCGGTCCAGGAAGAGGAGGCCGCCCGGCACCAGCAGATCGGCCACCATCCGCCACAGGGCGCGCCGTTCCTCGGGCGGCAGGCACGGGACCAGCCGGAGACAGACCGCCAGATCGGCCTGCTTCGTGAGCGACAGATCGAGTGCCGAACAGGCGTGCACGGTGACCCGGTCGGCGGCGGAGCGGCCGACCGGGGGGTGCAGGCGGGAGAGGAGCAACGACCGCATCGCGGCCGCGGGTTCGACGGCGTGGACCGGCACGATCGACGCGTCGATCAGCACCTCGGTGACCAGACCGGTTCCCGCGCCGATCTCGACGATGCCGATACGGGCGGCCGCCGCGGCGCCGGCGAGCACCTGTGCGTGCCGGTGGTACGAGCGGGCGTGCAGCAGGTCGTAGAACTCGGCCGACACGGCATACGCTTCGGCCGGTCGTGTGTCCACCCCTATGTCCATCGGGCCATCATCGCCGGACACGGCCCGGCCCACGAGCGCACGATCCGGCCACCGGGCCCTGTCGGGCGGACATCCCTCGCGTGCGGCCGGACTGGCGGTGTCCGACACATGGCCCGGCCGGACTATGGGGGTCGCACCCATGGGAGCGGTACGTGGATGTCGCGCATGATTCCCGCCATGACAAGCGGAACCACTCCCGCGTCCGACCGGACGGCATCCGACCGGACAGCAGGTGTCGACCTGGCGGGCCGTACCGCCCTGGTGACCGGCGCCGGCAGCGGTATCGGGCGCGCCTGCGCCGCAGCCCTCGCCGCGGCCGGGGCCCGCGTCCACGTCGTGGACATGGACGCGCGGGCGGCCGTGTCCGTCGCCGAGGAGATCGGCGGCCACTCGCACGTGGTGGACCTGGCCCGCGCAGACCTCATCGAAGGGCTGCCGGCCGACATCGACATCCTGGTCAACAACGCCGGCCTCCAGCACGTGGCCCCCCTGACCGAGTTCCCCCCGGACCGGTTCGAACTCATCCAGAGGGTGATGGTCCACGCCCCGTTCCTGCTGCTCCGCCGGACCCTGCCGCACATGCGCGCACGCGGCTGGGGCCGGATCGTCAACATCTCCAGCGTCCACGGTCTGCGGGCCAGCGCGTTCAAGGCCGGATACGTGACCGCCAAGCACGCCCTCGAAGGGCTGAGCAAGGTCGCGGCCCTCGAAGGCGCCCCGCACGGCATCACCAGCAATTGCGTCAACCCGGGCTACGTACGCACGCCCCTGGTGGAACAGCAGATCGCGGCCCAGGCCAGCGCGCACGGCATCGACCCCGAGCGGGTGGTCGGCGAGGTGATGCTCAGCCGCTCCGCGATCAAGCGGCTGATCGAACCGGAGGAGGTCGCCGCCGTCGCCGTCTGGCTTTGCGGACCGCACACCGGCTACCTCACCGGTGCCTCGATCCCCCTGGACGGCGGCTGGACGGGCGCCTGAACCCCCGACGGGCGCTACCTACCGGTCAGGATGCCGCGGGCGGTCAGGAGGCCGCAGCCGCGTAATGGTCGAGGTACTCCTGCAGGTTGGAGGCCAACGTGATGTCCGGGTTGGTGGTGTTCAGGTGCATCCACAGCTCGTTCTCCACCACGAAACGGTAGGCGAACTCCTCGAAGGTCGAGGCGCACCGCACCAGTGAGTCAGCCGCCGCGGCACGGAACCCGTCCGCCTGTGCCTCGTCCAGCTCCTGCCCGGCGAGCTCCAGGTCCAGGTGCGAGAAGACGACGAACGCCTCCCCCGAGGGGCGCAGGTACAGGTACCAGATGACGCAGTCCTGCTGGTCCCGCAGGAACCGTACGAGGCGGGCGCCGTCCTCGGCCGGGCTCTGCAGGGGTCCGGACAGGTCGCTCCAGCAGGCCGTCACCGACACCTCGTCGAACGCGCGGCAGAGGCTGCCGCTGCCGTAGAAGGTGCGGAAGTCGGAGGGAAGGCGCAGACCGAGGGGCGCCAGGTCTGCCTCCACGGCCGCGAGGTGCTCTCCGTGACCCGACCGCGGCCCGTCGGGCGCACCCGGCCCGCCCAGCCACCCGAAGCGGCCGTCGAAGCCGTCGGCATCCAGGGAGGGAAGGCTCACCCGCGGGTAGACCTCGTAGGTGAACTCGCACGGCCGGTAGGAGCCCAGGTCGGTGGCGCACCATCCGGTGGGGAAGTGGAAGGGTGCGGGGGCGGGTGCGGGCATGAAGGTTCCCTTGGATGGTGCCGGTTCAGCGGTACGGTCACATCCTCGTGCCCACCACTGACAGCGGACCTCGCCGTTCTTGCCAGGCCACCCCGAACTCCTCGTCGCGCCCGCCGCGGTGAGCCCGGTGCGGCGCGCCCCTGGGCTGCTGATTTCTGGTGCGCGCTCGGCGTGCGGACGCCGCTGTTCGGGTGTTCTGCCCTGCGGGGCGGTGTCCGAGCTGCCGCCCGCGGGTAGTGCGCCGCGCATGACAGGAATTGAACTCAGCAGCACCGCCTTCGACGATCACACCGTGATCCCCCGCCGGTACAGCAGGGAGGGGGAGAACATCTCGCCGCCCCTGACCTGGTCGGCCACGCCCGAGGGGACCGCCGAGCTGGTGTTGCTCTGTGAAGACCCGGATGCCCCGGGAGGCACCTTCCTCCACTGGCTGGTCACCGGCATCGATCCCCGAGCCACCGGGGCCGAGGAAGGGCAGAAGCCTCGGGGCGGGCTGCCGTGGCCCAATGACTTCGGGCACGTGGGCTGGGACGGGCCGATGCCTCCGCCGGGGCACGGGCCGCACCGCTACGTCTTCCGCCTGTACGCCCTGTCCGAGCCGCTCACCCTGCACGGCCGTCCGGAGGTCGACACCGTGCACCGCGCGATCGAGGGCAAGGAACTGGCGGTCGGCACTCTGGTCGGCACGTATCAACGCTGACCGTGGTCATGGCCGACGTGACCGTCGCGCGGGCGGAGATCCTGGGCTCGGCGGCCCTTTCCATGCAAAACCTGGGGCCGATTTCCCTTTTGAAATGATGGAGAGTCACGCGACGTACACGCTGGGCGATTTCGCTATTTGACATGGCGTCCAATAAAAGGCTGAAATGTTTCAAGTTTAGGTAAAGTGATGCGTCGTCAGTTTCCTTGAAATGGCCTGGACCAATGGTTGGGTGACCATCAACTAGCCCAAGGAATTGCAAGATTGACGATGCGTCATATCTCCTCGCGTTGGTAATTGAATGGGCGACATCTTCGCGCGTAGATCAACGTCGTTCAGATCCCTCCATCTCTCTGGCAGGATTCCCGGCACCCAATCCATTCAAGGAAAGAGGTGTGGTTGTGCCTGGTCGTAGAGGACCTGAATCTCAGCTTCACCGGCAGCGCAGGGTCGTCGAGCCGCCCGGATGTGACACTCCGCCAGTCGGCGCCGCCCGGCTGTAGCCGTCTGGGCGACAAGACGGCCGGAGGCCGTACCGACCGGTTGTTCCCGGCCGCTGACACGGTGGCCCGCAGTGGCACTTCACCGGCGACGGCGTCAGCCACGCGTGGTTCCGGTCCGCGTATCCGCCAAGCGCCCTGCACCCAGGACGGCTGTGCCGTATCGCCGGCACCGTGAGCGCGACCCCGACCCGACCCCGGCGTCGACGGCATCACCGTCGGCCCTCGCCTCTGCTGCCTGCCCGGCTCGCCCCGGCAGTCTCACCACCCACGCGACGCCGCCCCGGGGGGCGGCTGAGCTGCACCCATACCGCGGCCGTGATGTTTCCTGCGCGCTCCGTTCGGTCTCCTGACGCCGAGAGCTGACTGCTCGCCACTCAACGGAGCGCCGCCGAGCAAGCACGTTCCCGCATTCCCAGATCAAGGAGCATGATGCACAAACGTCGCGCGTCCCGCCGCAAGAAAACGTTGATAGCCGCGATCACCGCCGCACTCTCGGGGGGTCTGCTGTTCGGCTTCGGTGCCCTCGCCCAGGCCGGTGGGGTCAGCGGCACGGTCATCGGCGGGCAGGGCAACTACCGAACCGTCAACCACCGGGCCAAGCCGTCCCTCTCGGCCCAGGTGAACGGCTCCTCGAAGGTGGGCGACAGGATCCAGATGTCCTGCCGGACCACCGGCGACACCGTGGAGAACAACCCGCGATGGATCTTCACCGGCTCCTACTACATCGCCGACGCCTTCATCAACGAGAACACCACCTCCCTGCCGGTCTGCGGTTCGAACCCGAACCCGAAACCCACGCCCCCCACCCCCACGACCGCGAAGACGCTCAAGATCGACATGCAGAAGCAGGTCAGGACCCAGTGGTGCTGGGACGCCTCCGGCGTGACCATCGCCAAACACTGGGGCCGCTCCGTCAGCCAGGAGCAGTTCTGCCAACTTGCCGCCCAGGGAACCTGGGTGAACTGCAACAACCAGCCCGCGACACTGGAAGACATGGCCAACGGCCTGGCCAGGCTGGGGCTCAGGAACAGCGGCCACAGCCTGAACCGCAACGCCTCGTTCAGTGAGTCCGCGGCCGAGATCGCCGCGGGCCGGCCGTTCGCCGTCCGGTTCGGCTGGCGCACCGGAGGCGGTCACATGAACGTCATCTACGGCTACGACAGCACCACCAACATGATCGCGGTCGGCGACCCGTGGCAGACCACCCAGACCTACACCTGGTGGAACCACGCCACTTACGTGAACAACAACTCGTTCCAGTGGACCCATTCGCGCATCGGTATCCAGGGCTGAGGAGAAGAGCGACCATGCAGACCATGCGACGCACCAGGCGTGCGGCAGTCCGGGCCGCCGTTCTTGCCACGACCGCACTAGCCGCCGCCCTGTGCGGAATCGTTCCCGCACAGGCTGCGGAGGGTGATGGCATCGCGGGCTACCAGTCCGCCCAGCAGGCCCTCCGGAGCGACCAACTCCGAGACACGGTCTCCCGCTTCCTGGTCTCGGCCCGGCAGCACGGCACTGCCCCCGCCGCGGACGGCGGCACCGTCGGCACTCCGGGGAACGCACCCGCCGCGGTCGCCGCGCCGCCCGGGTTCGATCTCAAGGACCCGGTGCCGATGTTCGAGATCAGCCCCGAGTTCGTGACCGGCAAGTCCCAGGCGACCCCGGAGACCGCGCTCCGGCTCTCCTACCTCGCCTCCCGGGTCACCGCTTCCGACGGCAAACCCGCCGCCGTACTGCTCGCGCCCAAGGGGAACGCCGCCACGACGGGAAGCGGCGTGCAGAACGTCGGTGCCGAGGGCTGGCAGCTGGCCGGCATCCGGGACGGGGACACCGAGGTCGGCTTCGCCGAGCGCGGCACTCCACAGGCCCGTACCTTCACCGAGCCGCAGATCCACGCCTGGTACCGGCTCACCGCCGAAGGCATGGTCGAGCCGCTCAACGAGGAGGCGGCCACCGGCCTCGGCGGAAAGCGCGGCATCGCCCTCGCCGCCTACCAGAAGATGGTCACCGCCCGCTACGCCGACAAGATGCCCGGCTCGGAATACGACCGCAAGGGCCTGGCCGGCGGGTACGGCGGCCTCGTGGAGGACCAGCCGGAGCAGGTATCTGCCGCATCCGGGGAACCGGCGGCCCGTAGCGTGTCCTGGCAGCCGGTCTCCGTCGCCGGGACCGCAGCCGTGGCAGCGATCGGCGGTGCGGTGATGTACGCGCGCCGCCGGGGGACCGCCACCACCCGCTGACCTGACTCCGTGAGGCCGGGCCCCTTCTCCGTACTCAGGCCCGGCGACTTCGCTCGCCGGCACGCCGGGCTCGGGAAGGAGGCCCGCACGCGCCGAACCGCTTCCTCGGCGCGTGGGACGGAGGCGAGGCCCAGGCAGGTCAGTGCCACGTACGGCCCGCGCTGTTCAGCGCAGTACGGCCGCCAGCAGGTCGGCGCCCAGCGTCGTCAGATCGGGCAGGTTGAGGGTGTAACGGACGTATCGGCCGTGCCGCCGGGCCGTGAGCAGGCCCGCGCGGCGCAGGACAGCGAGGTGGCGGGAAACCTCCGGGGGTGAGAGTTCCCAGGCGTGGGCCAGTTCACGGGTGGTGTGCGGGGCGCGGGCCAGGGTGCGCAGCAGCCGCAGCCGCACCGGATGTGCGAGTGCCTCCAGCCGTAGCGTGACGGTTTCCAGCGGTACCGGCTCTGATGGACCCGGCTCGGCCACGGGGTACTGGACCACCGGCTGCCACCCGGGCGTGTGGACCACCACCAGGTGCGGGCGGCCGAAGACACTGGGGATGAAGGTGACCCCGGTGCCGTGGGCGGCGGTCGACTTGTCCTGCAGCTTGTCCACGATGATGCGGTCGCCGTCCGGCGCCAGGGCGACCGCGCCGGAGACCGAGGCGAGTGCCGCCCCGATGCCCCGGCGCTTCAGCAGGTCGTTCTTCAGGCGCAGGTCGGTGGCGAGCTGCGCGGTGATGCCCGCCCAGGCGGCGTCGAAGAAGGCCTCGGCGCACTGTTCGAGGGTGTCGCGCACCCGTGCCCGCACGGCGGCCGGGTCCGCGAGCAGCCGTTCCGCGAAGGCCTCTTGCAGTGCGCCGCGGGCCTGGGCCACGTCCAGGGCCCGCTTGCGCGCGGTCGCGTCGGTGAGCGGCGACGGCGAGGCGAAGCTGACCCGGTTGCTGCCGCACGTGGTGACGAGCGCGGCGGTCACGTACGTTTCGTCGTCGATCCGGTCCACGTCGTCCAACTCCTCGACGAGGGTCGGCCGGGGGCGGGCGGGGATGAGGAAGTCGGCTTGTGAGGAACACCAGAGGAACTCCGCCTCCCGCAACCGCTCGGCCAGCTCCGGCCGCAGGCCGGCCCAGACGTCCCCGGCCCAGCCGGCGAGCTGCGGATGGTGCCCTGGTTCGGACAGCACGTGCAGCATCGCGGTCAGCTCGGCCAGCGGGGAGGCGGCGAACCGCAGTCGCTCGGACGGCAGGCCGCTGATGTCGATCCTCAACGTCATCCCCTCATGATCACCGACCGGATGGCCGGTGACGGCGCCGGTTGACGGTGTCCGTCAACCGGCGTACCTGGCTTGGCGGCCGAAACGCACCGTTGAGGCCATGGCAACCACCACCAAGATCCAGCCCCGCGTCCTCGTCCGTGCCTCCGGAGGCCCCCGCTATGCCGTCGCCCTGGCCGTGGACGCGCTCGGCACCGGCCTGCTGCGGCCCTTTCTGCTGCTCTACGGGGTGATGGTGCTGAGGCTGTCCGCGCCGGCCACCGGCATTGCCATGACGGCCGGCGTCGTCGTGGGTCTCGCGTGCATGCCCGCGGTGGGCCGGTGGCTGGACCGGGGCGCACGCAGCACGGTCGTGGCAGCGTCGATGCTGGTACGGGTGCTGGGTGTGGCGCTGCTGCTGGCCACCCCGGCGGGGCACGTCTGGCTGTTCGCGACGGCGGCGCTCTTCCTCGGCATCGGCAACCAGGCGTGGCCGGCCGCCCACGCGGCGCTCGTGGCCAGGGTCGCCCACGGCCGGGAACGCGACACCGCTCTGGCGGCAGGCCGCGCCCTGCGCAACGCAGGCCTGGGCGCGGGCGCGCTCCTCGCCACCGCATGCCTGGCGGGCGGCGCCACCGCACTGCAGGCGCTGGCAGCCGTCACCGGGCTCGCCTATCTCACCGCGGCGGCCCTGGCGTGGTCGGTCCACCTCCACGCGCATCCGGCGGCTACGCCGGCCAGGGACGGGGCGGACGGGCCCGCACCCCGGATGCGCGCGCTGCTGGCCGCCAACGTGATCTACGTCTTCTGCCTCAACGTCCCCGAAATCGCGCTCCCTCTGGTCCTGGTGACACAGTTGCACGCCTCCCCGGTGTGGTCGGCAGCCATCTTCGTGGCCAACACGGTGCTGGTGGTCACCCTGCAGGTCCCGGTCACCGTCCTGACGTCCCGCTTCTCCCGGCGGACCGTACTCGCTCTCGCCGGCGTGGTACTCACCGCGTCCTACCTCGGCTTCCTGGCGGCCACCTCACTGGCACACGGCTGGGGCGCCCCGGCCGTCGCCACGGTGTCCGTCGTCTGTACCCTCGGCGAGATCATCTATGCCGGCAGCGCCACCGCGCTCGCCACCCACCTCGCCCCGGCCCATGCCCTGGGACGCACTCTCGCCCGATTCGAGTTCTCCACGGGCTTCGGCCTCGCCGTCTCCCCGGCGGTCATCACCGCTCTCGCACCCCACGGTTCGGCGGCTCTCTGGGGCAGCCTCGCCGCTGCCACCCTCCTCTCCGCCGGCGCCGTTGCCACCGAGAAGGACCGATGAACGCGCTCAGCTACGCGTCCCAGTCCCAGGTGCCGAAATACACCGGCACCCCGGTCCGGCGTGCGGCCACGACCGCCTCCAGCCGCGCGTGGTCCCGGCCCGGCATCAACTCCACTGGGCGACCGTCAGAGCGCGGACCTCGTCGTGCTCGTCCGGGTCCAGGACGACCCTGGCGAGCTGCCCGCGGGTGAGGCGACCGCCGTCGAAGACACCGGGCACGACGATTCCGGTCTCCTCCCGGCACTCCCGGACGGCGGTCTCCCACGGGCGCTCTCCCGGGTCGGCGACGCCTCCGGGCCACTGCCACGGGTGGGTGCTGGAGTAGGTGGTGCGCAACTGGACGGGCCGGTCGTCCTCGTCGGTGAAGAACACGCCGAGCATCGGCACCCACGTGCGGTACGCGGCCACTTCCCGGTCGTGGAACCGCCTCCCGCGGTGCCGTTTGAGGTACCAGGTGCCGCCGCCGGAGCCGGTGAGCTGCCAGACCCGGCTGCCGGTGCGCATCCAGGAGACCTCTGCCGCCCGGTGAGCCGGCCGACGGCCTGCTCGGCCGGGCTCGCCGTCGCGGTGCAGGATGAGGTGGACGTCCACCGGCACCGTGTGCCGGGCGCCGCCGCTCCCCGGGCGGCGTCCGGGCGGGCATCTCCGCCCGGGCCACCGCGGGCCCTTCACCGGAGGCGGTTTCGGTGCGGGCGGGCGGCAGGATGGGATGGGCCACGTACGACTCCTCGGTTGGGGCAGGCGGGAAGGGCCGCGGGTACGTCAGGACCAGCCGAGCTCGGTGTAGAGGCGGCCGGCCCGGATGCCCTCGATGGCGGCCCGGGTATAGGGGACGAGTGGGTGGGGGAGGGCATCGGCCGACCACCAGCCCCAGGACACGCACCGGTCGGGCTCGCGCACCTCCGGCGTGCCCCGCCACTGCCGGGCGCGGAAGAAGAGCCCCACGCGGGGCTGACCGCCTGGGTGGTCCACCATGTGCACGACGTGCGCCAGCTCCACCTGAGCCGGGTCGATGGCGAGTCCGGCTTCCTCCTCCGCCTCCCGCACGAGGCAGGTGACGGCGGATTCCTGCTCGCAGTGCCCGGCGAGGAAGTGGTGGGTGGACGCCGCGAACGCGGAGTCGGGGTGCCGGAGCCCGAGCAGTACCTTGCCGTCCTGCTCGAGATAGAGGTGTACGCCGACGACGTTCAGCCGTGCCCGAGCGCCCGCCCGGGCGGGCGCCGGTACGGGGCGCCGGGCGGGGGCCTGGGCCAGGTGGAGGGCGATGACCTCCGTCGTCCACGGGCACATCGTCAGATAGGGGATGGTGGAGGCGTCGAAGTGGCGGAACATGACGCCTTCGGGGCAGGGCAGCTCGTCGGCGTCGCCGTCCCAGGCCCCGAGGTAGACCCGGATCCGGCCCTTGGTCCGTCCGTCCGGTCCGAGGCAGTCGACCACGGTCAACTCCTCCAGCGGCACGGCCAGGCCGGTCTCCTCCAGGAGTTCCCGCTCCACCGCGTCCTGGGAGGACTCCGTTCCCTCGCGGGCTCCACCCGGGATGCTCCACGTCCCCGGGTCGCAGATGTTCTTGTGGGCGTCGCGCAGATGCAGAAGATACCGGCCGCGGGAGTCGACCAGCAGCGCGGCGGTCCCGCGCGGTTCGTCGGACGAAGTCATCGCAAACTCCTGGAGGTGGGAGGGCGTTCACCGGGTGTCGAGACGGGAGGCGGATCGCTGACCGGCGGCGAAGGGCTCCCACGGCGGCCGGCGGGCGCGTCAACACGGCGCCGCGTGCGCGGCCGGGGGCAGGACGGGAGGGGGCGATGGTGTTCGAAGGGGGCAGGGAGTGCGCGGCAGGCGGACGCGGGATACAGGGCATCCTCCGGATGGGTGCAGCGTTGGCACTGGTGCTCCAAGAACGCCACTGGATCGAGGTCGTCACGGCCGATTCAGGAGCAATGGGGGAACGCATGTTCTGTCTCGCTCCAGTGGCCTTGGCGGGTCTGGGGCGGCCGAATTGAAACTCGCTCGAACAGGGCGCTTCACCTGTGCGGGGGATTGCCTGCCGTAGCGCGGTCCCCGCGTGCTCCCGGTACGGGGCCCGGACCGCCGTTGCGCCCGGGACCAGGGCGGTGGCCCCTCGCACATGGTCCGGGGTGCCCCGGTTGCGCTCCGGAAGGCAGGGCGGCGGGGGCGGCGCGCCGTCTCCGCATCCATCCGTACGCGGTTCCGGCGGTGGCCGGAGGTCCACGGGACCGGTGAACCGGAGTGGCGGTCACGGCTCCGGGCGAGGCAGGCTGTATTCATGAGAGCGCCCTTGCGCTCGTCCCCTGGACCGCGAGCCGACGGCCACCACCAGGTCCTCTTCGCCTTCGCGGAGTGCGTGCCTTTCGCGATCGCCCTGCTGGTGCTCTTCATCGAGCTCACGCCCGCGCACGTCGTGTACACCGGCCCGCTGCTGGTTGCGACCCCCGCTCTGGCGGCGGTGACGATGGGCCCCAAGGGCACGCTCGCGGCGGCGGGGGTGGCCGTCGGTGTCAGCGTGATCACCGCCAGCCACAACCA
>NZ_JBEZLW010000071.1:0-19551 GCF_040652395.1 Streptomyces sp. NPDC048269
CGGTCGGCGCACCCGCGCAGCGGGCCCCGACGACGATGGCGTCGTAGGTCGTGTTCGTCATGGCGTCACCTGCCGGTCGCTGTTCTTCCACGCTATCCGCGGACCCAGGGCGGCGCCCCCGGGAGAAGGGGCCCGCGGTCTCGGCCGACTGTGCGGACGGGGCCGGATTCGTCTGGCGGCCGCGCGTCCGGGGGGCTCCCGGCCGTGAATCATGTGTCACCGGACGATCACCATCCGTGCCGAGCGTCCCGTGGGGCGGCCTCTCCGTCCGTCGCCGGAGATGGTGGAGGTGCGTAAGCTTGATGTGAGGGCCCGCCGGTGCCAGAGGGCTCTCTCCGCCGGGGCAGTGGGGTTACGCAACGGCGGTCCGAGCCCGTCGATGGCCGGTGCCGACACGCTCGCGACCAGCGCGGGCGAGCCTGGTCGGGCACGCGGAGCCTTCGGAGGAGGCTGTTTTCATGACGACCACGGTCAGTCGCGCCGACGTCGAAGCGGACATCAAGGAAACCCTGGGCCTGGTGCCGCACTTCTTCCAGAGCATTCCGACCGAGCTGCTGGGCCCGGAGTGGGAGATCTTCAAGCGGATCGAACTCGGCGAGACGCTGATCCCGAACAAGTACAAGGAGTTGATCGGCGTCGGGCTGCACGCCGAGACCAAGTGCCGGTACTGCAGCCTGTTCCACGCCGAGGCGGCCAAGCTCTTCGGTGCCACGGACGAGGAGATCCAGGAAGCCGTGCACTACGCGAAGGCGAGTCTGGGCTGGAGTGCCTACATCAACGGCATGCAGGAGGACTACGACC
Organism: Streptomyces sp. NPDC048269; assembly: GCF_040652395.1. Classification (NCBI taxonomy): domain Bacteria; kingdom Bacillati; phylum Actinomycetota; class Actinomycetes; order Kitasatosporales; family Streptomycetaceae; genus Streptomyces; species Streptomyces sp. NPDC048269. Next base: position 802 of record NZ_JBEZLW010000071.1, read on the forward strand.
AGTTCGCCTCCGAGCTGGGCCAGGTCGTCGAGTACGTACGCTCCAAGGGCTGACCGATGCTGCTGGAGAGGCTGCGCCCGGCGGTACTCCGCGGCACGTTCCACGTGTACGAACTGTCCGCACTGGTCACGGCGGCCCGCTACGTCGTGGAGTCCGCTCCGGCCGACGTACCGGCCGAGTCGCTGGACCATCTCCGTCAGCTGCTCGACGATTACGACCGGCAGGTGCAAGACCTGCCGGCCGCGGCCGCCCAGCCGACACGAGGCGGCCCCGCGGCAACGTGAACGGCAGAGATGCCACCATGTCCCGCTGTCCCGTCCATCCCCGTCCATCCCGGTGCCGGGAGTCAGCGGCACAGGACGGGGACTCGCTGGACGGCGTTGTTGCCGAAGCCGCCACGGTTCCATGGCTGTTCGAGGGGCTGGGTGCGGCCCGAGGCGTCCGTGGCCCGGACCGTCAGGGTGTGACTGCCCGGGGTGGCCGTCCACTCCGTGTGCCAGGCCTGCCAGGCCGCCGGATGCGGCCCGGGCGGCTTGACCTCGGTGTCGGCCCACGTCAGCCCTCCGTCAGGACTGAACCCGACCCGTACGACCGGCCCGTGCCCCGACCAGGCACGGCCTTCCAGCCGTACGGGCCCTGGGTGCACGACGCGGGTGCGGGACATGAAGTCCGGGAATCCGGGCGGTACGAGCAGGGCGCGCGGCGCGATCCGGGTGACTGGTTCGCCGGGCTCCTCCGGGGTCTGCCGGTAACGGTAGGCGACCGTCTGCTGGAAGCCGGTGAACGGGCGATCGACGAGAGTGATGTCGCGCAGCCATTTCACGTGGGCCATGCCGTACCAGCCGGGGACGACCAGACGGACCGGGTACCCGTGCTGCGGGGGCAGTGGCGTGCCGTTCATGGCGTAGGCGATCAGTACGTCCTCGCCGACGGGCAGTGGAAGACTGCGCTGGTAGTCCTGCTCGACGCCCCGCTCCACGCCGTGGTCGGCGCCGGTGAACACGGCTTCGACGGCATCAGGCCCTACCCCGGCCGCGTCGAGCACCGCCTGCAGAGGCACGCCCGTCCAGTCGGCGCTGCCCACGGCCTCGACCAGCCAGGGCTGGCTGACGGGCCTGGGCGAGAGCCGGGCCCGGCCGTTGCCCGCGCACTCCATGGTGACCCGGGTCGTGACGGCCGGGAGCGCGCGGAGGGCGGCCAGGCCCAGCCTGAGCGGCGTGCGGACCGTCCCGCCGACGGTCAGCCGCCACTCGTCGTCGTTCGCCACGGGGATGTCGTAGTGGACCAGCACGTAGTGCAGCCCCGCCGGTGTGACCTCGTAGCGCAGCGCCTCCAGCGGCATCCCGTGGTTGCGCGCAGCGAGCGCCAGCTCCTCCGCGCCGATGCCTTCACCGGCATCCGCCACGCGACCGGGGCTGCTGACATCGCTCAGGGACGGCGGTTCCATGCCCCCATGGTCGCGCGAGGCACTCCGCCCGGCACGTCACGGGGCCCCGCGGGAGAGTGGGCGTATGACGTACGACGAAGGTCTGGCCCAGCGGATCAGGGAGCAGCTCCGCGAGCGGCCGGACATCACCGAGAAGCGGATGTTCGGCGGCCTGTCCTTCCTTCTGTGCGGGCACATGAGCGTGGGCGTGGTCGGCGACGAGCTCATCGCCCGGGTGGGTCCGGACCGGGCCGAGGAGGCGCTCGCCCGGCCGGAGGCCCGGCCCATGGACTTCACCGGGCGCCCGATGCGCGGCTGGGTGACGGTCGGAGGCCCTGCCCTCGCGGAGGACTCCGTCCTGCGGCACTGGGTGACGGCGGGACTGGCCGGGTTTGGGGGAGGCGGTGCTGCCGGACGGCGTCGCCGAGGGCGCTCGAGAGGGTGGCCAGGCACCGGTAGAGGGTCGTCCGGCCGCGGCCGGGCTAGCTGGCTGGTGACGAAGGCCGAGATGTGCCGGTGAGCGAGCTGATCGAGCCTGAGGGTGCCGAACGCGGGGACGAGGTCGTTGCGGACGTAGTCGCGGTACCGGGCCATCGCCGTCGGCTTCACCACGAGGGCCTTCCCGGTCAGCCAGGCGTTCAGATAGGCGGCGACCGTCTGGTTCGGGTCCGCGTCGAACCCGCCGGCCTCGCCCTCGAGGAACCGGCGCAGGGCCTGCTCGGCCGAATCCTGGCTGGGGAAGCCGCCCCGCCGCACCGTCGTCCGGCGACGGACTGGGGCGGGGAGGTCCACGGCGAAGTTCACGTTCCGTGGTCGCTGTCGGTGAGCAGGTGAGGGCAGTGTGTACCGAGCTGGTGTTGGTGGGTGTCTCTGCAGCCGCAGCGGCGGTAGATGCGGCCGCGGCCGGCGGTGGTGCGCATGGCAATTCGCCTCCACGAGGTGGAGAAGGGTCTGGCACGTTCAGCCTGCGACCACACGCGACCCCCACGCCCGTCGGATGTATGGTGACCTGCGGGTTTCCCTTGTCCGGGCGCCAAGGGCGCGGCCGTGACAGTCAGGGCCGCTGTTTCCCCGATCGCGGCGCCGACCCAGGTTCCAGGAGGCGAGGACTCGGCCTGAGGCAACGTCGATCCACGGTTTCCTGAATTCAAGATTCCTTGTACTGTCGTTGTGTGCTGACCGTCGCTCCTGACATTGAGGTGCTGGCCGTTTCGGCCGCGCGCTCGCCGATCCGATCCGCTGCCGCCTGCTGCTCGCGCTGCGCCAGGCTCCCGCGTACCCGTCCGATCTGGCCGACCAGCTCGGGATCTCCCGGACCCGGCTGTCGAACCATCTCGCCTGCCTGCGCGACTGCGGCCTGGTCGTCACCGTGCCCGACGGCCGTCGCACACGCTACGAACTTGCAGACGAACGCCTCGGCCACGCCCTGGACGACCTGCGCAGCGCCGTCGTCGCGATCGAGGCCGACAAGACGTGCCTGCATGCCGAGACGGAGGGCTGCTGCTGATGGCCTCGACTTCGCTGGTTCCGTCGCTGGCCCGCCGTGATGTGCTGGCCCGCCGAATACGCCTGCTGGTCGCCGCCACCATCACCTACAACGTCATCGAGGCGATCGTCGCGATCACCGCCGGGACGCTCGCCTCCTCCACCGCCCTGATCGGCTTCGGCCTCGACTCCGTCATCGAGGTCTCCTCCGCCACCGCGGTCGCCTGGCAGTTCTCCGCCCGCGACCACGCTGTGCGCGAGGCGCGGGAGAAGGTCACGCTGCGGATCATCTCCGTGTCCTTCTTCGCGCTTGCCGCATACGTCGGCGTCGACTCGGTCCGCGCGCTGGCCGGTTCCGGTGAGGCCGACCGCTCTATCGCCGGTATCGCCATCGCCGTCCTGTCGCTCGCGGTGATGCCGTTCCTGTCCGCCGCCCAGCGCCGGGCCGGTCGCGAAATCGGCTCGGCCAGCGCGGTCGCCGACTCCAAGCAGACCCTGCTGTGCACCTACCTCTCCGCAGTCCTCCTGGTCGGTCTGGTTCTCAATGCCGCCCTCGGCTGGTCCTGGGCCGACCCGGCCGCCGCGCTGGTCATTGCCGCTGTCGCGGTCAAGGAAGGTCGTGATGCATGGCAGGGCGAGGGCTGTTGCGCCCCCGCCCCGGCTGCTTCGCCGAGGAGCGAGGCTGGTGGGTGCGACTGCCGGCTCGGATGCGACTGCTGCACCTGACCTCACCGGCAGGGCGCTGAACTGGACCGCTGGCGAGGGCGGATGACGGCAATTGAACCCGCGCTACAAGCTTGGGAATGAGGTTGTACGCACGCTGGAACGGCCCGGGAACTGGGTCACAGGGTTCGGGTCTGAGTGACGCGCCACAATCGGCGCGGTAGTTCGCCTTCCTCGAAGCCATGGACTTCGTTCAGGGTCCAGTTGTCGGACAGTGCGCCGACCAGGTCGCGCGAGAAGAAGTGCACGGCGAAGCCGCCGTGTTCGTAGATGTCGTCGCCGTGCGGGGTGCCGGTGCCGTAGTGGCTGTCGCCGGTGTGTCGGACGGTGTAGATGAACACTCCGCCCGGCCGTAGCACTCGGTGGACCTCGTGGACCAGGGCGTGGATTTCTGGAGTGGACAGGGCCATGCACAGCAGCATGTGCGCGAAGACCGCGTCAACCGAGGCGTCCGGTAGCGGCAGCGGCTCGCGGACATCGTGGACGGCGGTGCTGATTCGATCTGCGACGTCCTGGATGCGGGCGGCCTCCTGTAGCTGCTGAAGGCCTGTGGCGCTGAAGTCGGTGGCTTGCACGGTGAAGCCCTCGCGGGCGAAGTGCAGGGCGTCGCGGCCGTGCCCGGCCCCCAGCTCCAGCACATCCTTGGCTCCGGCCGCATGGAAGACAGCGGCGGCGTGGACCGCAGCGGTGGAGGGCTGATCGCCGTACATGCCCGGGTGGGCCGAGTAGGTGTTCTGCCAGTGGTGCCGTTGCGCGTCGGCGAGACTCTGGTCGTGGCGGCGGTCGGTCAGCGCCTGGCGCAGCTGGTCGAGGCTGGGGAGACCGGCACGGCCGTCCGCTGTCGGGTACACCCGGCACGCCAGTCCCGCCGGGCGCCCGGCCTCGGCGAACGGGTCGCGTCCGTCGATCAGGAAGGTCGGCGACCCTGTGAAGCCGCGCTGTTCGGCCTCGAGATGGCCGGTGACCACGCGCGTGGTCACCGTGGCACTGTGCAGGCCGACTTCGTCGAGAGCCTGCCGCAGCAGCTCGGCCGCCGACTCGGTGTGCGGACAGTCGGGTACGACGAGGATCTCGATGTCCATGCCCCCAGCATCGCGCGCCGTCCACGGCCGGCACCACCGTCCGAGGAACGACTCGGGCCCCTGCGGTGACTACCGCTGCCTATGGCTTCTGCGTAATGGCTGGCCTTAATCGGGGCCCGACCAGTCGAAGGTGATGTGCTTGCTGGACTGACGCTCCCGCTCCAATGGAAGCCGAAGGCGTCGGCACGGTCCGCCGTGGAGCGGCCCCGGGCCGCGACCTGCCCCGGCCCGGTCATCGCCGACCTCCAGGCCCTGCGCACCACCCTCCGGACCGCGCGTGCCATGGCCGGCCAAGCGGCGGACCGGGGAGAACGCCTCGTTTGCCAGATCATCGAAAGCGTCCCCACGGGATCCTGACCCGCGCCCTGACGCACGGGCCCGAGGGTGCTGAGCGGCTACCGATGCGGCTTGGCCCAGCATGGCGCGCATGTCGCGATGCCTGCCCCTGTCGCTCCGGACGTGGTCCGGAGTGCTGCTGGTGTGCGCGCTCTTTGCCTGTCTGACGGGGCTGGCGCGTCCGGCGATGGCGATGCCGGGCCCGATGGAGATGTCGTCGCACGTCGTGATGAGTGGGCATGCTGCGGCTCCGGCCGCCGCCGAGTCGCCGGACCACGGTCCGAGCTGCCCGATGGCCCAGGAACAGTGCGTGGCACCGAAGGGCATCCTCGCCCAGGACAGCCCGGCAGTCCCCGTGCTCGCGACGGTGTCGCATGCGACGGACTGCGCGCCCGAACTCCTGATGACGCAGCCCAACGTTCCGCCGTCGGCGGCGGCACCTCTTGATCTACACCGGTTGTGCGTGTCACGGACGTGACGGTCGGCCACCCGTGAGGCGAACGCCTCGCGGGACGCCGTGTCTTCTCATGTCCGCCTCGGCACGCCCGGATATTCCGTGTGCGCGTGCCGTCGTCGCAGAACAGGAGTAACGACGCATGCCGTCGTCCGTCGCCTTGCTGATCACCGGTGCGAGTACCGGTCTGCTCGCCGGTGGTGCCTCGTGCGCAGCCGTACAGGGGGGCTTGCTGGCCGGCGCAGTGACCCGCCGCCGCACCCCCGCCTCGAAATCGACCGCCAAGCCGAACACCTCCCCGCCGGAGACCGCTACGCCGCTGGCGCCTGTCGGAGCCTTCCTCGCAGGGAAGCTCGCCTCCCACACCGTGCTCGGCGCCCTGCTGGGCGTCTTCGGCAACGCCCTGCAGCCCAGCCCTCGCACCCAGGCGGTGCTGCTGCTCGCAGCCGGGCCACCATGGTGCTGTTCGCCCTGGACCTGATCGGGGTCAAGGCCGTGGGCCGGCTGCTGCCCAGGCCCCCGGCGTCATTCGGCCGACTGATGCGCCGCAGCGCGAAGACCGATACGGTCGCCACCCCCACCCTGGTCGGCTTCGCCACCGTCCTGGTGCCCTGCGGGGTGACCCTCTCGATGGAGCTCCTCGCCATCACCTCCGGATCGGCGGTCGCCGGGGCTGCGGTCATGGCCGGATTCGTGGCGGGCATCGCACCGCTGTTCGCCCTGCTCGGCTATCTGTTCCGGCACAGCAGCCAGGCACTCTCGGGCAAGCTGGCCGGACTCACCGGTGTCGTGATGCTGACCGTCGCCGCCTGGACCATGCTCTCCGCGCTGCAGGCAGGCGGCTGGGTCTCCTTCGACTCACCCTCACCGGGCCGGCAGACCTCGGCGAGCGGCCCGTTCATCGTCGAAGGCGGCGACGGCAGCGGTTCCCGGGGCGGCGGCGACTCGCAGGAGCCGCCCGAGACCCCCGTACGTACGGACGCATCCGGGCGACAGATCATCACGCTGACCGTGACGGACTTCTACGCCCCCACTCAGTTCACCGCGAAGGCCGGTGTACCCACCACATTGGTGCTGCACGGCAAGGACTCGGGCGGCTGCGCCCGGGCGTTCACCATCCCCGAACTCGGGGTGCAGGAGATCGTCAAACGCGACGGTGACACCGACGTCGACCTGGGCACCCGCAAACCGGGAACCCTCCGTTTCACCTGCGCCATGGGCATGCAGACCGGCGCCATCGACTTCAAGAAGGACCTGTGATGAAGCTCTTCGGCCGCAAGAACAACACCGAAAACGACACCGGCTCTCACATCGAGCTCCTCATCGAAGGCATGCACTGCACCAGCTGCGGACTGCTCATCGACGACGAGCTGGAAGACCTCCCCGGAGTCCGCTCAGCCCGCACGGACACACGCACCGGGCGTAGCATCATCCGCCTGGAGGAGGGCGCACAGGTCGACAGCGCGGCTCTCGTCGCCGCGGTGGAAGGGGCGGGCGACTACATGGCCCGGCTCGCCGACTGACATCGCGCAGTCGGCATGGCCAAACCTGATCCGGCGATCTATTGGCTGGCCCTGGACCGGATCGGCCTGCCCGCCGAGCGGTGCGTGTTCGTGGACGATCACGCTGTGAACCTTCCGCCGGCCGCCGAGCTGGGCATCACGACCGTCCACGCCACAGATGAGGACGCGGCTGTGGCGGAGCTCGAGGCCCTTCTGGGAGCTAGTGCGGTCCTCGCGGGGTGATGTTGCGGCTGATCAAGGGCGGCCTGTCGGCATTGGCGCGAGCGACCGCGGCCTTCTGGGAGTCGACCGGCTCCCAGAAGGCCTGCGTACGATCAGCGCAGACGGAGGCGGCGCAGCGCCATCACGGTGCCGTCGGGGTGCAAGGAGACGGGGCCGCGCCACTTCGCGTCCCAGGGGTCGGCGGGCCAGGAGGAGCGGAGTGCGTGCGCCTCGTGGCGGTACTGCTCGACCCTGCCTTCTCGTAGGTGCTCGAAGAGGTCCTCGGCGAGGCCGGAGAAGGCCTCGACCCGGATCCCGTTGAGGCGGAAGACGTGATCGGTGCCGACGAAGCTCTTGCCGTGGATGGTGTGGGTGACGTCTTGGACGATGCCGGTGCCGGCGTGGGTGAAGGTCTCGAAGTGCCGCTTGCCTTGACGCTTGGTGAGGTAGCGCGCTGTCGGTTCGCCGCCGCCGGTGAACGCCATCAGGCCTGCGGCATCGGCCTGGGCGAGAACGCGGCCGAACCAGCCGTGTTCCTCCGGCTGGAGGTGGTATCCGGGCAGGGTGACCGGCTTCTCGTCCGGCTCGGTGGGCACGTGGATGCCGGGGACGATGGCGCGGTCCTCGACCGGAGGGTCGAGGGTCACGGTCGTCGGCAGCTGCAGGGTGCCGTCGCCGGGGGCCTGGAGCAGGTAGACGGTGATGTTCTCGCTCTTCTTGGGGAGCGTCGTACCGAAGACCAGGGACGGAGTCTCGTTGTACGGGCCGATGTGGATGCCTTCCACGTCGGCGGAGCCGGTGGCGAGCTGCTTGTGCACCTGGGAGACGTTGCCGTGGGTGCCCTTGCAGGTCACCGGGATGACCCGGGACGGCTCACCCGGTTTCCAGACCTCCAGGAAGAAGTTCGGTCGCCGTGGGGCGCTGCTGCGCCCGGCCTCCTTGCCGGTCAGCTCCCAGCCGGCCCGCATGGCTATCTCGGCGTCGATGACCGATACCGAGTGATCCGGATACTGCGCTGCCAGCACGCGCTGGGCGAGCGCGAGGGCGAAGCCGATGCTCAGCTCGCCCGACTGGGTGGCAGCGTAGTGGCGCCGCGGGTTGCGGCCCTCTGTCGAAAGGGCCATGTAGCGGCCGTCGTTACCGGTCAGGGCTTGGCAGTACTTCAGGCTTGCCCAGTGCTCGGCGAGGCCTCGTCCGGCGCCTTGCCGGGCGAGGACGTTGGCCCGGCCCAGGGTGTGGAGGACGTCCCAAGGGGTGAGCTGGAGCGACAGGCCGAGCGGCTTCACGGGTAAGGGGCGGAGTTCCGGCTTGCGGCGCAGGGGCGCCTGGTTCTTCTCCTGCTTGGCCTTGTCGTCCGCGGCAGCCGCTTTCGCGACGCTGCCCGCCAGTTCCGTTGTCGACTGGACGGATACGTGCCACGGTTGCGCGAGATCCCTCAGTACGTCTGCTTGCTTCAAGCTGCTACCCCCTACGGCTCGTACGGGTGTCACAGGCCAACGTCGCAAGCTACGTGGGGGAGTAGGGGCGCATGAAGGGCGTACGCGCGCACATGAGGAGGGTGGCCCCCGCGCGAGGCGGGGGCCACCCCATCAGGCCTTGGCAGGCTCCAGTTCAGCTTCCGTGCTGTTCCCGTCGCCAAGCGCGGCGAGGTAGCGCTCGGCGTCGAGGGCCGCGGCGCAGCCAGTGCCGGCGGCCGTGATGGCCTGGCGGTACGTGTGGTCGACCACGTCGCCGGCGGCGAAGACGCCAGGGATGTTCGTACGGGTCGACGGCGAGGTGGTCTGGATGTAGCCCTCGTCGTCGAGGTCGAGCTGTCCGGTGAACAGCTCGGTGCGCGGGTCGTGCCCGATCGCGATGAACAGGCCGGTGACGTCGAGGTCGCGGAGCTTGCCGGTGAAGGCGTCACGCAGGACGACACCGGACAGCATGCCGCTCTTCTCCTTGATCTCGGCGATTTCGCTGTCGAAGGCGAAGGAGATCTTGTCGTCGGTGAAGGCCCGGTTCTGCATGACCTTGGAGGCGCGCAGGGTGGAGCGTCGGTGGACGACGGTGACCGAGCGGGCGAAGCGGGTGAGGAAGGTGGCTTCCTCCATGGCGGTGTCGCCGCCGCCGACCACGACGATGTCACGGTCGCGGAAGAAGAATCCGTCGCAGGTGGCGCACCAGGACACCCCGCGGCCGGACAGCTCTTCCTCCTTGGGCAGACCCAGCTTGCGGTAGCCGGATCCGGTCGCCACGATCACCGTCTTGGCGCGGTGGACGGTGCCTTCGGAGTCGGTGACTTCCTTGATGGTGCCGGTGAGGTCGACGGAGATGATGTCGTCGTCGATCATCTCGGCGCCGAACTTCTCGGCCTGGGCCCGCATGTTCGTCATGAGGTCCGGTCCGTCGATCCCGTCGGGGAAGCCGGGGAAGTTCTCGACCTCGGTCGTGGTGGTCAGCGACCCGCCGACGAAGATGGAGCTGCCGAACAGCAGGGGCTTCAGCTGGGCGCGGGCGGTGTAGAGGGCGGCGGTGTAGCCGGCGGGGCCGGAGCCGATGATGATGACGTTGTGTATGCCGTCGTCGGCGGTGGTCGCGTCGGTCACGGGATCAGCCCTGCTTCTTGGCGTCGATCTCGGCGATGAGGCCCTCGATGAGGCCCTTGATCTCGTCGCGGATGGGGCGGACGGCCTCGACGCCCTGGCCGGCGGGGTCCTCGAGCTGCCAGTCGAGGTAGGTCTTGCCGGGGAAGTACGGGCAGGCGTCGCCGCAGCCCATGGTGATGATGTAGTCGGATGCCTGCGCGGCCTCGGGGGTGAGGACCTTCGGCTTCTGGTCGGAGATGTCGATGCCCAGCTCGGCCATGGCGGCGACGGCGGAGGGGTTGATCTGCTCGCCAGGCATGGAGCCGGCGGAGCGGACCTCGACACGGTCGCCCGCGAGGTGGCGCAGGAACCCGGCCGCCATCTGGGAGCGGCCCGCGTTGTGGATGCAGACGAACAGGACGGAGGCGGCAGGAGCGGAGGACATCTGTTCTTCCTTGGGGTGAGGCGACTGCGGTGGGGATGCGAGGGGGCTTCAGGGGGCGAGCTGGGTGAGGAGCTCGGTGATTCGGGCGTCGATGGCGTCGCGGATGCCGCGGACGACGGCGATCGGCGCTCCGTCGGGGTCGGCCACGGGCCAGTCGAGGTAGCGGCGGCCGGGCATGACAGGGCAGGCGTCGCCGCACCCCATCGTGATCACGATGTCGGCGGCCTCGACGACTTCCGAGGTCAAAGGCTTGGGGTAGGCGTCCGTGAGGTCCGCGCCCGCCTCGGTGAGGGCCTGTGCGATGTGCGGCTCGACCTCGTCGGCGGGGTGGGTACCCGCGGAGGAGACGGTAACGCGCTCGCCCGCCCGGTGTGCGAGGAGAGCCGCTGCCATCTGGGAGCGGCCAGCGTTCTGGCTGCACACGAACAGGACCCGCGTGGGGCCGCTCGTCAGCCCTTGGGTGTGGGCGAGGGCGTCCAGGCGCTCGGCGGTCAGCCGTTCCGCCAGCACGATCAGGTGCGTCCGGATCCGTGCCTGCTCGGCGAGCTGGGTGTAGGAGTCGGCGAGCAGGCGGAGGACGGTCTCGGGCGCGAAGTGGCCGGCGTACCGGGAGGCGAGACGGGCAGCCCCTGCGGCCAGGCGTTCGTCCGGCAGGAGGGGTGGGGAGGGCGTGGGCATGGCGTTCCCGTTCAAAGGAGCCAATAAGGTCAGCTCGGGCTGGTGTCAGCCCCAGCTGATGTGACAGTATCAGCACATGATGACGTCAGTCGACACTGATCTGATCCGGGTTCTGGCCGACCCGCTCAGGCTCCAGATCGTGACCCTGCTCGCGCGCGAGACGCTGTGCACCACCCACCTCGTGGAGGAGACGGGTGCCAAGCAGACGAACCTCTCCAACCACCTGAAGGTGCTGCGCGAGGCCGGGGTCGTGGAGACGGAGCCGTGCGGGAGGTACATCTACTACCGGCTGCGCCCGGAGGTCATCGAAGTCCTCGCCGGTCAGTTCGCCGACCTCGCCCAGACCGCGCGTGCCACCGCCGAAGCGAACCTCAAGCGGTCCTGCCCATAGCCTTCCGCGCTTTGCCTCACCTGCCCGAGGAGACCCTGCCTTGACCGCCACTGAGCCCGTTGCCGCCCCCGCAGCGGAGAGCGACATAGCCCCCGACGAGCCCCAGCCCGCACCCGGCGCGACCCCGCCCCGCACCCCGCTCATCGCCCGCGCCGCCGCCGAGCTCGTCGGCACCGCGGCCCTGGTCACGATCGTCGTCGGCTCCGGCATCCAGGCCACCGAGCTCACCCAGGACGTGGCGCTCCAGCTCCTGGCCAACTCCACCGCCACCGTATTCGGCCTCGGCGTCCTGATCGCCCTGCTCGGTCCGCTCTCCGGCGCCCACTTCAACCCCGCCGTCACCCTGGCCGAGTGGTGGACCGCCCGCCGCGGCGGCGCCGGCGTCACCGCCCGCGAGCTGGCGGTGTACGTGCCCTCGCAGATCGTCGGCGCCATCGCGGGCGCGATCCTGGCGGACGCCATGTTCGGCGAGCCGCTGGTGAAGTGGTCCACGCACGATCGCTCCGCCGGAAACCTCCTCCTCGGCGAGGTCGTCGCCACCGCCGGCCTCATCCTGCTGATCTTCGGCCTGGCCCGCACCGACCGGCTCCGCTTCGCCCCCGTCGCGGTCGCCTCGTACATCGGCGCCGCGTACTGGTTCACCTCGTCCACGTCCTTCGCCAACCCTGCGGTGACCATCGGCCGCGCCTTCACCGACACCTTCGCGGGCATCGCCCCCGGCTCGGTGCCCGGATTCATCGGCATGCAGCTGGTCGGTGCGATCGTGGGCCTGGCGCTCGTGGCGGTCATCTTCATGCGCGGCAAGAGCGACACGGAGCAGCCCGCGGCATGACGCAGCGCACGGATGTAGTGGTGATCGGCGGCGGCCAAGCAGGGCTCGCCGCCGGCTACCACCTGCGCCGCCTGGGCGTCGAGCACGTCATCCTCGACTCGCAGGCGGCACCCGGCGGGGCATGGCAGCACACCTGGGACTCCTTGCACCTGTTCTCCCCGGCGCAGTACTCCTCGCTGCCCGGGCGGCTGATGCCCGCCCAGCCCGGGCAGACGTACCCGGACGCGCAGCATGTCGTGGAGTACCTCGCCGACTACGAGAAACGATACGAGCTGCCCGTCGAGCGCGGGGTGTGGGTCGACGCCGTACACCGCGACGGCACTTGTCTGCGGGTGGCGAGCGACTCGGGCGACTGGCAGGCACGCGCGGTGATCAGCGCGACCGGCACCTGGACCCGCCCGTTCATCCCCGCCGTCCCCGGTCGCCGTGAGTTCTCCGGACGCCAGCTCCACACAGTGCAATACAAGAGCCCCGCCGAGTTCACAGGCCAGCGGGTGATCGTGGTCGGCGGCGGCAACTCCGGCGCCCAGATCGCCGCCGACCTCGCCTCCGTGGCCGAACTGACGTGGGTCACCCAGCGTCCGCCCCGCTACCTCGCCGACGACATCGACGGCCGCGCCCTCTTCGACGCCGCCACCGCCCGCCGCCAGGCCCTCGATGCCGGCCGCACCGACACCGGTGGCGTGGCCTCCCTCGGCGACATCGTGGCCGTGCCGCCCGTACGCGCCGCCCGCGACGCCGGACTCCTCAACCCCAAGCCGATGTTCGCCCGCCTCACGCCGAACGGGGTCGAGTGGGCCGACGGCACCCGGGCCGAGACGGACGCGGTCATCTGGTGCACCGGGTTCCGTCCGGCCCTCGCCCCGTTCGCCTCACTGCGCCTGCGCGGCACCCGCGGCCACATCGCGACCGTCGGCACCCGCGCCGCAGACGAGCCCCGCCTGCACCTGCTCGGCTACGGCGACTGGACCGGCCCGGCATCCGCCACCCTCATCGGGGTGGGGCGGCCGGCCCGAGATGCCGCCCGGGAGATCGCCGGCCTCCTCGCGTGAGCCGGCAGGGCTGAGGGGGGAACTCAGGTGACGACGGTGGCGCCGTCGACCCAGCGGGCCAGAACGCTGAAGGCCGCCAGCTGCTCCAGCGCCTGGTGCTCGGGCAGTTCGGGCAGCCCGTCCTCGTGGCTGTTGGGGTTGCGGATGGCGGCGTAGCAGCCCTCGGCGAAGGCCATGGCCCCGCGGTGCACGTTGCGGTAGGTGTCGCTGCCATCGTCGTCCCTGAGCCGAAGCCGTGGCTGGCCGGGCTTGGGAAGGTCTTGGGAGAAGGCCTGCTTGAACAGGTTGGTCTCGCTGATGTCCTTGCGGCCGAGCTTGTTCTGCGCTTCGGCGTTGATCTTTCGTGCGGCTGCTGTGACCGCCTCCCGGAAGTGGCCGCTCTGCCACAAGGGGCGCGCGCCTTCCCAGGCCCAGGGGTGCATAGTGGCGGCGCTCACCTGCGGGGCGTCGTCACCGAGGCGCTGGCGTACCTCCGCATCGCGATCCAAAACGACGACCGCACGGTGGGCGGCTTCGCGGTGCTGGTACCAGCGGTTGACCCGGGAGTTGCCGGGCACCTCTTCCCGCCACCTGGGCAGCACACGATCCAGGATCTGTTCGACCACCTGGGCACTGGCGACGATGTCCTTCTCAGCACCGCTGGTGGTCTTCCTCGGCGAGAAGACCGCGATGTCACCAGGGGAATGGTTCAGGGACCGCAGTTCGGTCAGCTCCAGGAAGTGGTCCAACTCGGCGCGGGCCCAGGCGATGTCGATGCTCATGCCGGGCAGTGTGCACCCGCCGACCGACACCGAAACCCGCGTACCCGGCAGGCGGCACGTCACAGAACTGGCGCGCTCCACCAACACCCCGTCGCGCAGGAGAGGCCGCCCGCGAAATGCCCGCGCACCTCGGCGGGTGACATCGGGCGCTCGGAGGTCTGGACGAAGCCTGCGCGCACAGCCGGTGCCTTTCCCTGAAGCCGGGGTCACTTCCTAGCGCACGAGGCTGTGACCAGCAAGGATGGCCGTCATGCCGACTGACGAGCACCTCGCCCCCTTCCGCTCGACGCACGCGACGTCGGCCGTGTTCGGGGCGGGCGCAGCGATCGGTCTCCTGGGCGGGATGATCGGGCTGGGCGGCGCGGAGTTCCGTCTGCCGCTGCTGATCGGCCTCTTCGGGTTCGCCGCGCTGGCGGCGGTCATCCTGAACAAGGCGATGAGCCTGGTCGTGGTCCTGGTCGCGCTGCCCGCCCGTCTTGGCGCGGTCCCGGCGGCCGAGATCGCGGCGCACTGGCCGGTGGCGGTCAACCTCCTGGCCGGCAGCCTGCTGGGAGCATGGGCGGGAGCCACCTGGGCGGTGCGCATGCGCAGCAGCACCCTCTACAAGGTGCTGGCCGCACTGATGGTGCTCATGGCCGCCGCCCTGGTGCTCACCCACACCACCGCCTTGGGCACCCTCGATCTGCCGCTATGGGCACAGGTGCCAGCTGGTGTGGTGGCCGGGTTCGGCATCGGCGTGGTGGCCGCGATCATGGGCGTAGCCGGCGGTGAGCTGCTGATCCCAACGATCGTCCTGCTCTACGGAGAGGACATCAAGACCGCCGGGAGCCTCTCCCTGCTGGTCTCGCTGCCCACCATGCTCGTCGCGTTCGCCCGCTACAGCCGCGACGGCAGCTTCACCGTCCTCGGCGCCAACCTCCGCTTCACCGCGGTCATGGCCGCAGGCTCCATCGCCGGCGCGGTACTGGGCGGAATGCTCCTGGGCGTCTTCCCGGACCTGATCCTCATCCCCGCACTGGCCGTGCTTCTGCTGGTATCCGCGGTCAAGCTCGCCCGTCACGACTGACTTCGCCGAGACGCCTCGCACGCCGTGGGCACCCGCGGATCAAGCCGCCGGATCCTCTTCAGCCGATCAGAGAGCTCCGGCGTTCCAGCAGGATCACGTCGCGCCACACGCCGTGATGGCGGCCGATGCGCTCGCGGGTGCCGATGACCCGGAAACCGCACCGCTGGTGGAGGGCGAGGCTGGCGCGGTTCTCGGGGAAGATGCCGGACTGGATCGTCCAGATCCCCGCAGTCTCCGTCGAGTCGATGAAGGCCGTCAGCAAGGCGGAGGCGACACCCTGGCCACGTGCGGCCGGGTGGACGTAGACGGAGTGCTCGACCACACCCGCGTACGCGCATCGGTCCGAGACCGCGCTCGCGGCGACCCAGCCCAGGATCTTGCCGTCGGCGGCGATGGCGACGAAGCGGTGCTCCGCCAGCCTTCCCGCGTCGAACGCCTGCCAGGTGGGAGCGGTGGTCTCGAAGGTGGCGTTGCCCTCGTCGATCCCAGCTTGGTAGATCGCCAGGACCTCATCCGCGGGCGCTTCGGCCAGTGGCGCGATGGTGATGCTCATGCGGCCGCCGCGCGGGTCAGCAGCTGGCCCATCGCGGCGAGCACCGAGGGCTCGACCCGGTAGTACACCCACGTGCCGCGCCGCTCGGAGGACAGCAGCCCCGCCTCCCGCAGCTTCTTCAGGTGATGGGAGACCGTCGGCTGGGAGACGCCCACGTCGGAGATGTCGCACACGCATGCCTCGCCACCCTCGTGGGAGGCGACCAGCGAGAACAGGCGCAGGCGTACCGGGTCGCCCAGGGCCTTGAACATGACGGCGGTCCGTTCGGCCTCCTCGGCCGTCAGCGGGCGCTCAGACAGGGGCGGGCAGCACGCGACCACGGTCTCCGGCTCCAGCAGCGGCAACACCTTCGTAGTCATGCGCCCATCATCCGACGAAATTCGACGCATGTCTATGTTGACGAACATCGATTCAGAGTCCACTCTGGAGTCGTCAGGATATCGACAGACGTCGAATCAACTGGGGAGCCCGCCGTGAACGCATCCACCGAAACCCTGCCCGTCGTCGTGATCGGCGCCGGCCCGATCGGACTCGCCGCGGCCGCCCGCCTCATCGAGCGGGATATCGAGCCCCTGGTCCTGGAGGCCGGACCGGCCGCCGCGTCGGCCGTGCGCGACTGGTCGCACGTACGCCTCTTCTCCACCTGGTCCGAGGTCACCGACCCGGCCGCCGAGAAGCTTCTCGCCCCCACCGGCTGGGTCAAGCCCGACGGTGCCGCCTACCCGTCCGGCGGCGACTGGGCCGAGCTCTACCTCCAGCCCCTGGCCGACGTACTCGGCGACCGCGTCCGCTACAACGCCACCGTCACCGGCGTCTCCCGGTCCGGCCGCGACCGCATTGTCGACGCCGACCGCGAGACCCAGCCCTTCGTCGTCCACCTCACCAGCCCCGAGGGCCGCGAGGAGAGGATCTTCGCCCGCGCCGTCATCGACGCCTCCGGCACCTGGTCCACCCCCAGCCCGGCCGGCGGCAGCGGCCTGCATGCACTCGGAGAGAAGAGTGCCGCAGAGCAGATCACGTATCGCGTCCCCGACCTCAAGGACCCGGCTGTCCGGGCCCGGTACGCCGGCAAGCGCACCGCCGTCATCGGATCCGGCGCCTCCGCCTTCACCGCTCTGGCCTACCTCGCCGACCTCGCCAAGAACGAAGAGGACGGCACCGGGACGCACGCGACCTGGATCCTCCGTCGCGGGATCAGTGGCTCCACCTTCGGTGGCGGCACCGCCGACCAGCTCCCCGCCCGTGGCGCTCTCGGACTTGCCGCCAAGGCCGCGGTCGACGGCGGGTACGCCGATGCGGTCACCGGTTTCCGTACCGATGCCATCGAACGAGACGGGGACGGCCGGCTGGTCCTGGTCGGCGAGGACGGCCGCCGCCTGGACCCGGTCGACGAGGTCATCGTCCTCACCGGCTTCCGCCCCGACCTCACCTTCCTGGACGAGCTCCGCCTCGGCCTCGACGAGCGCCTCCAGGCCCCGGTCGAGCTGGCGCCGCTCATCGACCCCAACCAGCACTCCTGCGGCACCGTCTACCCCCACGGCGCGGGCGAGCTCTCCCACCCGGAGAAGGACGTCTACCTGGTGGGAATGAAGTCCTACGGCCGCGCCCCGACCTTCCTCGCCATGACCGGCTACGAGCAGGTCCGCTCCATCGCAGCCGCCCTCGCCGGTGACCGGGAGGCCGCCGAGCGCGTCGAACTCACCCTCCCCGAGACCGGAGTCTGCGGCGGCGCCGGCCTCTTCGACCAGCCCGAGGCCGCCGAAGAGACCGGCGGCGGCTGCTGCGCAGCTCCTGCCACCCTCACCATCGGAGCCCCCGCCACCGTCTCCGGCGGCTGCTGACCACCGTGCCCAACACACAGGCCAGCGTGGCCGCGACCGAAACGGGGGTCCGGTCGCGGCCACGCGCCGCCCTGCCCGCCCTGTGCCTGACGCAGATCACCAGTTGGGGAATCGTCTACTACGCCTTCCCCGTCCTGGGCTCCCGGATCACTGCTGACACCGGCTGGTCCCCGGCCGCCACCACCGCGGCCTTCTCCGGCGCCCTGCTCGTCTCCGCCGTGGCGGGCATCCCCATCGGCCGGGTCCTCGACCGCCGAGGACCGCGTGCCGTGATGACCGCCGGATCCGTACTCGGCACGGTGGCCCTCCTGGTGATCGCGGCCGCCCCCAATCTTGCTGTATTCAGCGCGGGTTGGATGCTCGCGGGCGTGGCCATGGCCGCCACGTTCTACCCGCCCGCCTTCGCCGCCCTTACCCGCTGGTGGGGTCCCGACCGCGTTCGCGCCCTGACGATCGTCACCCTCGCCGGCGGACTCGCCTCCACCGTCTTCGCACCATTGACCGCATCCCTCGCCGAGCACGTGAGCTGGCGGGCCACGTACGCGGTCCTCGCAGCGATCCTGGCCGCAGTCACCATCCCCGCACACGCCCTGGCGCTACGCGCCCCCTGGCCAGCCGCCCCACCGCCGCCACCCGCCATCGGGCACACCCCCATCCCGCGCAGCCGCTCCTTCATCCTCCTGGCCGCAGCCTTCACCCTCTCCAGCTTCGCCATGTACGCCGTCGTCATGGGCCTCATCCCACTCCTCACCGAACGCGGAGCAACACCCATCCAGGCTGCCTGGGCTCTCGGGCTCGGCGGAGCAGGCCAGACCCTCGGGCGCACTCTCTACGCGAGCCTGTCCGCCCGTACTCCCGTCACCACCCGCACGGCCACACTCATCGCCCTCGGCGGCGCGACCACCGCAGCCCTCGCCCTCATCCCCGGCCCCGCACCCCTCCTGGTGATCCTCGCGGTCCTGGCAGGAGTCGTCCGAGGCAACCTCACCCTCCTCCAGGCCACCGCCGTCACCGATCGCTGGGGCACCACCCAATACGGCCGTCTCTCCGGGCTCCTCGGCGCCCCAGCCCGCATCGCGGGGGCATTGGCCCCCTGGGCCGGTGCCGCCCTCGCGGGTCCACTCGGCGGCTACACCCACCTCTTCGCGGTCCTAGCCTTGCTATCCGTCGTGGCTGCCTGCCTTGCCCTGGGGGCCTCTGGGGAGAGCCGCAACCACTCGGACACTTGCCGGCCCTTAGTACTGCAACGGTGCTTGCCGTGACGGTTGGGCAGGTCGGTCGTTGGTCAGGAAATGGGTGGGGAACTTGGGGATGCCCGGTTGTGGGCTGGTGAA
>NZ_JBEZLW010000072.1:0-18837 GCF_040652395.1 Streptomyces sp. NPDC048269
GGTACCCGCTCCGCGGGTACCTGAGCGCTGCGCGCTCAGGACTGAACGGCCTCGCTGCGCTCGGCCGGGGCCCTTCGGGCCCGGCTCTCCGCTTCGCTCCGAGCCATGGCCGGCCCTTCGGGCCGGAGTCCTGCGCTTCGCTGCGGACTGGCTCTGGTTCCGCTTCGCTCCACCAGAGCGGGCCTGCTGCGCAGGCCCCAGGGCTCCCGCGCTCCGCGCGGGAGGTGACCCCGTTTCACGGGGTCCGGGCCTCAGGCCCGTTGGGCGGGTCCGCTTCGCTCCCCCACCCTGGGTCTTCCGGCTCCACCTCCAGACCACGGCCCGCTCCGCGGACCGAGCTAGCAGCGGTAAGGGGGCTAGCCGTCGGGCCCTGTGTTCCTTCTATTCCAGGCGGGCCAGCAAGTGGGCGTCGAGGAAGCCCCGTTCGGAGGTCGGATCGTGGAGCAGCCGGGCGAAGGGGGCGAGCCCGGCTTCGGTCAGCAAGTCGGCGAAGCGGTCAGCTGGCCAGCTGTAAGCGGGGGTCACCTTGTGGTCGAAGCGGATCGGCTCCGGCTCTTCGGTCGCAAAGAAGGAAACCAGGAGCAGGCCTCCGGGCGCCAGGACGCGTACTTGCTCGGCGAGGAGTGTGGGCAGTTCACCGGGCGGGGTGTGGATCATGGAGTAGTGGGCCAGCACGCCGCCGAGCGCGCCGTCCTCGATCGGCAGGGCCTCCATCCGCGCCTCGTCGAACCGCAACGCCGGATGGGCCCGCCGGGCATGGTCGACCATGCCCGGGGAAAGATCGAGCCCGAAGACGTCCAGGCCCAGATCGTGCAGCATGCCCGTCAGATGTCCAGGCCCGCACCCGACATCGGCCACCCGCAGGTTCCCCGTCTCACGCACCAGCTCGGCGAAGGTGCCGATCATGTTCCGCGAGAACGGATGCGTCTCCAACCGATCAGCGAACATCGACGCATACAGCTCGACGACCCCGTCATAGGCCGTCCTCGTCTGCTCCTGGTGGTCCGTCACGGGGAGGAAGCTAACACCGTCCACGGTCAGAGCCGTTATCCGGCCCCATGCCGACTACACCGGTCAGGGGCGCGGCCCATCTGATTCAATCTGAATCAGAGCTAGACTCTGGAAAGATCATCCCGTACCAGATCCACTGACCGCCGATACTTGTTGTCGCGGATCAGCGAAACTGCGCACTGCTCAATCAACCTGCGCAGTCCAACTCCTGCCCACGGTTTGCGGTGGCGGTGCTGGCGCTCATGCTCCTCCGCCGAACACGCGTTGTCTCCCCGGATGTAGCAGATTCAGAAGGAGCCTTCGGGCCGGTCTGAGAGTTTTTCACCGCATCGTATGGCTCGGTGTATCTGCGCATTGCTCAGATTGGTCGCCCCGTTTCCACTGAGGGGGAAGGGGGCTTGCCTGTGGTCTTGCCTCGGAATCGACGGAGGGGGCAGGGTGCATCCGCGTCATGTGAACGTTCGGTTCGTGGGGCCCGACGGGGTGGTGGTCCAGCTGCCGTGGCGGACCACGACCGGGGAGCTACGGCCCATGGACTACCCGGTCGTACGTGGTTTCCCGGTACGGCGCGGACGGCGGTTGGCTCCGGGATGGTGGTGGTCCGCGACCACCAGCCGTCTGGTCGGATACGGGAGCGCGGCGATGCGGGACGCGGTCATGCTACTGGACCGCGATCCGCAGGTGGTGGGCATCGCGTGCCGGCCAGTGGAGTTCGTGTGGGAGGAACGGGGAAGGGTTGTCACCCACGCCCCTGACCTGGCCGTGGCTCTGGCCGACGGCGCGATGCACCTCGTGGACTGCCCCCGGCGCGGTGGACCGTCCGGGCGGCTCGCAGGCCGGGCGCGGGTAGTTGAGGCGTGTGCTCGGGAGGCCGGCTGGGAGCACCGGTTCGCGGTTGCCGCGGATCCGGTGGTCACGGCCAACGCACGGTGGCTGTCGGGCTACCGGCATCCCCGGTGCTCAGTCGGGATCTCCGCTGCCCGGCTGCAGCGGGCGTTCCCCGAGCCCATCGCGTTGGGCAGGGGCGCGCTCCGGCTCGGGGACCCGATCGCGACGCTGCCAGCCGTCTACCACCAGCTGTGGCACGGCCTGCTGACCATGGACTGGGACCGTCCCCTGAACGAGGAAACCCTCGTGACCGCCAGCGCCGGTCGGCGCCTGGGAGCAGGGCGGTGAAGCGGGCGGTGGACGTCGTCAAGGTCGGCGACCGGATCCGGTTCGAGGACCGGATCCACGTCCTGGCCGGTCTGGACGGGCCGCGCTGCCGATTGCTCGCCGAGGAAGACGCCAGCGTGCAGGTGCTGCTGCTCACCCAGGTACTCGGGACGCAAGACTTCGACGTCCTGGACCACCCCCGCTCCACGCGCCGACGAGTGCCCGTGCACGGCCCGCTGGACGGGCTCGGCCCCGAAGTCCGGGAGAAGGCCCTGGCCTGGGAGCGGCACATCCTGGAAGTCGAGACTGGGCACGTCGGCCCTCGCCAGGACTGGCCCCCTCGAACCGGGTACGACCCGGCCGTGTACTCGCTCGCCGAACGGGAGGCGGCCAAGGCCGCCGAGCTGACCGCGGCCGGAGAGACGGTCAGCGTGGCCACGGTGCGCAGGATGCGAGCCCGCTACCGCGAGGAAGGGGTCTGGGGGCTCGTCGACGGCCGTAGGAAGCGGGAGCGGTCGGTGTTCGGCCAGGCCGATCCGCGGGTGGTGGCCGCGATCGTCGGGGCGCTGACGGAGCAGCAAGGGCGGTCGACCGGGACGCTGAGCCGGCTACGGCGGCAAGTGACCTGGCTGCTGCAGGACACCCACGGCTCCGGGACCGTAGTGGTGCCGCCGGCGGCCACGTTCAACCGGCTGGTGCGGGCCGTCGCCGAACAGCAGGGACTGGCGCTGACAGCCGCCGGAGAGCGGCGCAGGGCGTCTCGGCCCGTGCCTGTGTTCACACCGACGCTCGCGATGGCGCCCGGTGAGCTGGTGATGATGGACAGCACTCTGCTGGACGTGATGGTCGTTTGCGAGGACGGACAGGCGCGGCGGCCGGAGCTGACGATGGCGGTGGACGTGGCCACCCGCAGCATCACCGCGGCCGTCCTGCGCCCCAAGGGCACCAAGGCGGTGGACGCGGCCGTGCTCCTGGCACAGACGCTGGTGCCGCAGCCGATGCGGCCCGACTGGCCCGAGTACCTGTCCATGGCCGCCTCCGTCATCCCCCACCAGCGGCTTGTCTCCATCGACGCCCGCATGCAGGGCGCGGCCGCCAGGCCGGTAATCCGGCCCTCGACCGTGGTCATCGACCAGGGCAAGGTGTTCGTCTCCCGCTGCTTCCTCGCCGCCGCCGAGCACCTGGGGATCTCGGTCCAGCCGTGCCCGCCCGCGTCCGGGTACGCCAAAGGACAGGTGGAGCGGGGCTTGGGGCGATCGGCACCCTGTTCGCGCAGTACGTCGCCGGATACACCGGGAACAACCTCGCGGCGCGCGGCAGCACCGTGGAGGACGAAGCGCGCTGGACGCTGCCCCAGCTGCAGGACCTCCTCGACGAGTGGGCTGTCTGCGGGTGGCAGGAACGGTGTCACGAGCGGTTGCGGCACCCGCTCATGCCCCGTCTGACGCTCACTCCCAACGAGATGTGGGCTGCGCTCGTCGGTATCGCCGGGCACGTCCCCGTCCCCCTGACAGGGGCGGACTGGATCGAACTGCTTCCCTCCAGACGGTGCGCGATCGGCGACGAGGGCATCCGGTTCGAACACCGCACCTACGACGGGCCCGCACTCAACGCGCACCGCCACCGCTCCACCGCCGCGGACGGCAAATGGGAGGTCCACCACAACCCCTACGAGCCGTGGCAATGCTGGGTCAGACTCCCCCACGGCTGGGAGCCGGTCACCTGGATCCATCAAGGACTGGTATCCAAGTCGTTCACCGACACCACCTGGCGACACATCCGCAGCGTGGTCAAACAGCGCGAAGGCCGGGCCGAACACGAGGAGCAGCTCGCCCGCCACCTGGACGAACTCCTACGCCGCGCCCACGCCACCGACACAGGCGTCGGCGGCGTGGGCGATTCTCCCCCTGCCAGCAGCGCCCCGGGCGTCCTCGACGCAGCGGCCCGTACCAGCACCGCCTCCAAGCCCGGCGAGAACGACCAGCCCGCACAGTCACGCCGGAAGGCACAGGCGGGGCACACGAAACGACGGAACGCGGACATGGATCTGCTGGACAGTCCCGCCGGACAGGTCCTGGACGCGGACGAGGGCGCCGACACCACCCCTGCCATTGGCGGCGCGGCGGCGTCGGGCGGTGCCTGGAACATCTTCGACGCACACCAGGAGGCTCAGCAGTGGTAACGGCCGCCGGCCGGGAAACGAACGACGATCCGTACGCCTCGCCGAGCACCTGGCGCGAATGGATGCGGTTCGTCGACACCGATCCACCCTGCCTGCCCGGGACCGGACCGTGGAGCGCAGAAGACCGCCTGGACTACCACTCCCGGTTCGTCATCCTGTCCACCCCCACCATGACCAAGGTCTCCCTCACCCTGCGCCGGCTGATGATCCTCAACCGCAGGCACAACGGCACCGCCCGCCGAGGCCTGCTGATCTCCGGGCCACCCACCACCGGAAAAACCACCACCCTGCAACAACTCGGCCGGTCCTTCCACCTCGCCGACCGAGCCCGCCGGGGCGCACCCGACAACCACATGCCCGTCGTGTTCCTCTCCGTCCCCCCGGCCGCGACCGCGAAAATGCTCGTGTCCGAACTCGCCCGGTTCCTCGACCTGCCCCTCACCGCGAGCATGAACCAGGCCCACATCACCGACATCGTGTGCGCCACCCTGAACGAACTAGGCACCCGACTCGTCCTGATCGACGACGTCCACCTCCTCAACACCCGCACCCGCAACGGCGCCGAGACCTCCGACCAGATGAAACACCTCAGCGAACGGATCCCCGCGACGTTCGTGTACGCGGGCGTCGCCCTCGACTCCTCACCACTACTGACCGGAGTTCGGGGCGCGCAGATCGCAGGCCGGTTCAAAACCGTCCGCAATCCGCCCCTGGGACACGGCAGCCCCGCGCAACGCGCTTCATGGGAAGGGCTGATCCAGGGCATGGACGAGGCACTGCGCCTGGACGCCCACCGCACGGGTGCGCTGGCCCGGCACGCGCCGTATCTCCACCTCCGTACCGGGGGCCGGATCGGAAGCCTGTCCGCCCTGGTGCGCGAAGCGGCCATCGCCGCGATCCTGGACGGCAGCGAGAAGATCACCAAAGCACTTCTCGACGACATCGAGCTCGACGAACTCGCCGAACACACCCCCAGGCACGCAAGGCGGCGCTGACATGCCGCGAACATTGCCGGACCTGACACACCGCGCGCTGCGACGCATCCGCCCCCTGTCCTTCGAGACCAACGCCTCATTTGTCGAACGCCTCGCCAGGGCGCACTACCTCACCACCAGCGAGCTCCTGAGCGGGCTGCACATACACCGGCCCAAGGTCTACCCCGCCCGCGAACACGACTACGGGCCGCACACGCCCACCGAGCTCTACCTCAACGCCGGCGCGCGGGCCCGCATCAGCCAGTACACCGGCATCCCCGACGCTCACCTCACCCACGCCCTTCCATGCTGGAAGGACTACCGAGACCGGGGCTCCGCCGCTGAAACCAGGCCCGGCGGCGCCATGCGCCCCTCCAGCCTTCCCGCCGTCATCGGATGCCCGCACTGCACCGTCGCCCGCACCGGACAAACCCAGCCCGTCCCGCGCTACCTCCCCCACCAGCAGCTCGTATGCGCCCGCCACCGCACCTGGGCACTGGGCCCCCACACCCTCCACGGCATACCCGTCCCCCACACCCACGCTCTCCTGCACAAGACTCCCGAGATCGTCCGCGCACACCACACCCACCTGCGACTGACCCGCCGCTGGGGACCCGACGCTGACAATGCCGTCGCCCAGGCAGCCCGCCTCACCGAACACTGGCGCCGCCGCGCCCCCAAGTCCGAACGGATCTGGCCCGACCGCGCCCGACTCGTCGGCAGCGAAGACGCCTCCATGTGGCAAGCCCTGGCCCGCGAGGCGATCACCTACCCCGAGACCATCACCCTGGCCGGGCTTCTCGTCCGCCGGCCCTCCACCCGCTACCACCGGACCCGGCCCGGCCAGTCCCATCCCCTCCACACCACCATCGCCCGCCTTCTGAACCGCCGATGGCTACAAAACCCCGCCCACTACCCCGAAGACCTCTCCCACTACATCCGATATGCCCCACGCCACCCCACCAACGACACCGCCTACCGCCACCACACCAAACCCACCAGCCGTGAAGCGGACACCGTCGAACTCACCCAACTCGGATACCGACCATCCCAGCCAACAGCGAAAGCCCACGGCCCTCAGCGAAGGTGACACCCACAAGCCACTGCTTCGAATCCTCGCCGGAGAGCACCTAACTAGCGCAACTACGTTCGATTAGTGTGGTGTTCTGGACAGATCAACATCGGAGTCGGGAGACTGAGGGCATGGCGTCCTCCGCACATGAGGCATCGGCGTCCGCCCTGGGCTACCTCTTCCAGGCGCAGTTCGCTCTGCTCGAACTGCTGCGCGGACAAGAGGACCGGCCTGACGGGGCAATCAGCCTGGAACTCCACGACGACGTCGCGTGGGAACAAGACGGACGGCCCTTTGATCTTCTGCAGGTCAAGCATCACATTCGCGGCGTGCGCACTCTCGGCGACAAGGACGACGACGTCTGGAGGACCATCAAGTCATGGATGGACACCCACGCCCCCGGCGACGAGAACGGCCCTGCACTGACCCTGGTCACCACCCAACAGGCGCGCCCAGGGACTGCTATGGCCGCGCTCAAGGCGCCGAATCCGGCGCCCGCCGAGGCGCTCAAGCTGCTGACCACCGCGGCTGAGGAGTCGACTGCCGCAGGGACTGCGGACGCACGGGCGGCGTTCTTGAAACTCCCGCCCGCGCAGCGCGCCGTCTTCGTCCAGCGGATGCGGGTCATCGACGGCACCCCGTCCATCGACGACCTCGATGCGCAGGTACGGGTGAAGCTCAGGGCCGCGCTCCCCGAGGGGCACGCCGACTCTTTCATGAAGCAGTTGTGGGCGTGGTGGTACGAGCAGACCGTGGACATGCTGCAAAAGCGGCACACCAGCGTCTCCGTGACCCGGGTGATGCAGCGCATCAGCCGCATCCGAGACGACTACACCTCCGACAGACTGCCCACGCTCGTGGGACGTGACGACTTCCCGGCAGAGGCCGAGGCTGAGCTTTCGGACGCAGCATTCGTCCACCAGCTGCGCTGGGTAGGCGCCGGTCGCCATCTGAACAAGGCGATGGTGGACTACTACCGCGCCTACACCCAGACCGTGGCATGGCTCGAAGACGACCTGGTCGACCTCGACGAGCTGGCACGGTTCGAAGGCAACCTCTCCGACGAGTGGCAGCGGGAGTTCGACTGGATGCTCGATGACCTGGGCGATGACGCCACCGACCGTGCCCAGGAACAGGCCGGCAGGGCGCTGCTACGCAAAACCCTGGACCAGACCCGCGTCCGGATCCGTGAGGCGTACGACGAGGCGTTCTTCTCCCGCGGCAAGCACCACGAGCTGGCCGACCTCGGCCGGATCGGATGGCACCCCGACTTCGAGGAACGGGTGAAGGATCTGATCAGGGCCGCGCGTGCCTAGCTGGACGCGGAGGCCGCAGGCCAGCGCCGCCTTCCTCAACCCCGCCCTCGTAGCCGCCATCGCCGCCACCGCGGCACGCGACTACGAGCGGGAGGCCTCCGGCAGGCTGATGCCGTGGCCCATGGTCTTCGTCCTGGCCCCGCTGGTTCTGCACCGGCCCACACGGCGGGCACTGCCCACCTCTACGCGCACTCATCTGACGAACTGGGTGGCAGAACACCCAGCACTCGTCGCCGGCCTTGCCCCACGCGGCACCTCGCTGGCACCCGCGGTACGAGAAGGCCTGCGCTTCGGTCTCCGTCACCAGATGCTCGCCATCGAACAAGGCTGCCTCAAAGGCACACTCGCGCAGTCCCGTGCCGGAGGCGAGCTCGCCGATCTCATCAAGGCCGCCTCGCTGATAGGCCGCTGGACAGCCAAGTCAGAAAACCCTTCGACCGTATTTGCGCTGTTGGGCGTGAGACCCTGAGCGGGTGCAGATCCGGTCGATCATCCTCTACAGCAAGAGCGGCGAGAAGCGCGTCCTGGACTTCCGGCTCGGCGAACTCAACATCGTCACCGGCACCTCCGAGACAGGCAAAAGCGCATTGCTCGACATCGTCGACTACTGCCTCGGTAGAGACGAGGCCACTCTCCCGGTCAGCCCGATCTTCACCACCGTCGCTTGGTACGCCGTCATCCTGCAACTGGCCGACACCCGCGTCCTCGCCGCACGGCCAGCACCTGGACCGACAGCCAAGTCCGTCACCAACGCCATGTTCGAAGTCGGCAGCGACCTTGGCGTCCCGGAGCTGGCGGACCTGCGAATCAACACCGACTCCACCCAGCTGCGCCAGCAGATCGGACGCCGGATCGGCATCGGAGACACCCGCAGTGAGCCCGCGGCCGGCAGCCTGGCCACCCCGCTCAGCGCCAATCTCGGTCACGCCGTCATGCTCTGTCTGCAGAACCAGGACGAGGTCGCGTCCAAGAGGATCCTGTTCCACCGCCAGAACGAAAGCAGAATCCCCGAGAGCCTCAAGGCCACGATCCCGTACTTCCTCGGCGCGGTCCCGGAAGACCAGGCAGCACTCCAGCAGCAGCTCCTCCAGGCCAAACGAGCCCTGCGCAGCGCGGAGAACCGCCTCAAAGCCTCCCAGGAAGCAAACCAGGCCGTGGAATCGCAGCTGCAGTCCCTCCTGGGTGAAGCCCGAGTTCACGGACTCCTCGCCGACGACGCCTTCAGCAGCCCGGACAGGGAAGCACTCATCGAGGCACTCCAACAGGCCTCCTCCTTCCGGACTGCCCGGCGTAACGGAGACGAGGAGCAGCGCCGGCAGGAGCTTGTCCTCAACGAACAGTCCGCGGCTCTGCGCCGGCAGCTGCGTTCCCTGGCAGAAGAGCGCCAGCTCGTGAACGATCTGGAGTCCCAGGCCGCCGGCTACAGCGGGGCCATAGGGCGCGGCATGTCCCGCCTGTCCGCTCTCAGCCTCGTACCCGACGGCTTCCCCGGAGAACACAGCTGCCCCTTGTGCGGAAACGCGCTGGCCGAGCCCGACCCCACCGTCGCCGACATGCACGCCACTCTCGAAGACCTCCGCAGCCAGCTCGACAACGTGCGCGCGGTACAGCCCCGCCGCGAGCAGGCCCTACGCGACATCGAGCAGACAGCCATACGCCTACGTGAAGAGCTCCGCGGCGTCGAAGGTGCCCTCAGCATCATCGCCGACCAACGCTCAGAACAGGCCGGCCTCCTTGGACAGGCCGAAGCCCAGGCCTACACCCGCGGCAGGATCAGCGCCTACCTGAGCCAGATCAGCACCACAACCGGCAGCGGCCACCTCCAGCGTCTGCAAGCCGATGCCGCCATCGCGCAGCAACGCGTCCAAGCCCTCGAAGAGCAGCTCGACAGCGAAGCCATCGAGGACAAGCTCACCCACAGCCTCGGCTACATCAGCGGCAAGATGAGCAGCCACGCCAAATTCCTGAAACTCGAGCACGACGACGGCCTGGTCCGCCTGAACCTGAAGAAGCTCACCGTCGTCACCGACACCCCGAACGGCATCACCGAACTGCTCCGTATCGGCAGTGGCAAGAACCATGTCGGCTACCACCTGGCCGCCCATCTCGCCCTCCACCAGTACTTCACCGCGAACAGCCGGCCCGTACCCCGCTTCCTCATGCTCGACCAGCCGACCCAGCCCTACTACCCCTCCGACATGGCCAAAGCACGAGGCCGGCTGGAAGACCTCGCCCTGGACGAAGACCGCGTGACAGTCACCGGACTCTTCAAGCTCATGCACCAGGTCGTCACCGAGCTGTCCCCCGGCTTCCAGATCATCGTCAGCGACCACGCCGACCTGCCACACGCCTGGTACCAGGACTCCATCCGCTACAACTGGCGCGGCGGCGAAAAACTCATCCCCACCACCTGGCTCGACACCAACCCCACCCCATAGCCGCCGGCACATACCGAGGATCAGCGAAACTGCGCAGTGCTCAACCAACCTGCGCAACCACCCCCAGAGCTGGGAAATCCCCAGTTCAGACAGCTGGCGTCCCCGAACTCTGCGCAGATTAAGTGAGCCAGCGCAGCCTCCAACCCGTTCAGCCAACCTGCACAACACAAGGTCAGAAGCATGACGACTGCGCAGTTTCACTGAGCGGCGACACCTGTCACCAGCCCCATGTCGAGCTTGTCAGCGCAGACGGCGAAGCTCACGCAGTCCGTAGTCCGGTGGCAGCCACCCCTTCTTCCGCCGCTCGATGGTCTTCCGCGTGTGCGGAGGCGGGTACGGGCAGCCCTGCAATCAGATCCGGTTCATCCCTGGCCCACGCAAGCCCGTAATGGGCGGTACACACAGGCCAGATGGTCTTCGCAGGCTCCTTCGGACTGGGAGTTGTCCCTCACCGGCTGCGGCGCAGCTTGGGGCGCGGCGGCTGGGGTGGCCGCAGCCTGCAGCCCTCGCTGAAGGCCCTCAAGGGCGTCAGCCCCTCGCCTTCCAGCGGATCGCTGAAGACTCCGCCGCTGGTGCCGGCCCCGATCCGCCAGAGGAGTGCAGCCGCCCTTAGCAGCGGGCGGGCCCAGCCCGGCACGAAGTGGGTCATGCAGCCCTGGCGCAGCCCGTGGTCGTGCAGGGTGATGGTCGTACCGTCCGGGGCCAGGTCGCGAACGTGTGCGGTGGCGAGCTGGGTGGTGGAAGCCGCGGAGAACGTGGCTGTCGCGAGCTGAGCCGCCAGGTACGGGTGCGCCGTCCCGCGGTGAAGGCGCCAAGCCACTTCCGCCTCGGTGACCGGCGGCATCACCGGCGGGAAGAAGTCCCGGTCCGCCGCCGACGGTGCGGCACACCGGCACGGGCCGGTCGGCTCGTCGAAGGCCTTGAGGGTAGTCAGGGCAGGCAGGGCGATCCAGCGGTTCGCCAACGGCCGCGCAGGGTGCGGTGCCTGGCGCTCCAAGATGGCCGGCTCGGCCTCAGGCAGCAGGGCGGAGGCCTCGGCGACGAGGTGGTCCACCTGGCGCAGTTCGCGCTCCAGGAACGCCCGCATGGCCCGGTGATGGCAGACCAGAACCAGGCGGACCCCGGTACGCCGACGCAGGGTGAGAAGGTCTCTGAAGCGGTGCGGGGTGAGCAGGTGGGCGCGCAGCAGGGTCAGGTGGGTGATGGGGGTGGCCAGGATCCAGGCTGCGGCAATCGACCAGGCCGGGGCCGGGTCGAGGTGGCGGTAGCCGGTGAGGGGGACGGGTTTGCCCAGGGCAGCGAGGATGTCGTAGGCGAGAGCGATCGCGGCGTCGGTCCCCGGGGTCGGGTGCACGGTCAGGCGTCCATGCTGCGGAGCGTGGGATGCAAGGGCCGCCCGGGTGTGTACCACGTCGTCGTGCGGGTCCAAGACCACCGTGACCGGCGGAGGGTTCGAGCAGTCCAGCACTCAGGCCACCACCGGGCGTTGGCGCAGTTTGCTGTAGGACCAGCGCAGCAGGTCCTCGTCCAGACCCGCCCGGACTCCTTCATCCCGGCGGCCAGGTGATGAGTGATCTTCGCCCAGGCCCGGAAGTTGCCGTGCGCGGCCTCGTCATCGCACATCGCGATCAATTCCGGGTCCGCATCTGCCCAGACGGGGTGGAACGCCGGGACTACGGTGAGGACCTCCTCCAGCGGCATCGGGTCGATCTCCTGCCACGCGTACACCCTCGACTCCAGCATCGGCTCGCTCTGCAGCATCTCGAAACAGCCGTCCCCGCCCGTGAACACGATCGTCAGGTCCGAACTGATGCCATCCCACAAATAGCGCAGATATTCGAAACACATCTTCGACAGCCACTGCGCCTCGTCACAGACCAGGACGTGCGTCTCCTCCAGAGCACCGCGCAGCATCCGGTCGAACTCGATCGCGTGGGCGGGAGGACGCCCCTGCAAGCCGAGGGCGTGGAACAGCTCATGGCGCAGGTCGCGGGTCGAGGGGCGGGCACGGAACTGGATCCGGCGTGTCAGCTTCGGCGCGAGCTCGCGCAGCGAGGGTGTTCACCGCCAAGGACTTGCCCCGGCCTGCCTGCCCGTAGATACAGATCATGGCTCTGGCTTCGATCGCGGCGCGGATGTTCTCCCGGACCATGAGCAGGGCACGGGTGGAGACCACCTGGGCGCCCGGCAGGCGCATGAAGTGGTCCTCCCGCTCACGAGGCAGCCGGCCCTGCCGTTCGGCAGTCGCCATTGATCAACGCTCCCCGCTGTCGTCACGTACATCAGCCGCTCCAGGCGGCCCGCCATCGGCTGCTTCCCCGGCGTCCGTTGGCGAGTCGGCCGCCCGGCGAGGGCGGACAACCGGACGCGCCCAGGAAGCCGGGGGCTCACGAGGAGGGACAAGGCCGGCAGAGCCCGGGCCGCCAAATCCACTCCCCTGGCCTGGGCGATCTCCGCCTCGGCCTGCGAGGAGGTGACCGTGCGCCGCGGACGGGGCACAGCAGCCGTCGTCGTAGCGGGGTAGCGGGCCTTGCGCAGCTTCTCCGCCGCCTTCAGATCCGCTCTCAGCACGCGGGCCTTCTTCTCCCTGACCGAACTCAGCGCACGACGCTGCTCCACCGTCGCCGCCTCCGCCAGATACGCGCTGCCCAGATGCCGGCCCCACCCCTCGGTCGCGAACACCTCGATCCGCCCGTCGTAGTGCGGCAGATACCGCAGGCGGACCTGTGTGTACCGACATTGCCGGCCATCCACGGCGCGATATAGGCACGCCGCCGCCATGAGATCCCGTTCGTGGTGATCTTCCGGACCCGGCCGTCGTCCTCCAACGCGAAGAACGCAAGCCGCTCCTCCGCGACGTCCTCGATCGGCAGCGGATCCGCCTCCCACGCCGCCAACGGCGTCAGGTTCAATCCTCCATGATCGGAGTTACACCGTTCTTTTTACAGTCCCCGTATCGAGTCGTGATCATCGGGTGGTCCTGGTGAGGTCTTGATCCAGATCATCGAGGCGTGCAGGTGGAGACTGGCGAGGTAGCTGCCGGGAGTCTTGTCGTATCGGGTGTCTCACCGTCCCAGTTCCGGCCTCCTGGTACGTCACGCTCTGGGGCGGGTGAGGCACGTGGAGCCGACGTGAGCCGACCGGTGCACTGATGTCCGGGCGGGGACTCATGGGACATGGCCCGGCACCCGGCTCAGGTTCCGGGGAGGATACGGCGCGTTTCGTAGGCCCACATCGCGATCTCGACCCGGTTGCGGGCGCCGAGTTTGGCCATCAGGCTGGCCAGATGCGTCTTCACCGTGCTGAGGCTGATGTGCAGTGCATCGGCGATCTCGGTGTTGGTCAGCCCGCGAGCGACGGCGAGGAGCACCTGCTCCTCGCGGGCGGTGACGGGGGAGACCGGCTGGGCCACGGGCCGGCCGGCGGGCAGGTCCGCGAATGACTGGAGCAGACGGACGGTGACGCTGGGCGCGATGAGCGCCTCACCGTCGGACGCCGACCGTACGGCCTGCGCCAGAAGGTCCGGTCCCGTGTCCTTGAGGAGGAATCCGCGGGCGCCGGCACGCAGTGAGCCGTAGACGTACTCGTCGAGGTCGAACGTGGTGATGACGACCACGGCCAGCGGGTCGGCGACGCCCGGGCCGGCGACCAGCCGGGTGGCCTCGAGCCCGTCGAGTACGGGCATGCGGATGTCGAACAGACAGACGTCTGGGCGCAGTTCGCGGGCCAGACGTACCGCTTCCCGCCCGTCGGCGGCCTCGCCGACCACCTCGATGCCGGGCTGGGCGTTCAGCATGATCCGCAACCCGGTGCGGATGATCGTCTGGTCGTCAGCGACGAGGACGCCAATGGACACCGCTCTCGCTCCTCGCTCTCGGCAGTTCGGCTTCGACATGCCAGCCCCGGTCGGTACTCGGGCCGGCTCGTAGTGTGCCGCCGAGCAGGGTCGCGCGCTCGCGCAGTCCGGTAAGTCCGTATCCGTCGCGACCCCGGCCGGTGCGCCGGCCGTTGTCGCGCACGCTCACCCGTACCGTGTGCCGTTCCGCGGCGACCCGAACGACGAGCTCGGTCGCGTCGACCGCATGGCGCAGCGCGTTGGTCACCGACTCCTGCACGATCCGGTAGACGGCCGCGTCCACGGCCGGGGGCAGCGCGTCCAGCTCGCCGTCGAGCCCCAGGTCGACCCTGAGGCGACCACCCGGGGTGCGCACCAGGCGCTCCAGATCCGCGACTCCGGCAGGGGGCGCCAGCTCGGCGCCGACCCCGCGGTCGCGCAGCGCGGCGACCATGGCGCGCATTTCCTCCAGCGTGCGCGCCCCTTCCTCCTCGACCCCCTCCAGCGCCTCGACGGCGGCGGACGGGTCGGTGCCCGCGAGCACCCGGCCCGCCTGAGCGATGATCACCATGGCCGACACGTGGTGGGCCACCGTGTCGTGCAGTTCCCGGGCGAGCTGCTCGCGCTCGCGGGAGCGCACCTGCTCCAACTGTCGCTCGCGAGCGGTCACCCGGAACCGCACGGCAGCCCCGACCACGCCGGGCAGCAGCAGGAAGACGAAGCCCACGACCTTTTCGACGACCGGGGTCTCGTCCGTGACGACACACAGCGCGCCGGCCGCGAGGATCACCGCGCCGCCCAGCACGATCTCCCGTCCCGATCCCCACCGGGGCAGCGCGTACACCAGCACGAGCACGACCGCGCCGGTGTACAGGCCGACGGGCTCGCGCGGTGCGGCGACGAGCGAGGCCACCGGAAGCAGGATCACCGAGCCGAACGCCAGCGTCACCATCGCCAGCGGGCGGGTCCGGCGCCACAGGGGCAGCAGGCACAGCCATACGGCGAACACCACCGCCACCTGCCGCCACACGACGTTCTCGCGCAGGGTGGCCTCCAGCGCCACACCGGCAAGGCCCGCGGCAAGCAGCGCCCAGTCCCGCCGCACCCGGGTGGGCGCGTCGGGTGGCCGGGGTTCGGTCCACAGGGTTCGCAGGTCGTCTCGGAGCACGGTTCTCAGCCTAGGGACCGCGGCGTGCCGCGCATCGGCCGAAAGGACGGGTCGTCACTCCGCCCCGGGGCCGACGGATCCGCGGCCCGCGGGCCGATGCCGCGGAGCGCCGTGGCGACGAGCCTCGGCATCGGCGGCCGTACAAGGACGGCCGACGAGGTGGTTGGAGGACCCGATGCTCTCGAAAGCCCTGTTGCGCCTGGGCGCAAGCGCCGCCCGCCATCCCTGGCGGGTGATCGCGGCATGGCTGATCGCCGCCACGCTCGCCGTCCTCGCCGCCGTCGCCTTCGGCGGGCGTACCGCGGACTCGATGACCGCTCCGGGACTGGACTCCCAGCGGGCCGCGGAACTGATCGAGCGGGCAGGCACCGGCCAGGAGGGGATGACCGCCCAAGTGGTCGTCACCCCCCTCGACGGCGCTGCGACGTTCTTCGACCACGACAGCGCGCGCACCGCTCTCACGCGGCTGCAGACCGAGGTGAAGCGGCTGCCGCACGTGCTCGGCACGAGCGACC
This sequence comes from Streptomyces sp. NPDC048269, assembly GCF_040652395.1. Taxonomy (NCBI): domain Bacteria; kingdom Bacillati; phylum Actinomycetota; class Actinomycetes; order Kitasatosporales; family Streptomycetaceae; genus Streptomyces; species Streptomyces sp. NPDC048269. The sequence continues at coordinate 15,667 of NZ_JBEZLW010000072.1, forward strand.
CGGCGGGGGCACTCGACGCAGGCGGGGACACCGCCGTGCGCGGCGGCCTCGTCTCGGCCGACGGGCGGATCGCGGTCGTCCGGGTGCAGTACCCGGACCAGAGCCGGCTGTCGGCCGAAGACCTCGACGCCCTCGTCGATCTCGGCGACCGGCTGCGCGCCGAACTGCCCCTGCGCATCGAGATGGGCGGGAACCTCTTCTACGCCTTCTCCGACCCCGACGGCGGCGTGAGCGAGCTGATCGGCCTCCTCGCCGCGGCCGCGATCCTGTTCCTGGCGTTCGGTTCGCTCGTCGCCGCCGCGCTGCCGATCGGCATGGCGGTCTTCGGACTGACCGTCGGGGTCGCCACGATGACGGTACTGGCGGGGGTCACGGACGTCCCCACCTTCGCACCGGTCCTGGGCAGCATGGTCGGGCTCGGAGTGGGCATCGACTACGCGCTGTTCGTGCTCGCCAGGCACCGGGAGTACCTCGCGCGCGGGCTCGATCCGCAGGCGGCGGCCGGACGAGCGGTGGCCACGGCGGGGCGGCCGGTGGTCTTCGCCGGCGGAACCGTCGTCGTGTCGATCCTCGGCATGGCGGTCGCGAACGTGCCGTTCATGACGGTGGGCGGGGTTGCCGTCTCGATCGTCGTCCTGACGATGGTGCTCGCGTCGGTGACGCTGCTGCCGGCCTTCCTCGGCGCGGCGGGCCCGCGCCTGGCCCGGGCCGGCCGGATCGGCCGGGCTCTGCAGACCAGGAAGCTGGGCCGACTCGCACGGCGGCGGGACCCGGCGGCAGGCGCCGCCCACGCCGCCGGGTGGCGTCGCTGGATCGGGCACGTCAGCCAGCACCCGGTGCCGTACGCGGTCGGCGCGGCGGGGCTGCTGCTGACCGCGACGCTGCCCGTGCTCGGCCTGCGCGTCGGCCTGCCCGACGACGGCTCACTGCCCCACAGCCGTACCGAGCGCCGGGCCTACGACCTCGTCGCCGAGGGGTTCGGCCCGGGCACCAACGGTCCCCTCGTCATCGCCGCGGACCCCACCGGTGATCCGGGAGTGCTGGACCGACTCGTCGCAACGGTCGCGGCGGATCCGGGCATCACATCCGTCGCGCCGACGCACATCGATCGGGCCACCGGCATCGCGACCCTCGTGGTGTTCCCGACCACCAGCCCTCAGGACAAGGCCACGGCCGACACCATCGCCCGGCTGCGCACCGACGTGCTGCCCACGGCGATCGGGCACGGCCCGGCCAGGGCCCACGTCGGCGGCGCCGCCGCGAGCCTGTCCGATGTGGGCCAACGCACCAGCCAACGCCTGCCGGTGTTCGTCGCCGCCGTGCTGGCGATGTCGTTCCTGCTGCTGATGCTGGTCTTCCGCTCGATACTCGTACCGCTCAAGGCGGTACTGCTGAATCTGCTGAGCATCGGCGCGGCCTACGGCATCATGGTCGCGGTCTTCCAGTGGGGCTGGGGAGGCGCACTCATCGGGCTGGAAGCGACGGTTCCGATCGTGTCGTTCATCCCGATGTTCCTCTTCGCCATCCTGTTCGGCCTGTCGATGGACTACGAGGTGTTCCTCCTCTCCCGCGTACGGGAGGAGTACCTGCGCACCGGCGACAACGGCACGGCGATCGTTGAGGGCGTCTCGCGCACCGCCCGGATCATCACCTCGGCCGCCCTCATCATGGTGGCGGTCTTCCTGTCCTTCGCCGTCGCCGAGGACCCCTCCACCAAAATGTTCGGGCTCGGCCTGGCCACCGCGATCTTCATCGACGCCACGGTCGTACGCATGGTGCTGGTACCGGCGGCCATGACACTCCTCGGCCGGACCAACTGGTGGCTGCCGAAGTGGCTAGACTGGATGCTTCCCCGCGGCCCGGTCGGCACCGACGACACCGACGCGGAATCCACGGGTGAGGCCCCGCGTCCACGGCTGGTTGACCGTTGACTCAACTCCTGCCCGCCCTTGGCGTCCGGCACCTCAGCGCGTCACCTAGGGGCATATCGAGTCGTGATCATCGGGTGGACCTGGTGAGGTCCTTGATCCAGATCATCGAGGCGCGCAGGTGGAGACCGGCGAGGTAGCTGTCGGGAGTCTTGTCGTATCGGGTGGGCGATGCCTCGCCATGCTTTGAGCTTGTTGATCAGGCGTTCGACGGTGTTCCGCTCCTTGTGGAGATCGGCGTCGTGGCTGACGGGTCGGCCACCTCTGGAGCCCTTCTTCTTCCGGTTGGCGGCCTGGTCCTTCTTCTCCGGGATGACCGCCTTGATACGGCGTTTGCGCAGGTGGGCGCGGTTTCCGCGGGACGCGTACGCCTTGTCCCCGGCGACCGCGTCCGGCCGGATGCGGGAGCGGCCGACGGGCCCGCGTACCCGTACCTTCTTCAGGGCGGATGAACTGCGGGCTGTCCGCTGCCTGGCCTGTGGTCAGGATGAACGCCAGCGGGCGGCACTTGCGGTCGGCGGCGAAGTGGACCTTGCTGGTCTGCCCGCCTCTGGAACGTCCGAGGAGGGCGGCCTTCAGCCGGAGTTTCCGCCGACGCCGGATGCGTCGTCGTTCATCCAGCGCGGGATCATTCGGTCTCTTGCCCGTTTTGCTCTTCGAGGCCGCCCCCTTTGACCTGGCCTTCTCCTCCTCGGCCGCGGCTTTCTCCAGGGCGGTGACGACGTCCTCGTCGAGGTGCAGCCCGGCCGCGTCGTGGTGGGCTCGGGCGGTGGTGGAGTCGATGCTGACCAGGGACAGGTCCACCTCACCCCGCTTCGCGGCTTCCGTGATCAGGCCCTCCAGCAGGGCCTCGAAGACGCCGGCGTCACGCCACTGCCGGAAGCGGTTGTGCACGGTCGACCAGGCGCCGAACTCCGTCGGCATCTCCCGCCACTGCCCGCCCGTCTTGAACCGCCAGATCACGCCCTCGAACTGCTGTCGCAGTCGCTCGGGGTACGGACCGTACTCGCCGATCGGCAGGTACGGCTCGATGAACTCCCCATCCGGATCGGTCAGTTGCACTCGCGTCACGTAAGACCGTCTATCGGACCGGACCGTGCCACGAAGGCACATCCCGCAAATTGATCACGACTCGATACGCGCCCTAATACTGCAACGGTGCTTGCCGTGACGGTTGGGCAGGTCGGTCGTTGGTCAGGAAATGGGTGGGGAACTTGGGGATGCCCGGTTGTGGGCTGGTGAA
>NZ_JBEZLW010000073.1:0-18722 GCF_040652395.1 Streptomyces sp. NPDC048269
TGTTGCCATCCCGCCTCCCCTGCTGGTTGGAAGCGACACCGCTTCCAACCAGCACAACGAGCAACCCGGTGAACCTATGCGGTCACAGCACTAGGACACGCCAGGACCCGTTCCCCTGCACCCTTTGAGCGGCCGCGGCGGTGGCCCGCATCCGGCCGGCACGGCGAGCGGGGTGCAGTGCGTCGCCGGTGCTCGATGCCCGGCATGCCACCCGACCGGGCCTTCAGGCACGGCCGCTCATGATGGATCCCGGTGCCTTGTTCGCCGGCGAACTCCGCGGCCGGCGCGGACAACCCGGCAAGCCCCCGACGACGGCACCTCGGTTGTCGCCCCCGGGCCCTGGACTCCGTCGGCAGCAGCCCGAGCACCAGCCGCCAGGCCGCCCGGGCAAATCCCCGGCGGTGTGGAGCGGCTCGCTTCTGAAGCCCGTCGGCTCGTTTCCGGTGCGGGTGCACCCCCCCACGCGCACCGCCGGTCAGCCGCTACCGCGCCAGGGCGATGCGGCGGCTGCTGGACCGGTTCGCCCCGCTGCTGCCGACGAGCACCCAGGCGCCGCGGAGCCCGTCTATCCGTACACAGCCGGGGGGCCCAGGTCGTACGCCGGACGACACCCCCGCAAGTGCGCACCGGGACGGCACCGTGTGCCCGTCAGCGCCACCGACGCAGTGTTCGCCAACCAGGTGTCCTTCAGGCCTGATTGCGCCTTCAGCCTCGTTTGACACGCCCCCGGACGGCCAGGATGGCCAGGGCGAGCAGCACCGGTTCGACGGCGCGGGAAAACATTTCGATGTAGGTGCCCCATGTGGTGAGGTTCTGGCCGCTGGAACGGAAGACGACCGAGTTGGCCAGGACTTGCAGGGCCTGGTCGAAGCGCTTCGCGGTGAAGCGGGTGCCGGGCGGGGAAGTGAGGCGGGGGTCTGTCTTGTCGATGACGAGGGACTCCTTGCCTGCGATCGTGACGTGTTTGATCTCCTGCTTGGGTGTCTGGTCGGGCAACCCGAGGCCCATCAGGAGCAGGAGGGTCACGGTCATGGCCCCGAAGAGGCAGGCCAGTGCTCGGGAGGCTCGCATCCCGTAGCCGGACACACCCCAGTAGACGGCGAGCAGGACGCGCTCGGAGCGCGGGCGGAGGCGGTCGTGGCGGCGCATTTCCATTTCCCCGTAATAGAAGTCCGCCGCGTCGGGTTCGTTCTTGGCGTCTTCGAAGGATTTGCGCAGGTGCCGGTAGATCGGTGCCAGGGCGTGCAGGGTCAGAACTGGGGTGCCTTCGGCAGGTGGGGTCCAGCCGGGGAGGCCATGCGCGGCACGCCAGTAGTGCTCCTCGGCGAGAGTACGTCGGGTGGTCCACCGGATCAGCCGTCCTCTGTGGGGGTGCACTCCAGAGGGTGCGGGCGCGAATGTGCAGTGTCCTTCCAGGCGGAGCTGGTCGAGGTGGACGGTCGCGCTGAAGACGCAGTGGGTGAGGTCGGCGTCGATGAGTACGAGGTGGGAAGCGTCGAGGCCGCTCAACGAAGTGACCTGGAGGCTTTCGGGCCGAGCGGGAAGCAGAGTCTCCGACAATGGCATCGCTCGCTGGCGGCCTACGAACGGCCTGGGGTGGAAGGCGACCGTCAGGGGACCGCCGGTGACGGCATCGGTCAGGTCGAGGGTGGCGTGGCGAAGACGCAGTGTCGCCGAGGACACCCAACGGGTCTGCCGGCAGACCACGGCCGCCGCGACGACTTCCACCACGACGGGAGTGAGGAAGGATGCCCTGGACAGGTGTACCTCTTTGGCGCAGGCCATCGGGCCGAACTGGATGTCCGCGTCGAAGGTCGCGAAGTCGAAGCGCACGTCCTCGTGGAAGGTTGCCCCGTCGAACCAGGCGCCTCCGCTGAACGTCGTCCCAGCGAACCAGGCTTCGTCGCGGAAGGTGCAGCGGGCGAACCAGCCGCGGCCGCGAAAGGTGGAGTCGTCGAACCAGGCAGGTCCGCCGAAGTCCGTGTCACTGAACATCGCCACACTGTTGAACGACGCCTCGGCGAACCACGCCCTGTCCTTGAATTCCGCATCGCCGAAGCGTGCCTCGCCCTCGAAAACGGTCTTGTCGAAGCGGGCGGCTCCAGCGAAGACCGCCTTGTCGAAGGAGGCGGCAGCCGCGAAAGTGGCTCCGTCGAACAGCACGGCCCCGAAGCAGGGCCGACCGTGCTCGTCGCGCACGGCTTCCGTCAGGGACCGCAGAAGCTCTTCCGAAATGAGCGTGCCTCGAAGATCGACGTCCGAACCAGGGCCAAGACCGCTGAGGTAACCCGCCTGCACCTGCCGGCTCCCGTGCCGGAGGCAGTTGTCGCCACCGGTCACACGGATGCCGAGGCATCCCAGGGAATCGATGTCCGTGGCTCCGAACCCGCAATGGTCCCAAGTGGGTTGTGAAAACATGCTGAGATCAGATCATCCCCCCGGCCCACTCCCCAACCCGCCCCACGCCCACCGCCCCCGATCGGGGAAGGCCGCCGGTGAGCCGCCTGGTCATGGCATAGCCGGAGACAGCCGTCCAGTAGGTGACGCGAACACCGTCGTCCGCCCACAACTTGTCGACGCCGGGCAAGTCGACCTTGATCGGCTTGCTCGCATCGTCGCCGAGCTCGGAGCCCTGGAGTCTGCGGGTGATGGTGTGCGCCTCGTACTCGTCCATGTGGCCACCGCTGACGAGCAGCGCGGTGTGGGCCGCCCTGCCCGGAGCGCGGGTGGCGAGCGCCTTCGGGTCACTGTCCTTGATCACGGTGACCGGAGCCTGGGTATCGGCACCGAGTTGCACGGAGGGGCAGTGGTAGACGGTGCACGTCGTGCCGCCGGTGTTGGTGACGGTGACGGTGAGGAGGAGGTGCCTGACGGGCGCGCCTGGCGGAGAAGGAGAGGTCGGCTTCGGCGCAGGCGGCGCTGGCGCTGTCACTGCTGCCGCCGCCACCGCCACCGCCCCTGCCACTGCCACTGCCACTGCCACTGCCGCCGGTCTTGCTCGGACCGCTGCTCGGACTCGCCGAACCCGACTCACCCGGCTTCGCCGAACCCGTTGTCGGCTGCCCCGTGGGCCCGTGATCGTCCGGGCCGCCGGCGGCCCTCGACTCGCACGCCGTGGACGCGAGCAGCGCGGCGACCGCTGCCGCCCCGAGGACGTAGGCCTTCCAGCTCCTGTGGCCCTTGCGGGCAGCGGTATTCATTGGTGTTCCCCCGTTGTTGCCGATCAGGTCGACCGTTCCTGGAACAGGGTCATGCCCGAGCCAGGTTCATCTTCCTGTCACCCAGATCGATCGATGTGGTGCCCAGAAAGTACCGACAGACCATCCGCGCGTGCGGCCACCCGCTGGCGTATCTGCCCCGCCCACCGTGGGTGTACGACGGTTTACACCCACGGGTGTACACGCCCTCCGGGCAGCCGCACGACGCACGACAACCTCGATGAGCCAGAGCGACCAGCTCCGGCCGCGCGCCCGTCGACGGGTTGAGCCCGCTACCTCTCGCGTTCCGGCAATCCGGCTGCCGGCTCCGTCACCGCCCGCCCGGCGAGCACTGCGTTGAACTGCGCTCCCGTGAGCAGGGCGAGGTTGGTGAACCACAGCCACACGAGGAACATGACGATTCCGGCCAGTGAACCGTAGAGCCGGCTGTAGGTTCCGGACTCGGTGTACAGCGTGAAGAGCCCGGAGGCCCCGAGCCACAGCAGTGCCGCCAGCACGCCGCCCGGCAGGCCCCGGCGCGTTCCGCGGGCCTGGCGGGGTCCGGTCCGGTAGAGGATGAGGATCAGGGACGTGACGATCAGCAGGAGCACCGGCCACCGCAGGAGGGTCATCGTGCCGCTGCCCGCGTAGCCGGCGGCCGCCGCGAGCCGCCGGACCACGGGGCCGGTCGCGACGAGGCTCGCGGCGCCCGTCACCAGCAGGGCGAGCAGCGCGCCGGCGGTGAGGACGAGGACGTGTGCCGCTCGCAGGGGCGGTCGCGTGTCCGGCAGCCGGTGCATCGTGTGCAGGGCACGGCGGAAGACCGCCAGGTAGCTGGAGGCCGACCACAGTGCGCTCAGGATGCCGCTGCAGAGCAGGACCCACAGGGAGGACGGCTGCGTGGTGAGGCCGTTCAATGCCTCCCGGAGCACCTGGGCGGACTGGGGAGGGGCGTAGGAGGTGAGGTCGAGGATCAGGCGCTCCCGGGTACCGGATCCGGCGAGTCCCACCAGGGAAACGGAGACGAGGAGGGCGGGCACCAGTGCGAGGACCGCGTAGTAGGTGAGCGCCGCGGCGTAGTCCGCCACGTTGTCGTCCCAGAGCCGAACCGCGGTGCCGCGCAGGGCCGTCCGAGCCCGTTTCACGGAGGCGAGGAAGCGGTTCCCGGAGGTGCTCCGGGGCGTGCGGAGAGTGTTCGATGCCACGACGTGCTCCTGCCCTGCGTGACCGCTCTCATCCCCCGAACCCGGGGCCGGCCCGGCGGCTCTCGCGGGGGAGCGATCCGCCGCTCCCCCGCGGTTCCTCAGCCGGAGGCGCGCAGCGCCGCCGTGTGGGCCCTCACCTGATCCGCGGTCAGATAGGTATCGGTGTACTCGAACTCCCGCAGCGTCGGCGGCTTGGAGGACCGGAACCCGGTGCGGACGAAGTCGTCCCCGGCCACCGCGTTGAGCAGCCAGTTGGTCAGGACGCGCGTCTTGGCGACGTTGGTGCGCAGCGCCGACCAGTGGTACCCGCGGGCCACGGCCTGGGCCGGGAGCCCACGCAGTGGGATGCCCAGCGGCTTGGACACGGCGTCGGTGCCCCCCAGGTCGACGACGAGCCCCAGGTCCTTGTGCCGGTACGGCCGAAGAGGCTGGTGGCGCAGCGTCGCGATCAGGTTGTCCGCGAGCACCCGCCCCTGTCGCAAGGCGTGCTGCGCCGTGGGAGGGCAGATCGCGCCCTCCTCCCGCGCAGCGAGGTCGGGCACGGCCGCCGCGTCTCCCAGTGCGAACACCCCGGCCGCACCGGGCACGGTCATCTCCGGGGTCACCAGGAGCCGGCCGCGGACGGTTTCGGCGTCGAGCGTGCCGATCAGCGGGCTCGCGGCCACTCCGGCCGTCCAGATGAGGGTCCTGCTGGGCAGCACCCGGCCGTCGGTCAGCGTCACCTCCGTGGGGCCCGCCTTGGCGACGCTGACGCCGAGGGAGACCTGGATGCCGCGGCGGCGCATGACGTCCAGGGCCACCTGTCCCAGGGAGTCGCCGAGTTCGGGCATCAGCTTCGGGGCGAGGTCGAGGAGGTGCCAGGTGATCTGGCCGGGGTCCAGCCGGGGGTAGCGCTTCACAGCGTGGTGGGTGAGCCGCTGGAGGCAGGCCGCCGTCTCCGTGCCGGCGTACCCGCCGCCGACCACGACGAAGGTGAGCCGGGCGGCCCGCTCGGCCTCGTCCTCGCTGGCGTCGGCCAGGTCGAGCTGTGCGATGACGTGGTCGCGCAGGTACGTGGCTTCGGCGAGCGTCTTCATGCCGCGGGCGTGCTCGGTGAGTCCGGGGATGTCGAAGGTGCGGGTGATGCTGCCGGGAGCCAGCACCAGGTGGTCGTACGCGTGTTCCGTCAGCTCGCCGGTGATCTTGCGTACGATGCATATCTTCGCCTTGGTGTCGACGCCGACGGCGCCGCCGGGGATGATCCGGGTCCGGTAGCGGCTGCTGCGGCGCAGCGAGACGGCGATGGACTGCGGGGTCAGTACGCCGGAGGCCACTTGCGGCAGCAGCGGCAGGTACAGCTGGTAGGAGTTCGGTGTGGCCAGGGCGATGTCCGCCTCCGCGGGCGACAGCCTGCGCTCCAGCCGGCGGATGCACTCCACCCCGGCGAATCCGGCTCCCACCACGAGAATCCTCGGTCGTGCCACGGTGTCCGTCCTTTCTCGGGCCTGCCAGGTCCACCCGCATCTGCCCCGCCCGGCGCCGGTCTGCACGTGGAAGCGCCCGACGGCCGTGCGGGAGGAACGTTTCGGCGTCCGCGGCCGGGGGTGACCGCAAATTTCGGGGTTTCGATGGCGGCCCGGCGGAAACACGCGAAGAGGTCGAAAAGGTCGACGAGGTACCGATCGCGAGGAGACGAATCGCCATGGGGACCATGATCCTGCTGATCGCACCGATGCTGCTGGCTCTGCTGCTGGTCACCCGCCGGGACGGCCACCGCCCCCGGCACCGGGCCGGCCGCACATGATGTTCGACCCTGAAAATCGAGGGTGAGGCAGGCCGTGTCGGTTCGGGCAGTGGGTTGGGCTGGGCCAGGTCGTTTCCGGTCCACCTCGGAGTGCGTGAGGCCCGTAGATGGTGTCTGGGGTGTCCGGCACGTCTGAAGAACCGGACGCGGACCGAGGGTGCCCGCCGACACGGTCCACTCCATCCTGCTCACGGTGACCGAACTGGTCATGGTGACCGCACTGGACATGGTGTCCGAACTGGTCACCAGCGCACGCGTGCACGCCCTCAGCAGTGCCCAGAACACTCTCGCCCGACTGCGGGAAATCGGTTTCGCCGTCTTCCCCTGGCCCGGGCATGATTCCTGCCGTGTGTGAGAACGAGGACCATCACGGGCGAACGCGGTACACGCTGACCGTACGGAGCGCGGCCACAGCTGGGGCGTCTGCGCCGAGGTGGAGGGGCTGTTCGGGGAACCCTGGCGCGAGACGTACGAGCTGTTCGGCTGGGTTCCGGAAGGAGCCGAGGTGCGCGGCTGGGTCGGACGCAGGATGTGGTTGGTGCCGGAGGACGGCATGCTCGGTGCCTGGCTTCTGGAGGATGCCGAGAGCCTCGGTCCGCACCCCCGCACGGACGGTCTTGTCCTCACCGGCCTGGACGACTACGAGGGGCCGCCCGAGGGCTACCGCGGCCCCGTCCGGTTGCACGACGGCCAGCGGTGGCTGGGCGCCTGCCGGGAATTCACCCGCGTCCTGCCCCCCGAGCCAGTGGACTCCCCGCTCGTCCTGCGAGGGCTAGCCCCAGGTGATGAGCTGTGGCGGGCACTGATGACGGCCACCCGGCGGACGCTGGACCTGGGGGAAGCGTCCTTGGAGATACGGGACGACCGAGGCGAGCCGTTCGCCGAACTGCCGCTGTGGGCCACCGTCAACGCCTGGGCCCCGTCCGCACGCGGCGCTGGTCTGATCGACTTGGAACTGGAAGGCAAACTCTCCACACTCGTTCCGGGGCAAGCCCGACCGCTGTGGGAGCGTTGGCTCCCCGGACCGCCGCGGACGCCCGGTGCCTGGGTCGACCTCGACACCCGACAGCGCTGGGCCTGGCTGGACCACGTCCGGGAGAGAGCCTGCCTGCGCACGCCCCATGACTCCCCGTCCGGCCGTGCGTACGAACTCGACGGCCGGTACATCGTGGACGTCCCGGGTCTCTACCTGGCACTCGGCGAGGCGGTCAACGGGCCGGGCGGCTACTTCGGCGCCAACCTGGATGCCCTGGCCGACTGTCTGGGCGGCACCTTCGGCTACACCGCCCCCGCAACCCTCCTCTGGCGGGACGCCGCCACCGCGCGCGAGTATCTGTCCCGTGCCCTGACGCCGGACGGACATCCGTACGACCTGTTCACCGAGGTTCTCGCTGTCTTCGCCGGCGGCAGGTTGCACGTCACCCTGGCGTGATCGCCTCGTGCCCCCTTCAGTTGGCGCGTCTCGCCATCCGACGCGCTCCGTCCGTGGCGCGAGCCGGGGTCGCATCGCCGGCTGAGTGCGCTCAGCGGCCGCTCCGCGGCTCGGTCGTAGACCATGGCGATCTCGCCCAGCTCGCCGGTCTCCTGGTGCGTGAGCCTCCGCTTCGAACGTGGCGGTCCGTCGTCGAACATCCGCTGCCCACCCCGCCTCCGCAGCGGCGACCCTGCGCAGCGGGGCGGCGCCGCGGCCTCGCCGACGAGGGGCGGCGAGACCGTCCGGGCGGAGGCCGCTCGGCCAACGTCGCAGGCGGGACAGCGCCGGAACACCACCTCGTGGGTGAAACGGGAAGGACGCTCGATCCCGGCTGCATCCAGAGCCTTCGCGACGGCCGGCCACGAGCTGACGTCCGGGCGGTACCCAGTCGACTGGTTACTCACGTCACCGACCACCCACTGCCCGGGCTCCTCCCGGGAGCTCATCTCCCCGGCACCCAGAACAAGGCCACCGCCAGCACACACCAGGTGCTCGCTCCGGCGCGGGGCGAGCCGCAGCGCACCCGCCGGGTCGACGACGAACGTGACGGGCTCAGCCAGCTCCCCCGCTGCGAGAGCCGAAGCCCAGTCGTCGAAATCCTCCGCCGAGTGGATGCTTCGGCCCTCAGCTTCAGGCCGGACAAGGGCCCCCAGATCGGGCGGTCCCACATACCGATAGCTCCGCCCAACCAAGTGCACGCGGGCCAACCTAGCGTCCACCCGAGGCCATCGCCTGGGGAATTACGTGAACGTGCCCCTGGGGACGAGCACGAGCGTTCGCACGAGTCGACGCTGTCGGACGGGCGAGCGGCCGTGGTGGACCGCCGCCAGTAGTACCCGCGGAGCCGCTCCCCGAACAGAGCGGCCGGTGGCGGCCCGCGTCCGTCAGTCCACGCGCGTCCGAACGATGCCTGGCCGTTCCGGGTGAGGTAAAGGTAGCGGGGGCCATACCGGTCATGAGGCGGGACACAGCCCACCCGACAACAGCCCCGCTACCGAGGCCTCTGTACGGAGAACTCATTGCCATCGGGGTCGAGCATCAATGTCCCGCCACCGTCGCCCTCGCCGGTGTCGGCACGCGTCGCGCCGAGCGAGATCAGGCGGTCGACCTCCGCCTCCCAGTCGGCGCCGGCGGGGAGCGCCAGCTCGAAGTACAGCCTGTTCGTGCCCGTTTTCGGTGCCACCGGAGGACCACCCCACGTGATCTTCGTACCGCCGTTCGGCGATTGGATCGCGGTCTCCTGATCCTGGTCCCATACCAGCGGCCACCGCAGCGCCTCGCTCCAGAAGTAGCCGACCTCCTGCGTACCGTCGCAGGCCAGTGCTCCGATGAAGCCGGTGTCGGCGAGGAACTTGTTGCCCGACTCGATGACGCAGAACTCATTGCCATCCGGATCGGCGAGCACCACGTGTCCCTCTTCCGGAAGTTGGCCCACGTCGATGTGTTTCCCGCCGAGCTCCAGCGCCCTGGCCACCGTCTGCTGCTGATCCTCCGGGGAGGTGCTCGTCAGGTCGAAGTGCTCCCGGTTCTGACCGGACTTCGGCTCCTGGCTCGGCAGGAAACGGATGCGGAACCTGGCGGTATCAGGGGGCAGGATCGCGACGTCGTCGTCCGGACCGTCGGCCAACTCCCAGCCCAGGACCCCGGACCAGAAGCGCGCGAGGCCCGACGGCCGGGTCGCATTGAAACAGATCGCGAACAGTTGACTGGTCATACCCGGTGCATCTCCGATCCACTGACGGTCGATACGGCGCCTCGCCCGCACCACGAGCGCAGCCTAGGGGTGGCCGTGCGGGACCCGCATGCGAGTTTCCCTCACGGGAGAGCCCGATCCCCTACCAGATGACGATCACCCCCGGCGGCAGCAACCGGCTGCGCCGCAGCCAGCCCACCGCCTGGTGGAACGGGGTCCTCGTCCCAGAACATGGGCCTGGCCAGCCGGGAACACATCGCCGACAAGAATGGGGGCGAGCAGCGCATCCGCATCGTCCGACCACAACCCGATGGGTACTGATGGCTACGTCACCCTCCCCCGCCACGTTCGACAGCACCGCACGGAAGCGTGCCGTCACGCCAGGCACGGTGATGGCGGCACTGCTGGTGCCTCTCATGACCGTAGGCGGTGTCGCCGGTTCCCTACACACGGAGGACATCCAGAGCGGGTGGGCCGAGCGGCAGCGTGAAGTCTGCCGCCACATGCCCTTCCCGACGACGGAGTACGTCGCCGCGTGGGCGGGGCTGATCCTCGGCGTGACGGCAGTGGTCGTGTGCGTACTGCTCGCGAAGCGGATCCGCGGGCGGTACGGCATCCGGCTCGGGGAGACCTGGCTGGGGCTGATCGCCTATGTAGGCGTGTGGTTCAACGCCCTGACGATCCCGATGGAACTGATCCAGCTGTACGCCGTGTACTCGGTGGCAGGGTCGGGGATCGCCCTCGGCGACTGCGGGTAGCGCCCCGGCCGCGTCCGGGCTTCCCGCCGATGCGGGCGCCGGAGGCGTCTTCCCACTGGTCCGGGTGGCAGCCCGCATCTCACGGAGGAGGTCGTCGGCTCGGGCCGCCGCGTTCCATTCGGGTAGTCGGAAAGTCGTCTTGGCGGTGAGCCCGCCCCGGTGCGTCCGGGCTGAGCCATGCCTCATGAGACATCAGCGAATTCGGGCGACATGATGGCGGATTTCCTGGACGATGACGGCCGATGGCGGGCAGGACGACGTGGTGGTGAACGGGATGACGCGGGCGGGAATGTCGCTGGAGGCACTGGACTCCGTGGCGTGGGACGAGCTGGAGACGGCACATCCGCACGATCCGGTCGAGGACGTACCGCGGACGCTCCGCCTGCTCGCATTGGCCGGGGCGGGGGCGACAGAGGAGAACTGCGATCCGCTCTACTCCCTCGTCACGAGGAACGAGGGGCGGACGCCGTCCGCAGCGGCAGCGGCCCTGCCGTTCGTCATCGCGCTCGCCGCCGACCCGGCCATGGGCGCGCGGGTCCCCCTCGTCGAACTGCTGGTGGCCATGCGGGCACCGGCCCTGACAGACGAGGACTGGACGGGAGCGTGGGCCCTGCTCGCGGATCCGGAGCCGGCAGTGCGGCGGGCGGCGATACCGCTGGCAGCCGGGATCGTACGCCTGCTGGAGCGATGGCAGGTGGAGAGGGACCCGACGGTACGGCTCCCGCTTCTCCTTGCCCTCGGTGAGGCGGCGTCCGGGGAAACCGGGACGGGCAGGATCAGCGACGCTGTCGACGACGCGCGGGCGGTGCTCGCGGACGTGCTGGCCGGTGACGATCCGGTGCTGTGGGTCGCGGCCGTGCACGCTTCGGCGGGACTCGACCGGGGGCTGCCGGTCCGGCAGATGGACCGGCTGATCGAGGTGTTCTCCGATCTTGCGCTGCGACCACGGTTCGAAGAGGTCTGGTACACCCCGGACGTCGACGGTCCCTGGACCCGCGAGGACCTGGTCCGCTCGACGGCCTGGCTGCTCGCGCACGACCCCTGTGCTGAACTCTCCTTCTGCGTCCGGCTGGTCGAGACGGCTCGCCGCACCGGGGACACCGCGCTGTGCCGGGAAGCCATGGACGTGGCATGGCGGCTCCTCACCGAGCGGCGTTCCGTGGAAGCCGCCTTGCTGCCGCTGGCGGGCGCGCTGCTGACCGATCCGGACGGCGCCGTCCGGCTGCGGGCGGCCAACATGCTCGCGGTACTGGGCCCGGCGGCGGCCCCGTACGCCGACCGGCTCGCCGAAATGCTCAACGACGACGGGGCCGATGAGTACCTCGACGGAACGGTCGGCGAAATCGCCCGCTGGGCCCTGGCCTCCATCGGTGACCTGCGCGCCCTGCCGGGCCTGATCGAGCAACTCCGCGCGCAAGCGGAAGAGCCGGGCCGCGGGTACGGCATCGGTGAACCAAGGCGGCCGGAGATCAAGGACGTGCTGGTCCCGCTACGGCGGCACGCGGACGTCCTGCTGCCCGCGGTGCGGGAGGCGATCCGGCAGGGCGGCGCCCGAGGTAGTGCGACCCGCGATTTCCTAGAGGTACTGGAAGCCTGGGGCGAGGACGCTTTGCCGGCGCTGCCCGATCTCCTGCCACTGCTGGCGGACACCTGGACCGCGCTCCATGTGGTCGGAATTCTGGCGGCGATGGGCCCGGCCGCTGCCTCAGCCCGAGCGGCCCTGCAAAACTGCCAGGTGCTGGACTACCCGGGCAACCACCGGGCGGTCGCCGTCGCCGCCGTGCACATCGACGAAGACCGCGCGGCAGCGCTCCGCTTCTTCGGCGACGCCGTCCTGGCTGCCGAACAGCCCGGATACGGGCCGATCGATGCCCTGGCCGCGTTCGGCCTCGACGCGGCGCCCTATGCGGACCGGGTTCGGTCCGCCATGGAGAACAGCGTGCACTGGCCGCGTCTCAGCTCGGCGATCACGCTCTGGTCGATCACGGGCCAGGCCGACCCGAGCATGCAGGTGCTGGAGGAGTTCGTGCTGCCGATCGCCGACGGCGGTGACGGCTTGGGGGCCTTCCGTGCCGCGCTCCAAACCCTGATCCGAATGGGCGAGATCAGCCCGGCGATCCGGGCCGCGCTGCTGACGGTTCGGCAGTCGGAGCGTCGCCTGTCCGCGGACGGGGGGTACCCGATGGTCCTCTGCGATAGGGAACTGCGCGGCCTGATCGAACGGGCCCTCGCGTGTGCGGGTCCTCACCCCGGCGAGACGTGCTGAACGTCTGGTGTGTCCAGGAAGCCCCGGGTGTCGGAAGCGGTTGCGCGCCGTGTGCTGCTCTGGCTGGCCCATGGGCCATGGGCCATGGGCAGTTTGGCACGGACGCCGGGGTGCCATGGCGTGATCGCCTCGCCGGGGGTCGTCGCGGCCTCGCGTAGCACCTTGAGTGCCGATGTCCTGATCATCAATGCGGGAGTCACCTGCCGGACGAATCCCCGGCCGGGCAGGCCCGCTCCGGGACACCGCATGCGACGATCTCCAGCGCATCCGGGACGACCCGATCGAGGCGCGCGTCGGCCCCTGCGGCAGTTCGCCCTCGCCAACTCCTACCGCTGAGGTCACCCACTCATTTCGCCAACCGGAAGTGCACGATGGCGATGGTGTCGGTCAGCCTGATGTGGGGGTAGTGGAACCGCAGTCTGTCGTGAAGCTCAGCGAGATCGCGGAAACCGTCCGCGCGGGCGTCCGACTCGCTCAACTGGGCAAACCTTTTCGCAGTGACCTGCGTGACGACACCCGGCAGAGCCACCTCGTCGTCCAACTCGAATACCAGGCTCACCGGGCCCGTCTCCACGGGGTCACGGAAACGCACCGTAGTCGTCTTCTCTTCGGCGCGTACTGCATCGAGATAGGCGGGATGGAAGTGCAGGGTCTGAGTCGCCGTTGGGTGCTGCAATGACGTCGTGTCGTCCATGCGGCGCACCCTAGCGGAACGGGCAAGACCCTCCGTGTCACACGATCCGTCGGATGCCGCGGCCCGGTGAACGTTTCCCGTCACAGCACCTCCATGCGGTCGCAGCCAGTGTGAAGGATCCGGAAGCGATCGGGTTCCGCCGGATCTCGATCAACGACTTGAATTGGTGTCCAAGCCCACTGCCACACGCTGATGCCTGGCGTGCGGGAGAACTCGATCTGCCCGCGGGTGCCTTCGACTGCAACACTCGGCCACGATTCGGCGGTCCGCGCCCGGTCCGCGCCGTGAGAACGCAGCACATCGGCGAGGACGGCGATCGTGTCGTAGCCCTCGAAGGCGACGAAGGAGGGCGCTTCGGCCAGCCGCTCACGAAGGGCCGTCTCGACTCGTGCACCGAGTGGGCTGAGGCGCTCGGGCAGGTAGCGCAAGAACGGGATCGCAGTGCTGTCGTCGCCCAGCGACGTCACCCATTCGGCGAACTCCGGTTGCCCGGCAGGAGCACCAATCATGATCTCGGCAAGGCGCTCGTCGCGGCGGACGGACTTGACGATTGGCACTGCCGGCTCCGGATGGCCGACCAGAAGCAGGAGGGCTGTCGCGCGGTTCTCGACGAGTACGTCACACACGGCCGTGGGGGCGTGCACGCGCATGTCGAGTTCGATGACGGTGCCGCCACGTGGAGCGAGGTACTCCCGCAGAATGCGGGCCCCAGATGCCCAGTAGACACTCGGCTCGGCTACTACGGCGATTCGGCTGTGGCCCGCGCCGAGGAGGAAGTCTGCGTAGATTCGCCAGCCGCGGGACTGCGGCGGGGCGAGGCGCGCGACCCATTCCGTCGGCTCTTCGGTGAGCGCGTCGAGCACCGCTGACGAGCAGAGGAACGGCAGGCCGAGGGCGTCGGCCCTGGCGGCGGCGGCGCGAGCGACGACGCTGTGATACTCCCCCGCCAAGGCGGCGACGCCCAAGCGAGCCAATTCGTCTACGGCCGCCGCGGCCCTCTGTGGATCAGCCGCGGTGTCTCGGACCACCAGCTCAAGTGGTCTTCCGCCGATCCCACCGGCGTCATTGACTTCGCGAACGGCCAGCTCGAGACCGGCGAGCAAATGTTGGCCTGCCTCGACCCAGCCAGGCCGAGTCAGCGGAACGAGGGCCCCGATCTGGACAGATGATCCGTCAGTCCCCTCGGCTCCAGGTGGCGTTGGTGGCGCTTTCATGCGGTGGCGTCTCCCGTGTGACGACTCGGTTGCAGGCGGCCCGGATCGCAGAGTGGCAAGGTCCGGCAGGAGGCGTTCATCTCACCTCTCCGTGGCGGGCGCACCTGGGTGGCCATGCCGCACATTGCATCCACCACCCACGCCAACGGGCAACCGATTATCGGCTCGCTGAGCTGCCAGGCTTCGAGAGACCTTGAAGGGCGGATAGCGGAGGGCGGAGGGCGGAGGGCGGAGGGCGGACCAACAGCGAGCACCGGGCCGGGTGTAGATCGCAAACCAGAAACAACGCCGCGACCGACTCGACCGGGCGCAGTTGCGCTCGCTCGTCGAACTCGGCATCGACTGGGGGCGGTAGGGCCGGCCGGGGGGCGACGGTTCGGCCGAGAAGAGCGGGACCAGGACCACGTCCCGGTTCGCCCGGGCGGAGTCCACCCCCGCCGTACCAGCTGGAGACACCCACCCGGGCAGCACCAGACCCGTGCGTCCCATTACGGCCCACCTACACCACCCCTGCACCCATTTGGGCGAAAACTCGATGAGGCTCTGCCCGACGCGCCCCGAGGCGGGCCATGGTCTGTTGAGAGAAACAGGCTCAAGAGGGGTATGGAACATTGCATTTGAGGCGTATCGGAACGATCTTGGGCGCAGCCGCGTTGGCCATGATGACGATCCCGGCCAACGCTCACGCCGCAGCAGTCGCTTGCGGCGGAGGGACGTCGACCGGTCGGGTAGCCATCAACGGCTGCATCAGTGCACAGCGGGGATCTGTCGGCAGGTTCCCCACTCGAGACATCACGGCGCACATCAAGGCGCGTAACACGGGAACAAAGGGAGTGAATATCTCGTACGAGGCATTCTTCCGTGTTGTCGATGGTGGTCACTGGGAGAAAGTAGGCAGCGGCCGCTCCTACGTTCGGGCCGGCGAAGCCATCGGCCCTGTCGAAGTGGGGAGCACGACCCGAGTGTGCGGCCCCGTGAAGGTCGAGATCCGAGTCCACGCTCGGGCCGACGGCGCTGCCTGGAGCGGCTGGTCTCCCGCCTCCACGAAGCAATGCCAGACCTGAGAACCTGAACGCTCTGACCGACGGGCCGGGGCACACCGAGGGGCGCCCCGGCCCCGGACGCGACCCGCCTCCGCAAGATCGTCGACATCGCCGACATCGCCGCGCACAAGTCCGCCGTCCTCGACGAGATCGGCAAGCCACGCCTGCTCACCGGGGATCTGTGGGCGGGCAACAGCATCCCGGCCGCCCCCGTAGGACGTTGTCAGCGGGCCGCCAACCCGATGGCGCTGCGCCGGCGGTGTGGGGTCTCCAGCTGAACGGAAGCGATTCCCGCCAGCGCGAGCACCTTCCACAGCGTGCCGGTGATGCCCTCGGCGATGTCCATGGCCCGCTGGGGGTCCTTCGCAGCGACCACTGGAGCGACGTCGGCCAGCGCCGCCTCCTCCATCCTGCTGTCGCCGATCATGCGGGTGATCTCCAGCGCATGGTCAAGGCTGGTGGCTGCGACGACTTCAGCGACGGCCGCCAGTGCTTCTGCTCGCCGCGCGCGGTCGGTGATGCCGCAGGCGATGCGCAGGGCTCGATGCGGGTCGGTGGCCGCGAGCGTTCGGGCCACGCCGATAAGAGCAAGGGGATGCGGCCTCTGGCCGACGAGCGGAGCGATGAGGCTCAATGCCCGGTCAGGGTCGATCACCGCCAGGGCCTCCGCGACCGCGGGCACTGCCCACGGACCGCACCGGTCGGGAATGAGGCGCAGGGCCCGGCCCGGATCGGTGACCGCAACCGTGAGCGCGATTCCCGCCAGGGCGACGGTGCGGGGGTACTCATCCGAGATTCCGGCGGCGATCTCCTCTGCCCTGTCAGGCGCGAAGGCAGCAACGGCACGCGCTATCGCACTCAACGAGTCCGCACCCAGACGGCGGGGCCGGGTGTCGTCGAGGATGTAGGTGTCGAGGATGTACGCCCCATTGTCCGGGTGACGCAATCCGTCGGTCCTCGCGATATCGGCCAGCGCCATGGTTCGGTACGGCTCCCAGACGGTCGACAAGATGTCGATGGCGCGGAAGGTATCGGAGGCGGCGACGACCACGGCTATGTCTGCGAGGACGGAGTGTCGGCGATCCGCGTCGGACAGGGTGGCGGCGATACCCAGCGCCTGTTCCTCGGCTATGGCCGCGACCACTGGGGCGACCGCAGCCAGGCAGATGCGTCGCAGCTGCTTGCTGCCGGCCTCGGCCACGTGGCGCAGGGCCTGTTCGACCGCCGGGGCGATACGGTCCTCCGCTGGAGCGGTGGCGGTGGTGGGCAGCCCGGGCCAGGCCGGTGCGATGGCTGCGGGTTTACCCGTGACGGCCCCGTTGACCAGCTTTGGAAGGGCTTCGTGCGCAAGGAGCTGACGAGCCGTGACGACCTGCCGGTTGTGCACCAGCCCCAGCATCTCGGCGGTGTTGGTCCCCCGCTGCTGCGGCACCGGCAGGCCCTCGGCGGTCAGTTGGGCATGGAGGTGCCGGTAGATGTCCGTCAGGGTGAGCATCTGCCCAGCCCTGGGGCTGCCATCCTGCAACAGCCGGAGCAGCCGTTCGGTGAACGCGGTGTGCCGCTCGCCGTCCAGGATCAACGCCGCCCGGTTCGCCGTGGCGGCGGTCAGCGTGAAGGTGCCGGAAACCTCCAGCGCGGTGAGCAGGGACTGCTCCTCACCGGCCAAGGGCTGGCCGATGGCGCGACCGCTGAAACAGCTGTCCAGGATGAGCACGCGGTTGCTTGCGGGGCTGTCCAGGAAGGTCTCACGGACCGCATCGAACGTCAGAGCGGAATATGCCAACTGGTCAGGCCTCGTTCCGGCCAGGCTCAGATACAGCTTCCCGCGCCGGTCGATCAGACCGTGTCCGCTGTAGTAGACCAGCAGGAGGTCGCTAGCCTGCTCGGCAGCAGCCGTCAGAACTTCCCCGATCTGCACCAGGTCAGCGTCCTCGGACACCCTACGGCAGTGCTCCGGCGCGAACCCGCCGAGCGTCGGGTCGGTGAAGGCCCGCGCCAAGTCAGCCACGTTGTTGGCGACTACCGGTACGTCCGCCAGTCGCTCGTCACGGTAGCGCGGCGTGCCGATCAGCACGATCCGCGACCGTCCGGGATCGACGGCCCGGAACGTCGGCCGGATCACGCGTCACCGGCTCGTTCCTGTCCCTCGGAGACGTCGAGCACCTGGCGTAGCAGTGACTCGACATCGTCGACCCGCTGGGCTTCGAGCTCCACGCTCCGCCCGTCCGGCGACGAGACCGAGATCCGCACGTCGGTACCCCGAGGCCGGGTCAGGAACGCGTGCAGCGAACCGGCCAGCACGCTGATCACCCCGCCGCTGCCGATCGCGGTGATCAGCACATCGAACGAAGCCCCAAGTTCGCTGGAACCGGGCTGCGCCGCACGGGGTGAGACACGGCCACGCAGCTCCGGCTCGCCATTCAGCCACTCGTCAAGATCCTGTAGTTCGCGGACCGGATCCCCGCCCTGCACCGAAAGCCACGCTTCCACTGCCCCTCCTCAGTTCTGGACCTCAAGGAGTGTATGACGAAGGGGCATTGGACAGCCGGAATGTGTGCTCCATATCCCGCGGGTCTCCCGGCGAAGCGGCAGCGCTTCTGCTGCTGTTTGTGCTGCTCGCAGGTGCGAACTCGCCGCTGGTCTTCCCGAGGTCGATCGGTGCACTGGAGGCACAACGCCGCGGCGCGGTCGACGGCCGGCCGGTCGTTCTCTGGCGGCCGGGCTGCCAGTACTGCCTCCGACTGCGCTTCCGTGTGAGCCGTAGCGCCCGCCAGGATCGTTTGGAGTCGCGCCGCGGGGGCACCCGCATGGCACGCAGGTCGCGTGCGTGAGCCGAGGAGCCGCCGGCCCTGCCCGTTGTTCGGGTCGTTGGGCGCGGCCGCACCGTCTCGGCGCACGAGGCCCTGCCCGGTGAAAGGACCGACATGAGTGCCAGCGAGAAGGCAAAGGCTCAGATGGAGCAAGTTGCCGGGAAAGCCGTGAGGAAGGCTGCCCATGCGATGGGCAAGGAGGACCTGGCAGTGAAGGGTGCGGCGCTGGAGGCCCGTGGCAAGGCGCGGCACGTCAAGGAGAAGGGCAAGGGGCCTTGACCCCGAATCCTGAACACGGGTTATGCGGCTGGTGCCAGCGTAGTTGGTGTGAGGTGGAGGGCGTTTTCGAAGGCGATGGGTGATCGTTGTCCGAGGCGGGAGTGTCGGCGTCGGGTGTTGTAGCGGTGGAGCCATCGGAAGGCGTCGAGTCGGGCCTCGCACTCGTCTGGCCAGCTCTTTCGTCCCTGCAGGGTTTCGCGTTTGAAGGTCTCGTTGAAGGACTCGGCGAGTGCGTTGTCCGCGCTGGACCCGACCGCGCTCATGCTTCGACGGACCCCTGCTGACCTGCAAGCTTCGGCGAATGCC
>NZ_JBEZLW010000074.1:0-18228 GCF_040652395.1 Streptomyces sp. NPDC048269
TGGTTGTGGCTGGCGGTGATCACGCTGACACCGACGGCCACCCCCGCCGCCGCGAGCGTGCCCTTGGGGCCCATCGTCACCGCCGCCAGAGCGGGTGTCGCAACCAGCAGCGGGCCGGTGTACACGACGTGCGCGGGCGACGGCCCGCATCCCGCCCGCGCCCCCACGCGCCGCGCCCCCCCACGCGCCGCGCCACACCCTCGCTCCGCGGAGGGGTCCCGCTCTGCTCGGCGACCGTCGCTCCCTCCCCGCTGCCGTCGGCCCGTAGAGGTTAGAAAATGGAGTATGCGCGACCTCCTTGAACGTTTCAGGCGTCGGCTGCTCGGTTGGACCACCAGCTCTTCCTCTCCCTCTCGGCATCCCCGCTCAGGACACCACCAGGAGCATCAGGAGCCCGCCCGGCGCCCCGAGAGAAGGGGGCCGCGGCCGCAGCGTCTGTCCTCCCTGCTGAGCGTGCGCAGTGTGGCCGGCGAGGTGTTCCTCCTGCAGCTGGCCGTCGTGGTGCTTCTCGTCGCCGCCGCGGTGGTGGCGCTCGTGGTGCAGGCCCGCAGCGACGCCATGCTGGACGCCCGGGACCGTACGCTCGCCGCCGCCGGAACGTTCGCGGAATCTCCGGGAATCGTCGCCGCCCTGCGCAGCCCCCATCCGAGCGCGGTGCTGCAGCCGAGCGCCCAGGCGGCCCGGAAGATCGCCGGGGTCGACGGCATCAACGTGTACACGCTCGACGGGGTCACCCTCACCCACAGCGACCCGCGGCAGATCGGGAAGCACGTCGTCGGCCCCTTCTCCAAGGCGGCGGCCGGCAAGACCTTCACCGAGACGTTCGAAGGGTCCCTGGGGCAGTCCGTGGTCTCGGTGGTCCCCGTCAAGGACTCCGCCGGCCGCGTCATCGCGATCGTCTCCTCCCCGGTCACGGTCCAGAACGTCCAGAGCATGGTGAACCGGCAGCTGCCGGTCGTCCTCGGCAGCGCAGCCGCGGTGCTCGCCCTGTCCGCGGGCGGGACGGCTCTGGTGAGCCGTCGGCTGCTGCGCCGGACCCACGGCCTGGGACCGGCCGAGATGACGAGGATGTACGAGCACCACGACGCGGTGCTGCACGCGGTGCGAGAGGGCGTACTGATCGTCGGCGGCGGCGGACGGCTGCTGCTGGCCAATGACGAGGCGCGGCGGCTGCTGGATCTGCCGGTGGACGCGGAAGGGCTCTCCGTCACGGACCTGGGTCTGGAGAAGGGGATCGCCGACCCCATCGCATCGGGCCGTTCCGCGACCGACGAGCTCCACATGGCAGCCGATCGGCTGCTGGCGGTGAACATCCGGCCCACCGCCCCCTACGGGCAGGCCGGGACCGTCGTCACGCTGCGGGACACCACCGAGCTGCGGGCACTCTCCGGCAGGGCCGAGGTGGCCCGCGAGCGGCTGAAGTTGCTCTACGACGCGGGGGTGCAGGTCGGAACGACGCTGAACGTGGAGCGCACCGCGGAGGAACTGGCGGAGGTGGCGGTCCCGCGGTTCGCCGATGTGGTCACCGTCGACCTGCTGGACCCGGTACTGCGCGGCGAGGAGCCGCCCGGAGCGAGCACCGAGATGCGCCGCACCGCCGTCGTCGGCCTTCAGGGCGACCACCCGCTCTCCCCCGTCGGCGAGCTGATCCGGTTCGCTCCCACCGGTCCCATGGCCGCCGGGCTGGCCGGCGGCCATGCGGTCCTGGAGGCGGACCTGCGCGCCACCCACCGCTGGCGGGCCCAGGACCAGGCCAACGCCCTGCAGATCCTGGACCGCGGCATCCACTCCCTGATCGTCGTGCCCCTGCGGGCCAGGGGCGTGGTGCTGGGGATGGCCGGCTACTGGCGGGGGCAGGACTCCCCGCCGTTCGACGAGGAGGACGTGTCCTTCGCCGAGGAGCTGACCGCCCGGGCGGCACTGTCCGTCGACAACGCCCGCCGCTACACCCGCGAGCACACCCTGGCCGTCACCCTGCAGCGCAGCCTGCTGCCCCGGGGCGTACCGGAGCAGTCCGCCGTCGAGGTCGCCCACCGCTATCTGGCCGCCCAGGCCGGAGTGGGCGGCGACTGGTTCGATGTCATCCCGCTGCCCGGCGCCCGAGTGGCCCTGGTGGTCGGCGACGTCGTCGGCCACGGTCTCCACGCCGCCGCCACCATGGGCCGCCTGCGCACCGCCGTGTACAACTTCTCCACCCTCGACCTGCCCCCGGACGAGCTCCTGAGCCACCTGGACGAGCTGGTCGCCCACATCGACACCGACGAGCAGGAGTGGCAGGGGATCACCGGAGCCACCTGCCTGTGCGCCATCTACGATCCCGTCTCGGGGCAGGTGACTGCAGCCACCGCCGGGCATCCGGGCCCCGCTCTGGTCCGCCCCGACGGAACCGTGTCCTTCCCAGAGGTGCCGGTCTCCCCGCCACTGGGCCTGGGCGCGGGTCTGCCCATGGAGACCATGACGGCCACCCTGCCCGAAGGGTCCCGGCTGGCACTCTTCACCGACGGGCTGATCGAGAGCCGCGACCGCGATCCGGACGCGGGCCTGGCAGCGCTGCGCACCGCCCTGGCCGGGCCCGCCCGCACCCCGGAGGAAACCTGCACCGCGGTGATCGAGGCGATGCTGCCCACGAGGCCCAGCGACGACGTCGCGCTGCTCGTGGCCCGCACCTGCCGACTGGACCCCGCGCGGATCGCCGAGTGGGACGTGCGCCCCGATCCTGCGGCGGTGTCCCCGGTTCGCAACGCCTGCTCCCGCCGGCTGGCGGACTGGGGTCTGGAGGACATCGCCTTCACCACGGAACTCATCCTCAGCGAGCTGATGACCAACGCCATCCGCTACGGCACCGAGCCCATCCGGGTGAGGCTGCTGTACGACCGCAGCCTGGTATGCGAGGTCTCCGACGGGTCCAGCACCTCCCCGCACCTGCGCCGGGCCGAGGCCACCGACGAGGGCGGGCGCGGCCTGTTCCTCGTCGCGCAGTTCGCCGAGCGCTGGGGCACCCGCTACACCGCCCGCGGCAAGATCATCTGGAGCGAGCAGGCCCTCCACGACGGGGCCGCACCGCCCGCGATGGACCTCGGGGAGGCGCTCCTGGCCGGGTGGGACGACGAGGGGATCTGAGAACGCGCCGGTAGGGCAGCCGTAGGGAAGACAGCGGACACCACCGTCTGGGACTGCGCCGCCGAGGCCGCCGACCGTACGCTGGCCTCGATCAGTACGCGACCGCCCGTTATGGAGCCTTCGTGCCCGCACCCCGTCTCCGAACAGCCTCCGTCGCCGCCTGCCTGGCCCTCGCGACGGTGCCCCTCGGTGCCTGCGGAGAAAAGCCCACCGCCGCGCCCAGAGCACCCGCAGTGGCCACCTCCGCCGCGGACGCCGGCGGCATGGCAGCACTGACCACAGCGGCGAAGAAGGAGGGCTCGCTCAACACGATCGCGCTCCCGAGCGACTGGGCCAACTACGGCGCACTGATCGACGGCTTCGAGAAGAAGTACGGGATCAAGGTCATGGTGGAGAACCCGGAAGGTACCAGCCAGGACGAGATCAACGCCCTGAAGGAGCACAGGGGCGAGGGCCGCGCCCCCGATGTGATCGACGTGGGGGGCTCGTTCGCGCAGGCCGCGGCACGGCAGGGCCTGCTCGCTCCGTACAAGGTCGCCGCGTACGACGAGATCCCCAAGGAACAGAAGGACCACCGGGCCCGCTGGTACAACAACTACGGCGGCTACATCTCGATCGGCTGTGACGCCAAGCGCGTCAAGACCTGCCCCGCGACCTTCGCCGACCTGCGCAAGCCCGAGTACAAGGGCAAGGTCGCGCTCAACGGAAACCCCACCAAGTCCGGCTCCGCCTTCGCCGGGGTGTACGCGGCGGCCCTGGCGAACGGGGGTTCCTTCGACAACATCCAGCCCGGCATCGACTTCTTCGCCGAGCTCAGCAACAACGGCAACTTCATCCCGGTCGAATCCACCCCGGCCACGATCGCGAAGGGCCAGACCCCGATCAGCATCGACTGGGACTTCCTCAACCTCGGATACGCCGACGGATTCCGCGAGAAGGGCACGGACGTCGACTGGCGGACCGCCATCCCCTTCGACGGCAGCTTCGCCCAGTACTACGCGAACGGGGTGAACAAGGACGCCCCGCACCCCGCGGCGGCACGTCTGTGGCAGGAGTACGTCTTCAGCCCGGAGGGGCAGAACGTCCGGCTCGGCGCCTATGCACGCCCCGTCCTCATGGACGCCATGGAGAAGGACGGCACCCTCGACAAGTCCACCGCGGAGAAACTGCCGACGGTCGAGGGCACGCCTACGTTTCCTACGGAGACGCAGAGGGAGAAGGCCAGACAGACCGTCAACCGCAACTGGGCCGAGGCCGTTTCGGGCTGAGGGCCGGGAGCGGTCCTGGCCAGGCGTGCGCCCGCCCGTCCGGGCCTCACACCTGAGGTGCGCGGGAACCGAGGTCGTGATGCGGTCGGCGGTGACGGCGTCCCCCGCCCTGCCTCACCGAGGGCACGAGCCGGACAAGCGGGTGGTCGGTTCCGAGCCGGGCGCCGCGACGATGATGAACACGGGCGCAAGCGGGAAAGAGGGGCGCCGAGTCCGTTGTCGGCGTCTTCCGCAGAGCCCAGCGGGGAGGCGCGCCCATCCGGTTGAATGAATGCCGTGGCACATGCTCTGGGCTTCACCGAGGAAGACCTGCGCCGGCTGGCGGGGGCGCGCTCCTTCGAGCGGGGACTCGGCTATGTGTCCGCGGTGTCCCGGCTGGAGATCGGGGACGTGGCGATCACCGCAACCGTGGACGGCAGCGAGGCCTACGAGGTCGAGCTGTCCGAGAACGGGGACAGCGGGCTCACCGGCTGGTGCGACTGCCCCTACGGGCAGGAGGGCAACTTCTGCAAGCATTGCGTGGCGGTGGGCCTGGCCGTCCTCGGGCAGGCCGAATCCGTACCGGAGCGACGGTCGGCCGCTGCCTCTCGCAGCCGGCTGCTGGACACCTGGTTGGAGTCCCGCACCCGGGAGGAACTGCTCTCCCTGGTACGGGAACAGCTCGTCGGCGATCGTGACCTGCGCCGCCGCCTCGAACTGCGTGCGGCCACCGCCGGGGAGGACACCGGCATCGCCCGGGAGCGCATCCTGAGCCTCCTCGACACCCGCCCCTTCGCCCGCTACGGCTACGTCGAGTACGCGGACGCCCGCGCCTACGGGCGGCAGGCGGCGGAGGCGGTCACGGCTCTGCGCGCGTTGACGGCGAGCGGCCGGTCGGCGGACGCTGTGGAGGTGGCCCGCGAGGCGCTCCGGACCTTGGGCCGCGCGTACGGGGAGATCGACGACTCGGACGGCCTGATCGGGGACGTCGTCACCGGGCTGGCCGAAGCCCATGTGGAGGCCTGCCGGACCGCCGGGCCCGACCCGGTGGAGACCGCCGAATGGCTGGTGCGCCACCTGCTGGACGAGGCGAACGATGCCATCGACATGGACCCCTTCGACTACCAGGAGGTACTGGGTGAGCCGGGCATGGCCCGGGCTCGCGAACTGGTGGTGGCCGCCTGGCGGGCCAACCCCAAGGGGTGGACACAGAAATACCTCATGGAGCGCCTTCTGAAGTCGGACAGCGGCAGCGTGGACGCGCTGGTCGCCGTCCACGCGGCAGACCTCGCCCCGAACGGCCACACCCACCTGGTGATCGCCGAGGAGCTGGAGGCCGCGGGCCGTGCGGCCGAGGCCCTGGAGTGGGCCGAACGCGGCCTGCGGGAGGCGGAGTCCGACTGGGGGCCGGACGAAGAGCTGGTCACCCTCGTCTGCGAACGGTACGCGCGGGCCGGCCGCCTGGCCGACGTGGTCACGATCCGCCGGGACCTGCTGCGGGCCCGCCCCTCGCTGGCCTCCTACCGGCATCTGCGTACAGCCGCCCGAGCGGCCGGCGCCTGGGAGTGCTCCGAGCGCGCGGGCGCCCTGGAGGTGCTGAAGGCCGCCGACCGGCCCGAGAAGGGAAGCTGGTTCGGCGGCTCGGTGCTGGTCGACGCGCTCATGGACGACGCCGACCTCGAAGCCGCCCGGCAGGCCGCCGCCGACGGCTACGCGGACCAGCGGCAGTGGCTGGCCCTTGCCGACCGGATCCGCGACCGGCAACCGGCCGACGCGCTGACCGTCTACCTGCGCTGGATCGAGCCGCTGCGCAAGCAGACCGGTGACAGCACGTACGAACGCATGGCGGAACTGCTGCTCAACGCCCGCGCCTGCCACCGCCTGCTGGGCACCGAGGCCGAGTTCGCAACCTACCTGGCCGCCCTGCGGGCCGACCAGAAACGCAAGCGGAAGCTGATGGCGACGCTCGACCAGCACGGACTCTGAGTGGTACCCGGCCGTCTCGTGGTGAGGCGGACGTACGGCGTCCTCCGTGTCCGCGCACCGGCACGCCGCTGGAGCCTTCCGCCGTGCGTCACCCGTGGCATACCCCTTCATCCCGGACGGGGACGGCCGGTGTGGGAGGTGACGACGAAGAGTGGGGCGCGATCATGCGCGGCATCCCCCTGGCCGGATGGGCAGCGCCGTGCCGGTCGAGGAGACGGCCGGTGCCGCCTCCTCGCTCTGGGACGCCGTCGTCCGGGTGGCCGAGCCGTTGACCCCCGTGGCCCTGCGGCGGCCGGCCCGGCTGAGCACACCGACAGTTCCGGACTCCGCCACTTCAGGCCCGAGAGGCAGCCCCGTTGACGCCGCCCGCCACCCCGCCGCGCGAGTACCCGTACGCCTTCCACATCGCCCTCGACGGCAACGGCCTCAACGGACTGGAAGGCCGGGCGGGCGTCTGCGTCTTCCGCTACGACCCCGCCACAGGCCGGTACAAGATCGACTACTACGAAGTGGGCCATGGCCTACCTCAAGGAGTACGTCTCGAGATCGACGCCGAACACGGGCAGGTCCTCCGCCACTGGACCGCACCGCGTGAGACCCCGGCGCACATCAACGACCGACGTCTTCACCCGCGGCTCACCGGCCGCGAGCAGCAGGCACTTCCTCGCCGCCCTGCGGGTCTCGCGCCCGACAGCGGGTGCGCATGCCGCAGCTGCGGCAGTACGTCGACGGCCTCCCGTGGTGGCACGACCCCCGACTCGGCTTCCACCACAGCACGCTGATGTCTCCTCCGCGAGTCTGATCAACTGTCACCTGGTTCGGGCGCCACGCCCACCTCTTCCCACCGCTGCTCCATCAGTGTGCCGCCGGGATCCCGCCCCTGGCCGGATCGCGCACATCCGGCGACGGACCTACCAGGCGGTCGAGATGGCCGGCATGCGTGGCCGGTCAGTGCCCTTGCTCCGCGTTGAGCGACTCGTCGAGGGTGACGGCAGCCATGATGAGGGACAGATGAGTGAACGCCTGTGGGAAATTACCCAGTTGTTCGCCACTCGGACCGACCTCCTCGGCGAACAGTCCGACGTGGTTGGCATAGGTCTGCATCTTCTCGAAGGTGTAGCGGGCCTGGGTCACTCGACCTGCCCTGGCCAGCGCGTCGACGTAGAGGAAGGTGCACAGACTGAAGGTTCCCTCCGAACCGAGCAGCCCGTCCGGCGACGCAGCGGGGTCGTAGCGGTAGACGAGGCTGTCGGAGACGAGCGTGCGGTCCATCGCGTCGAGGGTGGAGAGCCAAGCGGGGTCCTGCGGCGCGATGAATCCCACCCTCGGCATGAGCAGCAGGGAAGCGTCCAAGACGTCGCTGCCGTACTGCTGGACGAAGGCGCCCTCCGTGTCGCTCCAGCCGCGTTCCATCACCTGTTCGAAGATGGCGTCGCGCGCCCTGCGCCACCCGTCCACGTCGGCGGGCCTGCGGAAGCGCTCGGCCAGGCTCAATCCGTGGTCGAAGGCAACCCAGGACATCACCCGGCTGTAGGTGAAGTCGCGGCGGCCACCGCGGGTCTCCCAGATTCCCTCGTCCGGCCGGTCCCACGCGTTTGCGAACCAGTCCAGCATCCTGGTCAGCGCCTTCCATCCCCGGTAGTTGGCCTGGTGCCCGATCTCGCGACCCTGGGCCAGCCCGTAGAGGGCTTCGCCGTAGATGTCCAACTGGAGCTGATCGACGGCGCCGTTGCCGATACGGACGGGCGAGGAGCCGCGGTAGCCCTCGAAATGTTCGAGGTTCTCCTCCGGCAGGTCGGGGTTGCCATCGACCCGGTACATCGTCTGGAGCGGTTCTTCCTCCTTGCCTGCGCGCTCATAGAGTCTGTCCACGAGCCAGTGGACGAAGGCCGTGGCTTCCTCGACGAAGCCCAGGTCAAGCATGGCCCGCACGGACAGCGCCGCGTCGCGTACCCAGGTGTAGCGATAGTCCCAGTTGCGCTCTCCCCCGAGCTGCTCGGGCAGGCCCATGGTGGCTGCCGCGATCAGGGCGCCTGTGGGAGAGTAGGTGAGCAGCTTGAGGGTGATGACCGAGCGGTGCACCAGTTCGGGCCAGCGGCCCTTGTAGCGGGACTGGCTCAGCCACTCGTGCCAGAAGCGGGCGGTCTCCTGGAACTGTGCGGTGATCCCGTCGGCCGTGGGGACTTCGGGTGCCGCGCCGCCGGACGCGCAGACGGTGAACACGAGGCCCGCGGATTCACCGGTGCTCAGCGTCACTCTGCCGCGTACGTCCTGACCGTCCTGATCCACAGGGAACGTGGTCTGCAGATGCGCGTCGATCCCCGGAGCCCGGAACAGGGCGCCGTTCTCACCGAGTTCCACCGTGTGATCGGCGCGACCGTAGTCGAAGCGCGGGCGGCATTCGAGCGTGAAGTCGACGGTCCCTCGCACAGCACGCACCCCGCGTACCAGGGTGTGGCGGTCGGTAGCGGTGCGGGTCCGGTCCGGAGGCATGAAGTCGATCACTTCGCCCACGCCCTCCGGCGACATGAACCGGGTCACCAGGATGGCGGTGTCCGGGTAATAGAGCTGCTTGCAGCTTCCATCGGCGTACTCAGGTGAGATCCGCATGTATCCGCCGCCGTCGTGGTCGAGCAGAGCAGCGAAGATGCTCGGCGAGTCGAACCTCGGTGCGGCGAACCAGTCGACGACGCCCTGTGACGAGACGAGAGCGGCGGTCTGCAGGTCGCCCACCAGGCCGTGCTCCGCGATGGGAGGATAGCGATCCATGGCTGCTCCGAAATTTCGAACGGCAAGCAACCCCCTACGTCCACCTTCCGGCAGCCCAGCCCTCTGCGCGCGGCAAAGCGTTCACGGACCGCTCGTACACGATTGCCTGCGCTCGGCTGCCATCCATTCCTCCTGCGGGGCGTTACCGAAAGCCGGACCCACCGGCTGCCGGCCGGTCCCGCTGCCGTCTGCCTTCCTGGACCGCGTTCAGCAGGAGCCGGGCCGCCACGCCCGCAGCAGGCGCACCACGGGGTCACCGGCATGGCGGCGCCGGGGTGTCGCGTACGGGCTGGGCCGGGCGGACAGTGTGCCGCTCCGGCAGCGGGCTTGTGGCGCTCGGACCAGGCTGAAGCCCCCGAGGAGTGGGTGATGACGGCTTCTGGCCTTGACGTCTTCTGGCCTTGACGTCGGGGCGAGGTCACCTCGCCGATCGGCTGGGACGCTCGCCGACCGGTACGGGATGTGGTTCGGGCTTCGGCGTCGCACCGGCGGACCGGGTCCAGCCGCGCCACCGACGTCCAGCGGCGAAGACCGCCGACCGAGCGGATCATCGAGACGAGGGGCTCGGCCGCCCGGTGCGGCATCCGGCCGGCGGCGCCTGCCCCGAAGGACATCGCGGCCATGGGCCAGGAAGAAGGATTTCCATGACGGAGCCGAGTCCTCAACCCGTTGACGGTCCCCACGGTCAGCCGCAGGAGGCGGACCGGCTGCGTGACATCCTCCGCGCTCCCGGCTACCTCAAAATCCTTGCCTTCTCAGCTCTCATCGGCATTCCGGTGTCGCTCATCGCGTTCTGGTTCCTCGCCGGGCTGCACGAACTGGAACACGCGCTGTGGGCGGCTATTCCGCACCACCTGGGTTGGGACACGCCCCCGTGGTGGTGGCCGCTGCCCCTGCTGCTGGTCGCCGGCGTGCTCGTCGGCCTGGTCGCCTCCCGCCTCACCGGCGGGGGCGGCCACATACCCGCGGGCGGCCTGCACGCCGGCGCGACCTCGCCGACCGCGCTGCCGGGCGTGGTGCTGGCCGCGGCCGCGAGTCTGCCTTTCGGCGCGGTCCTGGGACCGGAGGCACCGTTGATCGCCCTCGGTGGCGGCCTGGCCCTGCTCTTCCGGGACCTCACGCGGACCCCGGCGACCCCGCAGACCACCGCGCTGCTGGGCGCGGCCGGAGCAGCCGCCGCCATCGCGGCGATCTTCGGCAACCCCCTGATCGCCGCGGTACTCCTCATCGAGGTGGCAGGAGTGGGCGGCCCCCGGCTCTTCGCGGTCATGCTCCCCGCCCTGCTCTCCAGCGGGATCGGGGCCCTGGTCTTCACCGGCTTCGGCCGCTGGACCGGCCTGGAAACCGGCAGTCTCGGCCTCACGCTGCCCCTCCCCCACCTGGACCCGGCGGACGTGCTCTGGACCGTACTCATCGCCCTCGTGCTCGCCGTGTTCCTGCACCCGGTCCTGGAGGCGGGCCGACGGACAGCGGCATTCGTCTCCGCCCACGTGCTGCCGCGCACCGTCCTGTGCGCGCTGGGCGCAGGGGCCTGCGCCGCTCTCTACGCCCTGGCCACCGGCCACACGCCCGCCGACGTCGCCTTGTCAGGCCAGGCCACCCTCGCCGAGCTGGCCGCCGACCCACACGCCTGGGGCGTCGGTGCGCTGATCGCCATCCTGCTCCTCAAGAGCGCCGCCTACGCCCTCTGCCTGGGCAGCCTGCGCGGCGGCGCCATCTTCCCCGCCGTCTTCCTCGGAGCCGCCGCCGGAGCCCTCCTGGCTCCCCTGCCCGGCCTCGGTGTCGTGCCGGCCATGGCGGCGGGCATGGCAGCGGCCACAGCCACCATCATGCGGCTACCGGTCAGCAGCGTGGTCCTCGTGGTCCTGCTGCTGGGCAGCTCCGCCATGATTCCCCTCGTCATCCTCGCGGCCGTGGTCTCTTTCGTCACCACCGAACTGCTCCCCGCCGGTACGGCGCTGCCATCCGCTCCGAGCGCCGAGGAGCGGGCCGCGGACGCCGGCAGCCCCAAAGCAGCCGGGGCACCGTGACGCAGCTTCGCTCTGCGAATGACCGAAGGTGACCATGAGCGTACTGATCGCCGCGCTGTGGGGAGCGGCAGGAGCCGTCTCCCTGGTCATCGGCGCGTGGGTGGCCGTGCACCGCAGGCCGCCCAGGCACCGAGTCGGGCTGGTGATGGGCTTCGGATCCGGCGCGCTGATCGCCGCGCTGGCTTACGAACTGGTCCCCCCGGGCCACGAGCCCAGCGTGTGGACGTTCGTCGCGCTGGCCGGCGGAGCCCTGGTCTTCTTCTTCGTCGACCGGGCCGCTTCGAAGGGTTCGGCGGACCGGTCGATCGTCGTCGGTGCGCTGCTCGACGGAATTCCGGAATCCCTTGTCCTGGGTATGGGAGTCGCAGCCGGCGGACATGTCAGCATCGCCTTCCTGGCCGCTGTCTTCATCTCCAACATGCCCGAAAGCCTTGGCGCGACCTCGGGCATGCTCGCCTCGGGACGAACGCCTCGTCAGGCCTACCGGACATGGTGGGCCCTGGTCGCGGTGTCCGCAGCGAGCGCCGCGGCCGGATGCGGCATCGTGCAGCTGCTGCCCGAGGCGGACGGACGCTACGCGGAGGCCTTCGCTGCCGGATCGGTCCTGGCCATGCTCGCCAACTCGATGATGCCCGAAGCGTACGAGCGCGGCGGCAAGGCGACCGGACTGCTGACCGTCCTGGGGTTCGCCGTCGCCGGCGCCCTGTCCGCCCTCGAATAGCCAACCCGCCCGGCCGCACGCAGAGCGTCCCCGGCGCCCGCAGCCTCGGTACACACCCCGGTTGCTCGGGCTGCTCGACAGGGCTGGGGCCGGACCAGGTTCGACGGGCGGGCGGACGGCCACGGAACTGCGCGGTACCTTGGAGGGTCGTTCCCACCCTCCGCACACCCGCCCGCCGGTTGGCGGTGTGCCCGCCTGACAGGTCTGTTCCCCTTGCCCCTCTTCGCTGTGCCCATACCCGCGCGGCTGCGCGGCTTCCGCCCGTCCCGGCTGTCGCCGAAGGTGCTGCGCACCGAGGTGCTGGGCGGGCTCGTGGTCGCACTGGCACTGATCCCGGAGGCGATCTCCTTCTCGATCATCGCCGGGGTGGATCCGGCGATCGGCCTGTTCGCTTCCTTCACCATGGCCGTGACCATCGCCGTCGTCGGCGGGCGGCCCGCAATGATCTCCGCCGCCACCGGGGCCGTGGCCCTGGTCATCGCACCGCTGAACCGGGAGCACGGATTCGGGTACATGGTGGCCGCGGTCATCCTCGCCGGGGCCTTCCAGATCGTGCTCGGTGCGCTGGGCGTGGGCAAGCTGCTGCGGTTCGTACCGCGCTCGGTGATGGTCGGCTTCGTCAACTCACTCGCCATCCTGGTGTTCATGGCACAGGTGCCGGAGCTGCGGCACGTGCCGTGGGCCGTGTACCCGCTGCTCGCGGCCGGCCTGGCACTCATGGTGCTCCTCCCGAGGATCACCAGCGCGGTCCCGGCTCCGCTGGTGTCGATCGTGATCCTCACGGTGATCACGGTCGCGGCGGGCATCGCGGTGCCGACGGTCGGCGACAAGGGCGCGCTGCCGTCCTCACTGCCCGTGCCCGGGCTGCCGGACGTACCGTTCACGCTCGGCACGCTGACCACCGTCGCCCCGTACGCCTTCGCCATGGCACTCGTCGGGCTGATGGAGTCCCTGATGACGGCGAAGCTGGTCGACGAGATCACCGACACCCGTTCGTCGAAGACCCGGGAGTCCGTGGGGCAGGGCATCGCGAACATCGTCACCGGCTTCTTCGGTGGCATGGGCGGCTGCGCGATGATCGGCCAGACCATGATCAACGTGAAGGTCTCCGGCGCCCGGACCCGGCTCTCCACCTTCCTCGCGGGCGTGTTCCTGATGGTGCTGTGCATCGTGTTCGGGCCGGTCGTCTCCGACATTCCGATGGCCGCCCTGGTCGCCGTCATGATCATGGTCTGTTTCGCGACCTTCGACTGGCACTCCCTCGCGCCCAAGACGCTGAAGCGGATGCCCGCGGGCGAGATCACCGTCATGGTCGTCACCGTGACGTGCGTCGTCGCCACCCACAACCTCGCCGTGGGCGTCGTCGCGGGGTCCGTCACCGCGATGGTCATCTTCGCCAAGCGCGTCGCCCGGCTCGCCGACGTCACGGCGGTCACGGACCCCGACGGCAGCCAGGTCGTCTACGCCGTCAGCGGCCAGCTGTTCTTCGCCTCGTCCAATGAGCTCGTCGGCCGTTTCGACTACGCCGGCGACCCCGGCAAGGTCGTCATCGACCTGTCCGCCGCGCACATCTGGGACGCCTCGTCGGTGGCGGCACTCGATGCGATCGAGCACCGCTACGCCCAGCGCGGCAAAACCGTGGAGATCACCGGCCTGAACGGCCCCAGCGCCAGCCTGCACAAGACCCTCAGCGGCGAACTCGCCGCAACAGGCTGACACGGGTCGTTCTTACGGATCCGTGACGTGCGGCCCGGTGTCCGGGCCGACGGGGCTGATGCGGCATAGCGTCGGGGCATGCGCGTACTTGTGACTGGAGGAGCGGGCTTCATCGGCTCGCACATCGTCGCCGAGCTGATCGGCCGCGGGCACGACCCGGTGGTCTTCGACCTGGCGGAGGACGGGCGGGACGTACGGGATCCGCATGCCGTGCGGGAGGCGCTGACCGGGATCGACGCGGTCTGCCACCAGGCGGCCAAGGTCGGCCTGGGCAAGGACTTCGGGGACGCCCCCGGCTACGTGTCGGCCAATGATCTCGGCACGGCGGTGCTGCTGGCCGGGATGGCGGAGACGGGCGTGCGGCAGCTCCTGCTCGCCGGGTCGATGGTCGTCTACGGGGAGGGCCGGTACGAATGCCCCGCACACGGCGTGGTCCGGCCCGGCCCGCGCGAGGAGGCCGATCTGGCCGCGGGCCGCTTCGAGCCGCGCTGCCCGGACTGCGGGGCCGAGCTCGCCCCCGGACTGGTCGCCGAGGACGCGCCGATGGACCCCCGGAACGTCTACGCCACCACCAAGCTCGCTCAGGAACACCTCGCGGCCTCGTGGGCACGGGCCACCGGCGGGCGCGTCATCTCGTTGCGCTACCACAACGTCTACGGGCCGGGGATGCCCCGCGACACCCCGTACGCGGGAGTGGCCGCGCTGTTCCGCTCCTCACTCGCGCGGGGCGGGGCACCGCGCGTCTTCGAAGACGGCCGACAGCGGCGGGACTTCGTCCACGTACGGGACGTGGCCGGGGCCAACGCGGTGGCGCTGGAGGCCTTGGCACGGACGCCGGGCTTCGCCGCGTACAACGTGGGCAGCGGCGATCCCCGTACCGTCGGCGACATGGCCGAGGCGCTGGCAGCCGCGTGCGCGGGCCCGGACCCGGTCGTCACCGGCGAGTACCGGCTGGGCGACGTCCGGCACATCACCGCCGACTCGGCGCGCCTGCGCCGCGAACTGGGTTGGCGTCCGGTGGTCCCCTTCGCCGCGGGCATGGCCGAGCTGGCGGCCGGGTCGGAAGCCCGAACTCTTCAGGAGACATAGCGCACCGGCGGCCGCAGGCCACCAGTCGGAGCTTGGTGTGCCGCCCCGCACGGCATCGGACCCGCTTGGTCCCGCACACCGCTCGGTCCCGCACACCCGCCTGGTTCGGCACACCCGCCTGGCTCCGCACACCCGCCTGTCCCGCGCGGCCCGGACAGGGCTCAGCCGGCAGGTGCCGGCAGGGTCAGTTCGAAGCGGCAGCCGCCGGTGACGTTGCGGACATTGGCGTGGCCCGCGTGGGCCTCGACAATGCCCCTGACGATCGCCAGGCCCAGGCCCGCACCCGAAGGAGGGGTGCGGGCCTGCGTGCCCCGCCAGCCGGTGTCGAAGACACGGGGGAGGTCCTCCTCGGGGATGCCTCCGCAGGCGTCCGTGACCGACAGCACCACGGAGTCCGCGCGGAGTTCGGCGGCGATCGCGACCGTACCGTCGGCCGGGGTGTGGCGAATGGCGTTGACCAGGAGGTTCGAGAGCACCCGGGTCATCTCCTTGCCGTCCACCTCCACCGGGAGCGGCGCGACGCCGTCCCCTGCCAGACGGACGCCGTGTTCCCGGGCGAGGGCGTCGGTTCCGGCAAGGGCGTCGCCCACCAGGTCGTAGAGGGACATGCGGGTCGGGCTGAGGGACAGCGCGCCCGCGTGGATGCGGGAGAGCTCGAAGAGGTCGCCGACCATCGAGTTGAGGCGGTCGACCTCGGTGCGCATCTGACGGTGGTAGCGGGCGGGGTCGGCGGCCATGCCGTCCTCCAGCGCCTCCGACACTCGAACTCCCGCAGGGTGAGGGCGAGCTCCTTGCCGTTCTTGCTGACCCGGCGGGCCGCCGGATCCAACGACAGGTCGGCCCCTGCGAGGCGCGGCCCGCCGGCCGGAGCGCCGGCAGTCGCCCGGCGCAGGACCGACTGCACACGGAGGACGAGCTCTCGCGGGCTGAAGGGCTTGGTCACGTAGTCGTCCGCGCCCACCTCCAGGCCCAGGATCCGGTCGTCCTCGTCGCCGCGTGCGGTGAGCATGATGACCGGGACGGGCCGGCTGCCCTTCTCCCGTGCGCGCAGCCGGCGGCAGACCTCCAGTCCTTCCATGCCGGGGAGCATCAGGTCGAGGACCATCAGGTCGGGGCGGCGCTCCTCGGCGGCGCGCAGCGCGGCCGGTCCGTCGGTCGCGAGGCGCACGGCGAAACCGGCCCGCTCCAGGTACCCGGCCACGACCTCCGACACGGTCGGGTCGTCGTCCACGACCAGAACGCTGCCCAGAGCGCCGGCCCCGTCGGTGCCGTCGGCGGCCTGCCGCTCGTCCGCACCCTCCACATTGCTCGCTGCCATGGCTCCAGGTTGTCACCCGTCCGGGCCCCGGCGCAGCGGGCACTCGCCTCATCCGGGACGGCGTCCGCGTTTCGTAAGGTCTGGAACCCCCTTGTCCCGGTCCTTGCTTCCTACGGTGTGGAGGGTGACTTCATCTGCTTGTGCACCGCCGCGCGCGGACCTCGTACTGCCGTGTCTCGATGAGGCGGAGGCGCTCCCCTGGGTGTTGGCGCGGGTGCCCGCCGGGTGGCGGGCCATCGTCGTCGACAACGGGTCGACCGACGGCTCCGCGGACATCGCCCGCAGCCTAGGTGCGACCGTCGTGCACGAGAGCCGCCGCGGTTTCGGTGCCGCCTGCCACGCCGGGCTGCTCGCGGCGCGCGCCGACCTCGTCTGTTTCTGCGACTGCGACGCCTCCATGGACCCCGGGCTGCTCGCCCCCATGGCCGCCCGCGTCGCGGCCGGTGAGACGGACCTGCTGCTCGGCCGGCGCCGCCCGCAGGGGCGCGGCTCATGGCCCGCGCACGCCCGCGCCGGGAACATCGCGCTGGCGCGGATGCTGCGCCGCCGCACCGGACTGCGGCTGCACGACCTCGGACCGATGCGGGTCGCGCGCCGTGAGGCGCTGCTCGGCCTGGAGCTCACCGACCGGCGCAGCGGCTATCCGTTGCAGATGGTCGTACGGGCCGCCGACGCGGGCTGGCGGGTCGCCGAGACGGACGTCCCCTACCTGCCCCGCACCGGGAGGTCCAAGGTCACCGGCACCTGGCGGGGCACCTGGCACGCCGTACGGGACATGCGCAAGGTACTCGCCGAGCCGCCGGGCATCCGGTCCGCGCCGCCCGAGGGGGTCTCCGCATGAGCACCCTCCTCGTCATCGCCAAGGCCCCCGTCGCAGGGCGGGTCAAGACCCGCCTCACCCCGCACTTCACCCCCGAACAGGCCGCCGACCTGGCCCGCGCAGCGCTCCAGGACACCCTCGCCGCCGTAGTCGCCGCCCCGGCCCGGCGACGTGTACTGGTCCTCGACGGGCAGCCCGGGCCCTGGCTGCCCCACGGCATCGAGGTCGTCCCGCAGTGCGCGGGCGGGCTCGACGCCCGACTGGCCGCGGCCTTCGCCCATGCCGACGGGCCGGCCCTGCTCGTCGGCATGGACACTCCGCAGGTCACCCCGGAGCTCCTGGCGCGGGGCCTCGTCTTCAGCGACACCGACGCCTGGTTCGGCCCCGCCGACGACGGCGGGTTCTGGGCGCTCGGCCTGGCCGAACCCGACCCTGCTCTGCTCCTCGGCGTCCCCATGTCCCTGGCGACCACGGGCGAGGTCCAACGGCGGAGGCTGGCCGCCTCCGGGCGGGCGGTACGGGATCTGCCCGAGCTGTGCGACGTGGACACCCCCGCCGACGCGGCGCGGGTGGCGGCCGCCGCACCCGCCACCCGCTTCGCCGCCCTGCACTCCGTCCTCTGCGCGGTCGTGCGATGACCGCCCAGCTCACCGAACCCGCCCTCGCCTGGCGGGCCGACCCCTACGCCGACGCGCTGCGCGCCGGTCAGGGCCCGCTCTACCTGCGGCGCGCCGACGGCTGGCTGCTGCCGCTGGACGTGGAGCGCTGGTGCGCCGAACCCGACGAGGCCGACGCCACCGTCCTGGCCCGCTGCACGGGGCCCGTCCTGGACATCGGCTGCGGCCCCGGGCGACTCGTCGCCACCCTCGCCGCACGCGGGCACCGCGCGCTGGGTGTGGACGTCACCCCTGAGGCGGTGGCCCTGACGATGCGTTCCGGCGGCAGCGCTCTGTGCCGGTCGGTCTTCGATCCGCTGCCGGGCGAAGGCCGCTGGGAGACGGTCCTGCTCATGGACGGCAACATCGGCATCGGAGGCGACCCGGCAGCCCTGCTCCGCCGCGCTGCCCAACTCGCTTCACCGGCCGGCTCCCTGCTGGTCGAGGTGGCCACCGCTGACGTCGACGAACGCGTGGAGGTCCACGTCGACGACGGCCGCGGAGGCCGCGGAGCGCCCTTCTGGTGGGCCCGCCTCGGTACCCGCGCCCTGTGCGACGAAGCAGCGGATGCCGGGTGGACCCGGTCGGTGACCTGGCAGGCCGCAGGCCGTCACTTCGTGGGCCTGCGGCGCCGCTGACCGGGGCACGCGCAGGGGGCTGATGCCTGTCCGGCGGCAGTGCACCAGCATC
The DNA here is from genome assembly GCF_040652395.1 of Streptomyces sp. NPDC048269. Taxonomy (NCBI): domain Bacteria; kingdom Bacillati; phylum Actinomycetota; class Actinomycetes; order Kitasatosporales; family Streptomycetaceae; genus Streptomyces; species Streptomyces sp. NPDC048269. Next base: position 18,163 of record NZ_JBEZLW010000074.1, read on the forward strand.
AATCTCCGCATCGGCGGACGGCCAGTCTGGGTGCGCGCGGAGGACGTGACCGTGCACCTCTCGCAC
>NZ_JBEZLW010000075.1:0-17845 GCF_040652395.1 Streptomyces sp. NPDC048269
CGCGGCCGCCCCGACGACGACCGCGGCAACAGCGCGGACAACGCTTCCCACTCCAGATCCGACAGTTCATGACGACGCACCATGCGACACATGATTCCCCATCAGAACCCTTTGAAGACACCCCCTAGCCCCGATGTGTCAGCTCAGGCGACCCCGGGCACCCGGGACGAGTCGCGCCGAAGGCGTATCGAAATCTGATGGGCACAGCAGGCCGGAGCCGGCTGTGCTGTTCAGCCACACCCGGTCGCTGGGCTGAGCGAGTCGGTTGGGCCGGGGGCGTTGTAGTCGGTCCAGTCCGGGTATGCCGGGTGCCGCGGGGGGTACTGGTCACGGCGCCAACTCGCAGCGGCGTCGCAACGCCGGGATGAAAGGAAAGCGCGTGAGTCGCGTCTTGATCGTCGAAAGTCATGACCGGTCCGGCCTGCGGCCGGTACTGGAGGCCGTCGACGCGATGGCGGTTGTGGGTGAAGCGGCTGATGCTGTGCAGGCCGTCAAAGCCGCCAAGGAGTATCGGCCCGATGTCGTGATCATGGATGTGTCCCTTCCCGGCCAAGGTGCGGTCGAGGCCACCCGTCAGCTGTTGGGGCTCGGCCTCCCTCCGAGGGTGCTCGCGGTGACCACCTCCAGCCCGGACGGGAGGGTCCTTGACGTGCTTCGCGCCGGAGCCTCGGGCTTCGTCGTGCAGGACTGCAGTCCTGACGAGCTGGCTCACGCGGTGCGGATCGTGACTGCCGGCGGCAACGTCCTCGACTCGAAGATCATGCAGACGCTGACTCGAGGCCGTCCTTCCACGGGCTCCCATGATCTGCTGGAGAGGATCGGCAACCTCACGGACACGGAGCGGCAGATGCTGGCCCTCATCGGTGGCGGGCACACCAACCAGCGGATCGCCGATGAGTGCCGTCTGTCCATCACCAGTGTGAAGAAACACGTCTCGCGCCTGCTCCAACGACTTGGACTGGAGCATCGGATCCAGGCCGCGGTCCTCGCCTGGGAAGCCGGGATCGTCGGACGGGAATGATTGCCGCAGGCGGCCGGACTGGCCCCCTGCGACGCTCACAGACACCCGGCCGCCGCTCATCCGTCCGGCGTCCCGCGGTGACGGCCGGCCCCTGCCCGGTCTGCGCGGCGGCGAGGGCGGAGGCGACTCGGGGATGCAACCGTCCGGCGCGGCGCGGCGCGGCGTGCGCGTGAATATTCGCCGGTGTGCGACGGGCGTGCGGGCCGGGTGGGGTGCACCAGTGAGGTGCCGTTTCTTCGGTGAACCCGCGCGCCCAGCCGGGTGAGTCGCGGCTACAGGCCATGTCCACGGCCCCAGTCCGGCGCGCTAGATGTATTGCCCCGGGAGGTTGTGGACGGGTGATGGAGGTCTCGGCTGAGGCGTCTTGAACGGGTGAGGGACTTCCGGGTTCGGTGTGGTGCAGACGCGAGAACGGGCTCTGGCTCAGGTTTTGTGGTCTGTGACTGTGAGTCACCGGTTAGATCTAGAAGAGGGCCTCCTCTTGTGGCGGGATCGGAGGGTCGAGGACATCGCGGAGGCGGGTGATGTCTTGGCGCCATTTCGGCCCATCTACGGCCTCGCCCCACAGCTCGGCGAGCTCAGACAGCTCAGCGATCACTTGCTCCAAGGCGTCGACGGCGAGCATTCGAAGGTCTTCCGGCAGCTCCGGCAACGGCTCCGACGGGCCGTAGTTCGAGCACGCAGCCTCGCCATCAGGGTGCTGTGCGGCCACCAGGGCTGCGGCGGCAACTGCTCGTTCGGCGTCCGGGGCGTCCAGGTGGTCGGCAGGGGCGGCGGCGCGTTCGAGCACGCGGCGAATCATGGACTCGCGTTCTTCCATGGCCGCCTCGTCCAGGTCTCCGCCGAAGTCGGCGGCGGTGTCGTTATCGAAGGGGCCGATGTCCCAGGTGCCCATGATGATCTCCTCTCGTAGCAATGCCGGATCCTCGCATCAGCCACCGACAACACGGTCATGGAGCGAGCAGGACTCGTTTGCGCAGGAGAGCGAAGCCGGCGCGGCCGAACATTTGGCGCTTGAGCATCTTGATCCGGTTGACGTGGCCTTCGACGACGCCCGAGTTCCAGGGCAGTGTGAGGCCGGCAATGACGGCGTCGCGGTCGCGGTCGATTCCGTTGGCGAGGGTGTGAAGGCTGGGCAGGTCGTCTTGTCTGACCGCGTCGAGCCAGTCAGGCAGATGCTGGCCCTGGCGTTCGGTGAGCATGGTCGCGAAGGTGCGGACGTGCCGGGTGAGGGCGTCGAGTTCGGGGCAGTTGGCCCGGACACTCTTGAGCTGGAGCTGTTCCGTCTCGGTGAGGGAGTTCGGCCGCCGCAGGATCCATCCGGCGACCGTGCGGGGCGAGGGCGGGCGAGCGGTCACAGCTCGTGGGGAGATGCGCTTCTTGCGTATGTAGGCACGAACACGCTGGTAGCTGCCCTTGTAGCCGAGCGGCACAATCTCCTCCCAGAGCTTCCACGCGTTGGTATGGCCCTCATCCCAGCGCTCGTCGAGGTAGATCTTGTACTCGTCGAGGACGGATGTCCGGTTCTGCCACTGGCCGGTGAACAGTTCCTCCGGGGCGGTGGCGTCGGCGAAGCGCTGGACGGTTCGCCAGGTCATCCCGAGCTGGCGTTGGATTGAGCGCCGGCTGTGGCCGGCGTCCAGCAGGGCATGGATGGCAGCGTGGCGGGCTCGGGTTCGTTCGGCGAACCGGTGGCCGGTAGGCCAAGGCGACCCTGTCGCCTCCTCCTCGGGTATCGGTTCGTGCTTCTTGGGCATCCGTCGTCGTCTCGGGGACAAGGATCCGCAGGCAGCCACGGTGCTGGGCGACGCTTCGCTCCGCGGCCTCGCTGAGGTTGTGCCACAAGTGCCACCGATCCGCGACCTGAACGGCCTGGGGCGCTCCGATGGTGGCGCCCTCGGCGAAAAACGGGGCCCGGTCTCGGCAGACGACCTCGATCCTGGGCCCCTGGGCCAGCCACGCAGCCAGAGTCGCGGCCTCCCGGTTGGGCAGCAGGTCGACCGGGCGACGAGTTTCGACGTCGACGAGGACGGTGCCGTAGTGGCGGCCCTTGCGGGTGGCGTACTCGTCGACTCCGACCACCCGCGGTGCCGGAACGTCCGGCTCGGCCAGTGCGTCGACCAGCCGCAACACCGTGCTGCGGCTGACCTTAACCCCGAGGGCACCCGTCAGGCGGGCGCCGGCCCGGCCCGCGAGTGCTAGGCCGACCGCGGTCAGCGTCGACCGCAGCCGCTCGGTCCGCTGCCCATGTCTCCGGGTCAGCCCCGATATCTGTTCCACGAACGTACGCCGCCCGCACTCGGCGTTCCGGCAGGTGAACCGCCGGACTCGCAGCCGCAGTACGACGCTCCGTCCTGCGCTGGGAGCATCGGCGGGAAAACGCAGGTAGGAGCCGTGAACACGACTCGACCACGTTCCGCACGCCGGGCACTTGGCACCCGCCGCAGTGCAACACACGTCAACACGCACTATCGCGATGTTCACGTCCACCGACAGCACCACGACATCGCCGACGGACGGCAGTAACAGTTCCTTCAACCGGAGTACGAGTTCTTCCACGGACCCGAACTGTCAGCCACACCGCACCAGCCACTGGCCGTTTCCAGGCAACTTCCTAAGGTGCCCAGACGACCTCACCCGTCACTCACAGTGCACGGATCACAGAACCTGAGCCAGAGCCACAACCCGTGAATAAAGCCACCGAGGACACCCTCGACGGGCAACGGGCCCCATCTATCCGGAACCCAAGCAAGATCCCACGTGAACAACGTGTACCCCCTCAGAAGGGCTTGAACACGCGAGTTCTACAGGGAAGCCGTCCACTACGACCGGACCTCCGCCGAGCAGCGGCAGCGGGATCTCGTGCAGTGCGGAGCCACGGCTGTAGAGATCTTCGAGGCCACCCACGGACGGTAGACGACACCATGCTGCGCACACCGCCGCAGCTGGCGGTCCGCTTCCACGTGTCGATGACCTTCACCCTCGGCGGACCGAAGGTCGAGGGGACCTGGGAAGCCGAGGCGTCTGCGGTGAAGCGGTTCCGCGGCTTCATCGGAACCCACGGCTCGGACGACGTGACCATCACCTTGTCGGCCGAGACGGACGGCATCCGGCGCCGCCTGCGCACCTGAACGAAGGACCACGGCGAGGTGCTCCACGCCGAGCGCTGACCCCTCCGGGACGGAGCGGACCCGGGGCCACCGTCGACCGCTGGCCGCCAGCCGATCGGGATGGCAGGCGCTTCCTCTATGTAAGAACGGTGGCGGCCGCCGATCACCTACTGCGCGTTGGTGCACCTGTATCGGCATGAGGGCGCATAAGAGAGCGTCGGCGGCCGGAGACGTTTTGACTCTTGATGGTCCGAAGGTGGTCCCGCACGCTCTCGACGCCGGGCATGCCCTCCCACACGGTCCAGGTGGGGTCGACGTAGTACGCGCGTGCCGCGCCAGCACGGTGCTGCTGTACCCGAGCGCCCGGGAGGCGCTCGGGTGTCTGGGGCAGCGGATGTCAGCGCAGGCGTAGCGTCACTTCGGCGACGTTCTGGTCGTCGTAGGTCACGCTGAATGTCTCGCGGGTGCCGGACCCGCACGCCTGGAACTCGCGGGTCTCGCCCGCGGCCGGACGGATGCGGACGACGGCGCACTTACCGTCCCTGCGGGTGTCGTCGACCCATCCGTAGATTTTCACGTCGCCCATGTCGCACGCGAGAGTCCACTGCGCGTGAGCGCCGTCGATCTTCGGTGACCTGCTCGACGGGCACCGGTCGGCGCTGGCCGGTGTACCGGCCGCGACGACAAGACCAGCCGCAAGTACACAACTGACGGCAGCCGAGGCCATAGCCTTGGCGATTCCCAACATGTTCTCTCCTCAGACAGACTTGTTCGTGCGGGCCGGGTGCCGCACTGCGAACGCGGTCAGGCAGCGCTCTTGGCGGCTCTCCTTCAGGGGGCGGGGGTGTAGGTGACGGTGTCGCCGCCGCAGCCGGCGGCGAGTTCGTAGAGGCGGTCCTGCTCGGCGGGATCGACGGCCAGCTGCCACCGGAGCTTGGTCGCGGTCCACTCGGAGGCGTAGCGGCACAGGGCGTCCGCCGACGGCGGAAGCCATTCGGCGGGGTCCTGGTCGGCCTTGGACTGGTTGGAGCGCGCGGTCACCGCGACCAGCGAGCTGGCCTGGCCCTGGTCGTTGGCATACGCCTCACGCCGCGCCGCGGTCCACGCACTGGCGCCCGAGTCCCAGGCCTCGGCCAGGGGCACCATGTGGTCGATGTCGAGAGAACCTGCCACGGTGACGGTCTGCTCGTCGTAGTAGGAGAACCAGCTGCCGCCGCTCAGCGCGCACCTCGCTCGGTGGGATTGTCGCCGGTGTTCCAGTGCCGGAAGGCGTCGCGCTGGTAGCCGGTGCGCGATTCGTCGGCAACTTGGAGCGCGGAGACCGCGACACCGATGGGGAGGACCTCGGGCACGGCCGGGGCGGCGTGGGCGGTGGTGGGCAGGGAAACGGGGAGTACGGCCAGGGCCAGAGCGGCCGCCGTACGCATCACGGTGATCATCACGGGCACGGTTGTAGCCGCGCAACGTTCCTGCCGGATACGGGCCGTGGGGTGGTGTCACCCGATTGGCGAGGCCCGGTTCACCGGAGAAACGGCACTCCTGCCCCGTGGCGTCGACGCAGGTTGACCGCATGGCCTGGGCGCTGGCTGCTGCGGGCGGAACGCCAGATCCCGCCAAATTTCACTACGTTCGAGTTCGGATAGTCACCGGCGCTCCGCCGCGCGACTGCCACCGTCGGGCTCGGAAGAGTTGCTGTGCCGATACGGCGCGGAGTGGACCGCGACCAAGCTGCGCTAGGGCCTGGCGGTCGAGGAGCTGGAGCGGGATCGGCTGCTGGACATCGCGGCGGGCTGCGGCGGCACCGAGGTGGAGTTCACCCCCCTCTTCCCGAACCCGGTCGTCGCCGAGTCGCTTCTGGACCGGCTGATCAAAACCAGCCATCAGGTCATCATGAACGGCCCCAGCTACCGCCCGAACAAGCGGGCCAAGAGCCCCGCCGACAAGAACGGAAAGACGACCCCATAGGGAGGTCTGCCCACAAATCACCGGGATCGGTGCCTGCCATGCTGAAAGCCAGGGACCGATCCGTCAGGGCACCGCGCTGCCGGTTCCGCTAATCGATATTGATGTTGAAGGTCGACGTGCTGCCATCCGCAGCGGTCAAGGTCACCGGCCCGAACGTGATGATCACGACGGAGTTACCTCCCGGGCCGCGATAGAAGCCGGTCGCCCTGGTGATCCGGACGGCCAGAGCCGCGAGGGTTGCCGCCGCCTGCTCGTCGGCGTCGACCTTCGGTTGGGCCAGAGCATGGTGACCATGGGCTTCTGCCCAGTCCCGAACCCTCCGGGCGTCGCGACTCATCTCCGGAAGGATGCTCTCGTTCGCCCAGGCCCACAGCCACGAACCCGACGAGGGACTGAAGCTGGCCAGGATCTGCGCGGGCGCCGTCGCGGTCTTGTCAGGGAACGTCCACGTGATGAGGCCGGTCTTCTGGTCCAGGCCCCAGCGGTCCGCCGAGCCCAGCCCCCAGGACACGTGCGCCCGAGCCAGCTGGTCGATGATGTCTTCGCCCTGCACCAGCAACGTGCTCAGGTCGGCCGGATCCACTCCCTGAGCAGGGCTCTCCGGCTTGCCGACCCGCTTGAACAATCCCATGCCACGAAGTCTGCCAGAGGCCGCCGACCACCCAACGGCCCCCTCATGCCCAGGCACCACGCCAGCCGACCAGGTGGGGAATTACGTGAACGGAAGCCTGCGGAATTACGTGAACGTCCACAGGGATAGAACTCGACCGCTACGCACCCTCGTACACCTCCGACTGGGACACGCTGGAGCGCGGGATGACCGATCTGCGCCACTTCCTGAAAGAGGAGCCTGTGCCGGAACGCGGCGCGCGTTGCCCTGACCGAGAGGCGTCGGCAGCGGGCTGAGAGTGGCTCGGCAGCTGGGCTTCTCCAGGGAGGTGCTGCGAAGAGGAAACCCCTGCTCACCAGCCCAGCTGATCGGGATGGCAGGCTCGGCCTCCACTCGAAGGGAGCTCCGCGATGAACGACAAGCCGGAGACGGAACGCACCGACTGCACCGACTGCCACGCCTGGCCGGACGCCGGCAACACCCGAATAGGGATCGGACCCGGCGAGGTCTGGCATACCCCGGACTGCCCGGCCCTCACGATCTTCATGATCAATATGGAGGCGGGCAGCAAGCGCGTTAATGAACAAGAGGCATGGGCCAAAAGCGTCTTCCCCGCCGCACACGACAACCGGGGCCGGGGGGAAAGTGGTCGGCAGCGGCCGGGGAGCCGCGGAGGTGCGGCTGGGCGGCGAGGCGGTGATGTTCGTCGGTCCCGGCGCGGGTTTGGGTGCTGCTGCCGCTGTCCGGACCTGGCGCAGGGTGCGCTGGTCGGCGGAGAGCGGTGGCGGGCAGGTGGGTGGGCCGCTGTGGCCGGCGGTGTCGTCGCAGGTCCAGTGGGCGAGCTGCCAGTGTTCTTCGGCGAACATCTGCAGTTCTGGCCTGCCCCGGTCCGGGGTCCAGACCTTCCAGGGGCCGACAGCCAGGACGTAGTCGCCGACGGTGAGCGGTGCGAGAAGGCTGGGGTGGTCGGAGCGGATGCGTACGGTGAAGCCGTTCGCTTCGGCGAGGCGCAGGACGGGCGTGTGGCGGCTGTCGTTGCTGATGGAGGTGACGCGGCCGTACAGGGCGACAGGATGGGTGGGCTTGGGACCGGTGGTCAGGCCCCTGTACAGCGCGGCATGGTCGTCGGGTGACGGGCCGTGGCAGAACTCGCTCCAGGCCACCGCCGTGTTCTTGCCCGGGCGGCGCACCTTGAACCGGTCGACCACCGCGGGGTCGAAATCGTGCTTCTGCAGGAAGCGGGCGATGACCACTGCACTGTTGATCAGTGGGGGCAGCAGCGGCCGTACCGTGGCGATGTCCACCCCGATGTGGCCGCCGGCCGCAGCAGAGTCGTCGTCGACACCGGTCGGAATATCGATCTGGGTCAAGTCTCCGGGTAGCAAGAGGTGCAGCTCATCTCCGCTGATGACGGCAACGCCCTGGGAGCCACGCGCAATCTTCTGCTGGACCTCGGTCGGGTTGAGAGGGCAGTCATCCTCGTGGGTTCGGCCTGCCGCCAGCCGGAACAGTGCGTTCCTGCGGGCGCGGCCCACCGGGGCCCGCTGCGACACCACCGGTGTCGTGCAGAGCAGACAGACCAGCGGGACCTTCTCACGGCGCCACCTGTTAGACGACACTCTGCGTGGTGATGCAGAGGGGTGACGGCGACACTCTTGTTGTGCACAGGCCGTGTCGGTGTCTGGACTCTGATGGTTGCTTCGTATGCGACGACACCGTGAGCACGAAGAACTCAGGCATAGCTGGCAGACGGGGCCGACGGCTGCGTGGCTCCATCCTCAGAGAATCAGTTCGTGGAGTCCCATTCGTCTGAGGTCATTGGCCTGGCGTCGGGGTAACGCCGTTGGATCTCACTCAGCACCCACGCGTCGGCCGTGCGGACATCCCAGCTGGAACTGTCGAACTCCCGCAGGGTCAGTACGAGTTCGTTGCCCGCATAGCCCTCGAAGTCTCCATTGACCGCCTGCAGATAGGGCGCGTCCATGGCCAGCAGCTCAAGGGTGGGGATTCCGGTGCCTGCTGAAGCCTTCATCATCTGAGCGAACGCCGGGTGCGGCTGCTCGTCGAACATCTGGGCTTTCCATGTCAGCCCGAGTCCGTTACTTCCCAGTCGGATCAGAAGCTCGGCCAGGGTGACATAGCGGCGATCAGCCGGGCGTCCCGGGTGAAGGGCGTCGTCCCGCCAGGCCGCAAAGGTGACCATCTGCACGGTGGATGGCGTTTGAGTCATTGGCTCAGCAACCTGCTTCGATCTTGGAGAGTCGCTACTTCCAGCTCTTCCATTGTCCAAGCTCGCACCATCCAGACGAAGCGGATTATGTCTCGCCCTGGTCCGTGGGAGCACAGCAAACCAAACAAGGCAGACAGGTGATCGGGCGAATCGCGCATGACCGGTGGTCCGTTTGGAGAGGTTCCGGCTGATCGTTGCAGGTCAGGTGGAGGTGTCGGTGCTGGTTGTCGACTCGGACGGGCTGTTGGTGGAGCGTCAGCTTCGGCAGGGCCGGCTGACTTGTCCGGCCTGTGGGGCGGTTCTCGCGCCGTGGGGTCACGGCCGGCCGCGGTCGATCCGGGGCGATCTGGGTGCAGGGCTGCTTCTGCGGCCGCGCCGTACGCGCTGCTCGGGCTGCAAGGTCACCCACGTGCTCTTGGCGGAGGTGTTCTGGCCGCGGCGGGCGGGTGCGGCCGTCGTGATCGGGGCCGGACTGGAGATTGCCGCTCTGGGCATGGGGCACCGCCAGGTCGCCGCCCACTTGGGCCTGGCTGAGGGCACGGTCCGTGGGTGGCTGCGGGCGTTCGCCGGACGGGCGGAGGCAGTACGCCGACACTTCACCGTGGCTCTGGTCGCGCTCGCGGACGACCCGGTGATGCCAGATGCGGCGCCTTCGACGTTCGCTGATGCCGTCTCGGCAGTCGCGGCCGCCCATCGGGCGGCCTCAACGAAGTGGCCTGGGATGCTCACGGTGTCGCGGTGGGAGTTCGCTGGCCGGGCGATAGGCGGCAGGCTGCTGACCTCGTCTTCTTCTCCTATTTGATCAACACAGGCCGCCCCTGGGCGGGATCGGAGGGTGCCGGAAGTCTTGATCGTGTCCGCCGGTGAAGCGGCGGGCTCTGTTCGAGACGCGAGGTGGGTTGCCTATGTCACCGAGTGAGGACGAGGACCGTCGCCGGGCGGAGCGGGCCCGGCAGGTGGGCCTGTTCCGCTACGGCCTGATCCAGGACCTGATCGACACGAAAATCACGACACGCCAGCGCGGGAAACTCGCCCGCGAACTGGCCGCGAAGGAGCACACCGACCCGTTCGGCCGGCAGGTCAAGGTGACCCGCGGCACGCTGGACCGCTGGGCCCGCCACTACCGTGCGGGCGGGTTTCCCGCGCTGGTGCCGGCCCAGCGGCAGGTGACCCCGCGGACCCCGGTGGAGGTGCTGGACCTGGCGGCCGCGTTGAAGAAGGAGAACCCCGCCCGCACGGCCGCGCAGATCCAACGGATCCTGCGGACGACACAGGGGTGGTCGCCGACCGACCGGACGCTGCAGCGGCACTTCGCGGACGCCGGCCTGACCGGCGCCAGCGGCGAGAAGAGCGTGTTCGGCCGGTTCGAGGCCACCCGCGGCAACGAGCTGTGGACCGGCGACGCCCTCCACGGACCGAAGATCTGCGGCCGCAAGACGTATCTGTTCGCGTTCATCGACGATCACAGCCGGGCGATCGTGGGCCACCGGTTCGGGTTCGCCGAGGACACCGTCCGCCTGGCAGCCGCCCTGCGGCCGGCGCTGTCTGCCCGTGGGGTCCCGGAGTCGATCTACGTCGACAACGGGTCGGAGTTCGTGGACACGTGGCTCCTGCGAGCATGCGCGTCGCTGGCCATCCGCCTCACCCATTCCAAGCCGGGACGGCCTCAGGGCCGAGGGAAAATCGAACGGTTCTTCCACACCGTCCGTGATCAGTTCCTGGTCGAGCTCGATCACGAACGTGTCGGTCAGATTGAGCATCTCGCAGAGTTGAACAGGCTTTTCACCGCGTGGGTGGAGACGGTTTATCACCGCACGGTGCACTCGGAGACGGGGCAGCCTCCGATTGAACGGTGGCTGGGTTCGATTCCCCGGCCGCTGCCGCTGCCCAGCCCCGCTGATCTTCGGGAGGCGTTTCTGTGGTCGGAGTTCCGGACCGTGACGAAGACCGCGACGGTCAGCCTGCACAGCAACAGCTACGAGGTCGACCCGATGCTGGCCGGGATGAAGGTCGAGCTGGTCTTCGACCCGTTCGACCTGACCGAGATCGAGGTGAGGACCTCGGGGAAGGCGGCGGGCAAGGCGGTCCCGCACCGGGTGGGCCGGCACACCCATCCGAAGGCGAGGCCGGAGACACCTCCGGAGTCGGCCCCGCCGACTGGAATCGACTACCTGAAGATCCTCGACGAGACGCACACGGCGAACACCGCGAAGGGCATCAACTACTCGTCCCTGATGGACGACGGGCGGGGAGCTCGATGATCGACCGCGTTCAGGGGTACTTCGGTTTCACCCGTGTCCCCTTCGGCCGCAACCTGGCCCCTTCCATGCTCCACCAACACCACTCCCACCGGGAGGCCGCCGCCCGCATCGCGTGGTGCATCAACAACCGGGCGATCGGCGTGGTCACCGGCGAGGTCGGATCCGGCAAAACGGTCGCCCTCAAAGGGGCCGTCGCTTCACTCGATCCGGCCCGGTTCACGGTGATCTACCAGCCGAACCCCAAGGTCGGCATGCGCGGCCTCTATGACCGGATCGTCACCAGCCTGGGCGGGACGCCCAAGTTCCACCTGGCCGCTCTCGCCACTCAGGCGTCCGCCGCTCTGGCTGCGGAGGTCGACGAGCGGGGAAGGACGCCGGCCGTGGTGATCGACGAGTCGCACCTGCTCGACCACCAGGAGCTGGACGCAATCCGGATGCTCACCAACTACGACATGGACTCCACGACGCCGTTCGCGGTGTTGCTGATCGGCCAGCCCACCCTGCGCAAACGCATGAAGCACGGCGTCCTGGCGGCCCTGGACCAGCGGATCTCGATCAGCTACCAGATGCCCACGATGACGAAGGAGGAGACCGCCAGCTACATCAAGCACCACCTCACGATCGCCGGACGCGAGGACACCCTGTTCTCCGACGACGCCGTCGAGCTCATCCACCTCACCAGCCGCGGCCTGCCCCGATCGGTAAACAACATCGCCTGGCAGTCACTCATCGCCGCCTTCACCGAAGAGAAAGGCATCGTCGACGAGTCCTCCACCCGCGCCGCCATCACCGAGACCCACGCGACAGAGTGAGCACGAAGCCGACACCGTGTTCACGACGACCCCGGCGGCCTGACGGCCGCCGGGGTCGTTTCATCCCATCCCATCGACAACCAGCACGTCGCCTTCATGCTCATCTTCAGCGTCGCTCAACACCACCAGGGCTCATCAGCAATCTCGTGGGCATAGACCCTCGCACCTACGAGCCCGTCCTGGAACAGCCGCGCCTTGTCTATTGCTTCCCCCCGTGGTCCTCAAGGGATCAAGGGGATCATGGATGGAGGATGGGAGAACAGACAATCCACGGCCAACGGACCCCCTGCTGCCGCTTTGCCGCCTCCCGCTTGCGGAGCCGGGTCAAGGCCGGTTGGAGCAGTACACCCTGCCAGGTGATGTGGCCTGTGGTGGCATCACGCCATGAAAGACCCCTTCTCCTCCGCGGAGGTATCGACCCTGCTGTCACCGGTGGGGTCCGTGGACCGGGACGCCGCGCGACGGGCGGTCGCCGACCGTGCCATCGATCGCGCCGACCTCGCGCGGTTGCTCGACCTGCTCGGCCTGTGGCCGGGCGATGATCCGCCCGCCTGCGGCACGGCCAGTGCTCTGGCGGATTCAGGTGAGGGCGTTCCGGACCTTGGAAGAGGAACGCCGTCCACCATGAGGTGACCGCTCGCGCGGAGCGCGGCAAGCCTTTCCGTCTGTTTTCGACGCTTCATCGCGCTGTGCAGAGGCGGGCAGGCCGTGCTCGTCGTGACCTTCCCGGGTCATGTTCGGGACAGTGCATTCATTAGGTCGTCGCGAGTCATGTTCGAGCGGCCGGGGATGTTGGCGGCTGCCGCCTTCTTGTAGAGGTCTGCCTTCGACAGGCCGCTCAGGTCCTGAGCGGATCCGCTTCTTCGCGGCCAGCTTCTTCCCGGCCGTGGTCTTCCCGGAGGCCGTGGCCTTTCCGCCCGTCGTCTTCGGGCTTCCGGCGCGCTCGACGTTGGCGCGCAGCCTCCATGAGGTCGACGACGCCGGTGGGCTCGGCGGGGGGTTCGGCCTTCTCCACGGTCTCGCCGGCCTCGGCGTGTCGTTCACCCTCCCGAACCCCTCCCGGGGGCTGGAGGATCCGGACCGCTGCGGAGGTGAAACGGTTCTCTGCTTCATGCCGGTCCAACACGCGGGCCGGTCGATGTGGCGGGCGGGTGACCGTTTTGACATCGGCTGTGCCTTGATCTGCGCTAGTGGCGCTGGCCGTCACGGTTCGGGTAGAGGGAGGCGAGCTTGCTCCAGTACTGGTCGAGGAGGGCGTCGGTGTCGCGCAGTGCCGGGTCGAGGAGCTCGGGGTGCAGCTCGGCCACACGTTCGTGCGCGGCGTCGGCGCGGGTGGTTGCCGGTGCTGCACGGCGCCCTGGTCGCGCGGTGCTGGCGCTGTACCGGGCGTCGCGGGCCGAGCGTGTCGCCCACCATCGGGCCGCGAGGATGGCCGCGGTGAGCGCGGCAGCGGAGAGGGCATGCAGTGCTGGATGCGCAGCCACGGTTTCCTCCCACGAATTCAGGCAGGCGACGAGGGCGGTCGGGCGCCGGTCTTTGCGGCGGGCGCCGCCTCGGTCAGGTCAGCCGGGCCAGGTGCCCGTCAGGCGTCTGGTAGCGGTTGCGCCTGCCCGGTCGACGGCGGCCTTGACGAGGGCGAAGATCGCCCCTTGGAGGGCTGCGGCGAAGAGGATCTCCTGCCAGCTACGGTCTTCGTCGGTCGCGTCGGGCGCGTCCTCCTCGTTCCCGATCATCTTCCACACCTGCTTGAAGGCCACGCCGGCGAGCATTCCGCTGACGGCGCCCAGGACCATACCGACCGGCTTGTAGGCGATCTTGGATGCCTTCATCGACGCCTCCGGCTGCGCCGGACGAGCAGGAAGACAACCAGGAAGGCGGCGGCGGCGAGCAGCGGGGTGCGCTTCGCGCGTGCCGTGGCCGCCAGCTGGCCGGTCTTCTCCCGTACCGGGTCGGGGGTCTTGTCCGCGGCGAGGTGTCCGGCACGGGACGCAGTTTCGCGGAGCTGCGCTGCGGCGTGGGCAGCTTTGTCGAGGACCGGGTCGGGGGTCTTGTCCTTCAGCAGCTGCCTGGCCTGCTCCGCCTTGTCGCGGATCTGGCCGGTGACCTGTGCGGCCTTCCCGGCCGCTTGCTCCTTCACGGCGGCGGCCTGCTCGTGCGCCCTGGCCTTGACGTCGGCCTTGCCAGCCAGCGCCTCGACGGTCTGACCGAGTTCCTCGCGGGTGTGCTCGACCTGCTCGCGCAGCTCCTCAGGTGTGGGCGCTGACTCTTCGCCGGGGGACTGGCTGGTCATCGCTGGGTCTTCTCCTTGATCTCGGCCACGTCGGCCTTGACGCTGTCGATGGTCTGCTCCGGCGCGGGCGGGCCGGCCTTCGCGATCTGCTTCTTCCCGGCCACCGCCATGACGGCGGCGACCGCTGCCAGCACGGCGGCGACGACCAGGGCCGCAGCCCACACTGGGAGCAGCAGCGCCACGGCGGCGATAACGGCGCCCGTCAGGGCTTGCGCGGCCAGGAAACCGACCAGGCCGGCCCCGCCGAAGAGGCCTCCGCCGACCCGAACCGCTTGCCCTTCTCGGTCACCTCCGCCCGGGCCAGCTGCATCTCTTCCCGCACCAGCTCCGACAGCTGCTGCGATGCACGGGTCACCAGCGCACCCACCGATTCCTCGGAGTCGTGGGCTTGCCGATCAGCGCTGCTCACGAGTCTTCACCTTGCCTTCCTCGTGCTGCTCGCAACGGATAACCCTCGATGTCTGCACGATGGCCGCCATCCGCATGGCGGGGGCGGCGCCGCGCCGCTCAGCTGTCCCGTTTTGGTCCCGGTGGTGCACCTGCTGACAGTGGCGCGCCCACCCGGTAGCCAGCCGGGCACCCGCGCCACATGGTCGGCGCTTCACCCGAAGTGGCGCAGCAGCAGGCGCGGCGCGGCCCGCACCGCAGCGGCCGCCGCCAGCCCGATGGCAGCTCCAGCGGCGACGTCGGAGGGGTAGTGCGCGCCGCTGTGCACCCGCTCGATCGCCACCAAAACCGTGGGCACGGCGCACGCGGCGCCCGCCCACGGCCAGCTCGGAGCGACGGCGGCAGTGAACGCGACGGCCGCGGCGGTGTGCCCGGAGGGGAACGAGGAGCTGTCGGGCCGCTCCTCGACGTCCTCGTGGGGGAACCACTCCTTCGGGAGCCTGCGGCGCTCGACCAGCTGCTTCGCCACCCCGTTGGAGAGCACCTGCGCCACCGCCATCCCCGCCACGCCCGCCACCGCGGCCCTGCGGCCCCTCCATCCGCCCCCGGCCGCCATGACGACGGCGGCAGCCCACCACAGCTTCGTATGCTCGGCCGCATCCTCCACCGACGGCAGCAGGCCACGCGCCCAGACCGAATCCCAGGACGCCATACGCTTTGTCAGCCCGTTCTCGCCCGCCCGCAGGGACGCAAGAAGCCTCATGGTCAGCAGCTTCCCCCACCACCGCCGTTCAGACCGTGATCACTCCATCCGGCGGCGGTCCTCGTCACTCCACTTCCGCGTGTCACGCGGCGGGACATAGGGCTCCTCGTCCTCGGGGTGTCCGCCGGCGACCGCCCGCTGGCGGGCCATCTCCGCGTCGAACTCCAGCCCCAGGAGGATCGCGATATTGGTGATCCACAACCACACCAGGAAGACGATCACCCCGGCGAGGGTGCCGTACGTCTTGTTGTAGGAGGCGAAGTTCGCGACGTAGAACGCGAAGCCTGCCGAGGCGATCATCCAGATCAGCAGCGCCAGGAAACTGCCCGGGGTCACCCACTTGAACCCGCGTCCCTTGGCGTTCGGAGCAGCCCAGTACAACAGCGCGATCATGACCGTGACCAGGAGAACCAGGACCGGCCACTTCGCGATCGACCACACCGTCATCGCAGTGTCACCGACCCCCAGGGCGGCGCCTGCCTGCCGGGCCAGGCCGCCGGTGAAGATCACAATCAGCGCGCTGGCGACGGCGAGGATCATCAGCACGATGGTCAGGCCCAGGCGCAGCGGCAGGACCTTCCAGACGGGGCGGCCCTCGGGCATGTCGTAGACGGCGTTGGAGGTACGGATGAAGGCGGCCACGTACCCGGAGGCGGACCACACCGCGACGGCCAGGCCCACGATCGCCACGAGCGAGCCCACACCGGCATTACCCTGCAACTGCTGCACCGCGCCGCTGATCACATCACGCGCCGAGCCAGGGGTGAGCTTTTGCAGGTTGTCCAGGACCTGCTTGGTCGCAGACTCCCCGGCGATACCCAGCAAGGACACCAAGACCAGCAGGGCCGGGAAGAGGGCCAGCACCCCGTAGTAGGTCAGCGCAGCGGCCCGGTCGGCGAGCTCGTCGTCCTTGAACTCCTTGAAAGTGCCGCGCAGCACCGCCATCCAGGACCGTTTGGGCAGTTCGCTGAGCTGGTCCGGTGCCCGCTCCTCCACCTGCTCATCCGGACCCGCACTGTTGTCCCGGTCCGCGTGCAAACGGTCGTGGTCGTCTCCGCGCTCTGGCTTCGGTGAGATGGGCATACCTGGCGGCTTTCCACACCAACGCAGCCCATGCCTCCACTCCCCTCTCAATGCCGAGGAACGCGTGGTCCGGGCCGCGCGGGTAGGCGCCCAAAAGAGTGCAAAACGTGCCGCCCACCGGAACCCGAAGGAGAACGCACATGATCACCCGAGAGCAGATCTCGGCCGTCCCGGACCACCCGGTCTACGACACCGACGGGAACAAGATCGGCGAGGCCAAGCACGTCTTCCTCGACGACGCACCGGCCAGCCCTGATGACGTCCTGGAGTGACGCACCCGAGGCAGTGAGAGCAGCCTGCATGTTCTCGATGGCTTTCACTGCCTGGCCTGCGTAGTCCCCGATCGCTGCCGTGGAGCCGTCGTCGTTCAGGGGACACGCCCCGGCGAGGAAGATCAAGCGTGACTCGGCGGCCGCCGTGGCCGCGTAGGCGTACTCGGCAACGTCGGACAGGGATGTGGAGCGGATCAAAGTGATGGCACGAGCCATGGCCGTCGGGTCCCTTCTCATCAGGTGTTGAGCGCGGACATCCTGCCAACGGCTGTTGGCTCCCGCCTTCCCCTTTTCTCGCCGGCCTACGACAACGCCGTCACTTCTGCTCGACATTCACGAACCGGGTGATCACCAACTGACTCCGGAACCCATCGAGAAACGCTGCTCCTGGAGATCAACGAAGCCAGTTGTCCGAACCCCGGACGGCTCCGGTCTCGGCGGTTGATGGCCGGTCAGTGGCCGACCGCTGCGCTTCCGGGGCCCAGTCGGCGCCGGCCGGGCGCGGCTGCGGACTGCTCGGCCGGGGCGGTGGCCCCGGCGGCCGGGGCCAGCTCGGCCGCCAGACGGGCCCGTGGGCCGGGCGTGGCCGGGGTGTCGGTGGCTGGGCGGGGGCCGGTGCCCAGCGCCGTCGCTCGGTCATCCGGCCGGTGTGCCCTGGGTGTTCGCACTGGCCCAGGCTCGGCCACCCGTCCGTGTTTGGCCTTTGAGCGTGCCGGGGGCATGTGTGGTCAGTACGATCGCTGGGTTCCGGAGGCTGTTCGGAGCGCTGTCGTGGGGTTGCGGAGCGTGGGTGGAAGAGGGCCCCTGCCGGTAACAGGGGCCCTCGGTGTTCCGTGTGTGTCCGCGTCGGGCCCAGGAGGACTTGACGAGGGTGTCACGGTCGCGGCCGCTGAGAAGTGGCTGCTTGCGTTCAGTTTCGCCAGGGGGGTTGGGCGAGAGCAAGATCGCCTAAGGGTTGTCCCGTAACTGCTGGTCACAGGTGAGATGATCTTGCTGTGGCTGGTGTGATCACGGCGTCGGAGCCGTCTTGGATAGCCCCGT
>NZ_JBEZLW010000076.1:0-15691 GCF_040652395.1 Streptomyces sp. NPDC048269
CATCCTCGTCATGTACGGCGGCCGGTGCGTCGAGCGGGGCACCGCCGAAAAGGTCTTCTACGAGCCCCGCCACCCGTACACCTGGGGCCTGCTGGCACGCGCCGGACGTTCCCCTGGCGCCCGGGCCGTGCCGACCGCGAGGTGCTGTGGCTCTCTCTGCTGACCCGCGTCGGCCTGTGGACCACGGCGGAATCCGTCCGGTGGCTGTTCCCCGGTGACGGCGGGGCGCGGCGGCCCCCTTCGCTGCTGTCCCCTTGGCAGCAGTGGGACTGGTGGCACTACCTCCGCATAGCCAGGGACGGCTACTCCCCGGCCGGGCCGGTCCCTGGACGGCCGGCTGGGACAACAGGGAGGCCTTCCTCCCCGGCTTCCCGCTCACCCTGCGCGCGGTCCACGCGGTCCTCCCGCACTGGGCGGCGGCCGGAGCGCTGATCTCGTTCGTCGCGGGCGGCGTCGCCGTCCTGGCGCTGGCCCGGATCGCCCGTCTCCATCTGCCCGACCGCGACGCCGGGCGGCGTACGGTGCTGTTCTTCCCGTGCTCGCCCTGCCCCGTGTTCCTCGCCGCCGGCTACACCGAGGCGCTGTTCCTGGCCCTGGCCCTGCCCGCCTGGCTGGCGGCCCGGCGCCGGAACTGGCCGGCGGCCTCGGTCCTGGCCTGCCTTGCCTGCTCCGTACGGGTCACCGGGCTCTTCCTCGTGGCCGCGCTGGTCCTGCACTTCGCCCTCACCGTGCGCGGCCGGCGCGCCTGGCTCGCGGCCCCCTGGCTGTGCCTGCCCGCCCTCGCCCCCGCGCTCTTCACCTGGTACCTGCGCGCGAGGACCCGGGACTGGACGGCCTGGAAGCACGCCCAGGAACGCGGCTGGTACCGGGACTTCCACGCGCCGTGGGAAACGTGGGCGAACACCTGGGACGCCGCCTTCCATCACGTCCAGCCCACCGGCTACGCGCTGATGTGGCAGGCCGAACTCCTGGCCATGCTGGCCGGCCTCGTACTCCTGACCCTGCTCGTACACCGCCGCCGCTGGCCCGAGGCCCTCTACACCGGCCTCACCCTGTGGGCGCTGGGCACCTCCTACTGGTACACCTCCGTCCCCCGTTCCACTCTGCTGTGGTGGCCGCTGTGGATCGGCCTCGCCGCCTGGAGCCTGCGCCGCCCCGGGTGCAGACCGCCTGCCTGTGCGTCGCCGCCCCGCTGGCCGCCACGGTCGCCGTCACCTTCCTCAGCGGGCGCTGGGCAGGCTGAGTGATCACGACGTAGAGTCCGCGTGTGAACAGACACATATCCTTCGAGCGACTGCACAACTTCCGTGATCTGGGCGGCTATCCGACCGCGGACGGAAGCCACTCGGTGCGGTGGGGCAGGCTGTTCCGGGCCGACTCCCTGGGCAAGCTGCGGGGCCCGGACTGGGAGCGCTTCCTGGAACTCGGCGTCGAGGCGGTCATCGACCTGCGGTACTCCTGGGAGATCGACGCGAAGGGGCGGGTGCCCGAGCATCCGTCACTCTCCTACCACCACCTGAGCATCGAGCACAGGCCCTACGATCAGCCGTCCCTCGGCCCGGACGTCGAGACGGGACCGTACCTCGCCGAGCGGTACATGGAAGTCGCCCACGACGGAGTGGTGGAACTGCGCGCCGCCCTCGAGGTGATCGCCCGCCAGGACGGGCCGGTGGCCTTCCACTGTGCGTCCGGCAAGGACCGCACCGGCCTGCTGGCGGGGCTGGTCCTGGCCCTGTTGGGGGTCCCCGAGGACGTCATCGTCGAGGACTTCGCCCTCACCGGGCTCGCGACCGACCGGCTGCTCGCGGACTGGCGGGCCGACCACCCCGGCCAGGAGCCCGCCTGGCCGGGATACGGCAGGGCGCCCCACGAGGTGATGAGCCTCTTCCTGGCGGCTCTGACCCGCGAACACGGGTCCGTACGGGACTACGCGGCAGACCTGCTCGGCGTGGACGACACCCTCGTCGCCGCCCTGCGCGAGAACCTGCTCGAACCCGCCCGGCAGGCCACGGTCCAGCCCCTGTCGTCACAGCACTAGAGGAGGCCGTGGTCGCGTGCGTAGATGGCGGCGTGCGTACGGTCGCGCAGGCCCAGGCGGGACAGCATCCGGGAGATGTGGTTCTTGACCGTGCCCTCGCTGAGGAAGAGGCGGCCCGCGATCTCGCGGTTGGTCGAACCCGTGGCGATCAGGCGCAGTACGTCGGTCTCGCGCGCGGTCAGGACTTCGGGACCCGGACCCCGCGGGACGTGCGGCGCGGGCTCCGGGGACGGCGGTCGGGCGAGGCCGGCGGCCAGGCGGCGGGCCACCGTCGCGTCGAGCTGGGCCACGCCGGCGTGTGCCAGGCGTACGGCCGCGGCCAGTTCGGCCGAGGGCAGGTTCTTGAGGAGGTAGCCGACGGCGCCCGCCGCCAGTGCCTGGACCACGTACGCGTCGTCGTCGAAGGTCGTCAGCATGATCACCCGGCAGTCCGGTGCGCGCACGGCCAGAACTCCGACGGCGGTGACCCCGTCCATGACGGGCATCCTGACGTCCATGAGGATCACGTCGGGGCGGTCGGCGACCGCCGCCTCGACGGCCTGGAGGCCGTCCGGGACGGCGCCGACGACGGTGATTCCGGGCTGGATGCCGAGCAGGGAGGCGATTCCCTCGCGTACGAGTTCCTGATCGTCGACGACCAGTACGCGCACCGGTCGCGCCGTCATCGGACCGCCTCCTGTGCGGGCACGGCGGCTGGTCCGGCCGTGCGGGGCACCGTCACGGTCAGTACGGTGCCGCGGCCCGCCGCGGCCTCGACCTGGACCCGGCCGCCGAGGAGGGCGAGCCGTTCACGCATCCCTCGGAGGCCGAATCCGCTCTGGCGCGTACGGCTGTCGGCGGGGAACCCGCGCCCGTCGTCGGCGACGACCAGCCGGGCCTCGTGATCCCCGTACACCGCCGACAGCTCGACCCGGGTGGCGTCCGCGTGCCGGCGGGCGTTCGTGATCCCCTCCTGGGCCGCGCGGTAGAGGGCCGTGAGCGCCTCGGCGCGGTAGCCGTGCTCGTCACCGGCGAGGCTGAGCGTGACCGAGGGCGGCCCGCCGTCCACGTGGTGCACCAGGTCGGCGAGTGCCGTGGACAGGGAGAAGGGCTCGTCCTCGTCGCGCATCGTCCTGACGGACCGGCGTACTTCGTCGAGGGCGCGGTTCGCGGACCGGCGGGCGTCGGCGACGGCCTTGCGCGCGACGTTCGCGTCCGTGGCCTGGAAGGCGGAGGCCTTCTCCAGCTGGATGGCTATCGCCGTGAGGTGGTGGCCCAGGCCGTCGTGGAACTCGCGGGCGAGCCTGTTGCGTTCCCGCACCGTGGAGAGCTGGGCGACGCGGGCCGCGTACTCGGTCAGCTGCGTGTGTGAGTCGCGCAGTTCCTCCAGGGTGTGTTCGAGCCGCAGGCGCGCCTCCTGCTCACCCATGGCAACCGCGGCCATCGAAACGGCCAGTACGAGGCCGAGCCCGGACATCAGCAGGTCGGTGACGGTGCCGGGCCGCAAGTACCACTCGGGGACCCACAGGGTGTTCCCCGCCAGGATCACGCCGACGCACGCCACGCCGAGGGCGACCGCGGCCCGGCGGCCGAAGGCGAAGTACGCGGTCAGCGGCACCAGTACGAACAGCGCCCGCGACACACCGGACGTGTCCAGGCCGGCGGCGGCGGCGAAGAGCGCGAGGCGGGCGAGGAGCAGCAGCAGCGCCGGGCGCACCGGGGTGCGCCGCGGGTGGCGGAGCCGCTCGACCCCGTCGAGGCCGGCGAGGAGTACCAGGCAGGCGCTGAATCCGCCGAGCACCGGCACGTCGGCGGGACCGGGCGCCACGGCGCCCGCGTAGAGCCCGCCGGCCAGGACGACCCCGTAGACGAGGGGCGGCAGCCACGGCAGCGGGCGCGGGGGCCCGCCGGACGGGGTGGGCGGCGCGGTCATGCGGTCCCTCTCGTGGGTGCGGACTGCGCCGAACGATACGCGCGGACGGGGGCGCACGACCTCTGCGGGGGAAGGTCGTGACCGCCTTTGGCCGAAGGTCATGTGCCGTTCGGACGGGGCGCCGGGACGGTGTGGCCGCTCGGCATCTGGGGCCCGCTGCCGGGGTCTTCCTAGCCTCGGGGGGCCGGACCGCGGGACTTCGGCACCCCGCAACCGATCCAGACGGATCCACCTGAGCGGACAGGAATGCCTCTGATGAGAATCGTACGACCGGTCGCCGCCGTCGCCGCGGCGGTGCTGGCCGCGACGCTGGCCTCGACCAGTGCGAGCGCGGCGCCGGAGTCCTCCTCGTGCACGGCGCGGGTCCCGGGCGCCGAGCATGTGGCCGGTGCCTGCCTGGCCGACCTGACCACGGCGGGGACGGTGGCCTCCGGGCACACCGACCCGGCCGACTGGGCCGGGCTCGAGGCGCCCGGGACGGTCAACCCGTCGGGGGTCAAGGGGATACAGCTCGACGGCTACTTCCCCGACTCCTCGACCACCAACACCAACCACGGCTGGAACCACGACAGTCAGTTCGTGATCCGGCTCCCCGACCACTGGAACGGCGGTCTCGTCGTCGCCGGGCCGCCCGGCGTGCGCGAGCAGTACGCCAACGACCGGCTGATCTCGGACCACGTGCTCGCGCGGGGGTACGCGTACGCGGCCACCGACAAGGGGAACACGGGTGCGCAGATCTACACGGACGGGCGGCGCCCCGGCGACGCCGTCGCCGAATGGCACGACCGGGTAGCCCAGTTGACGGTGGCCGCCAAGCGCACCGTCTCGCGGCACTACGGCCGGATGCCGACCGCCACCTACATGGCGGGCGCCTCGGCCGGCGGCTACCTGGTGCGGTGGCAGCTGGAGAACCGCCCCGAGCTGTACACGGGCGGAATCGAGCTGCACGGCCTGTTGTTCACCCCCGACAGCCCCAACATCCTGGACACCGCTCCCGCCGCGCTGCGCGCCTATCCGCGTTATCGTGCCGGGGAACCGGGCGCCTTCGAGGAGATGCTGGCCGCCGGGTATCCGGCCGAGTCCGCACCGATGTGGGAGTTCCACTACGACAACCAGTGGGACTCGCTCCAGCGCGTCATGCGCGAGGAGATCGACCCGGGATACGACGGAGACCGGGAAGCGGGAACTCCCTTCTGCCCGGCGGGGGTTCAACAGGGCTGCGACACGGACTACGTCTACGCCGACCGGCCCCAGCGGGTACACAGAACGGTGGAGCGGCTGTCGCTGACCGGCCGCATCGGCAAGCCGCTGCTCACCCTCCAGGGCACGCTCGACACCCTGCTGCCGATCACCAGGAGCGGTGACGTCTACGCGAAGATGGTCGAGGACTCCGGGCGCGGGGACCTGCACCGCTACTACCGGATCACCGACGGCACCCACTCCGACGGCCTGCACAAGGCGTTCCCGTCCCTGGTCCGGCCGATGTCGCCGTGTCTGAAGACGGGCTTCGACGCGCTGGCCGCGTGGACGGCACGGGGCGGCGCCACCCCGCCGCCGAGCCGCACGGTTCCGTCGGCCCCGGCCGGGAGCGACACCGTCAACACGTGCTCCCTGTGAGGTTCCGGATCCGCCACTGAGCCCCGTCCCGCCATCCCGGCCGTGTCCGCGAAGGCGGCGCGGCCGGGGCGTCAGGCGCGGTGGTTACCGCCGAGGGGACCGCCGAACGGACCGCCGTACGGGCCTCCGATGCCGTAGTACGTGGACACCTCGTCGCGGTAGGCGGCGTCACCGAGGTGCTTCTCCCGGTGGAACTCCGGGGAAGCCTTGATCTGTTCCTTGGTGGCGTCCAGGTGGACCGTCTCGTTCACCAGGTCGACCTGGGTCACGGCGCCGGCCGGGATGAGGACTTCCTTCCCGAAGATCCAGACACCGGTGTCGACCACCAGGTAGGCGTCGCCCACCTCCTCGTTGTGCTTGTCGACCTTGCCGATGGTGCCGTCCGTGGCCTCGACCTTCCAGCCGGTGAGGTCGGTGCCGGCCAGGTGGCCCGAGGTCGGCCGGTAGCTCCACACGTGCTCAGTCACGCGAAAACAACTCCTCCGGTCGAAACGGGCAGCGGGGCCTTCCCGCCGCACAGCGCGCCTGCCCCGTAACCCAAGCCGTAACCGCCCCGCCGCTGTCCCGGACCGCGCATACTCGGACCATGGCTGACACCACCACAGTCGAGGTCGACACCGATGTCCACGACCGGCTCGCCGCCCTCGCAGCGGCCCGTGGACTGAGCCTGCGCGCGTACCTGGCCGAGCTGACCGCCGCCCAGGAGAACGAGGCCGCTCTCGCCCGGGCCGCCCGCGCCTTCGACGAGGCGGTCGCCCGGCCCGGCTTCCGCGAGGGGTTCGAGCGCGACTTCGGCCCCGGCCCCTCCGGCTCCCGGGTGGCGTGACGCGCCCCCGTCAGACGGGGGGCGACGGCGCGAGGCCTAGCCGGAGCGTCGTCCGCCGTGCACGCAGCGTGTGCTGTCGAGGGGCCCTCGGGCCGCACGGGGCCGAGCCGATCGCGAGCCGGCCGCTGCCCGGGGTGCGGTCCTGCGCGTACGCGGTGCCCGGGGCCGTACGGCCCCCTCAGGCGGAACGGGACAGTTCGTCCGGGCCGATGCCGTGGGCGAAGGGCTGCCCGTGGGCGTAGCGCTCCACCTCGTCGATCGCCCAGTGCGCCATGCGGGTCAGCTCGTTGCCGAGCGAGCCCGCGACGTGCGGGGTGAGGAGCACGTTGGGCAGGGTGTAGAGGGGTGAGTCGGCCGGGAGTTCCTCGGGATCGGTGACGTCGATGACGGCGTGGATGCGGCCGGTCTCCAGCTCGGCGACGAGGGCCTCGGTGTCGACGAGGGAGCCGCGTGCGGTGTTGATGAGGGTCGCCCCGTCCGGGAGCCGCCCGAGCAGCCCCGCACCGAACATGCGCCGCGTCTCGGGAATCGCGGGCGCGTGAATGGAGACCACGTCGCTGCGGGAGACGAGATCGTCCAGCGGCAGCGGCCGCACGCCGAGCCCGGCGGCCTCCTGCGGGTCCACGTACGGGTCGTAGAGCAGGACGTCGAGGTCGAAGGGGCGCAGCAGCTCGATGACGCGGCGGCCGATCCGGGAGGCGCCGACGATGCCCACGGTGCGCCGGTAGTTGCCGTGCCCCGCGTAGTAGGGCAGGAGTGCGTACGCCGACCGCTCGTGGCGGTAGCGCCGGGAGCTCTCCAGGACGCGCTTGTTCGCGAACAGGATCGCGGCGAGGGTGAATTCGGCGACGGGCAGGGCGTTGGCGGCCGCGGCGGAGGAGACGGTGATGCCCCGCGCCCAGACGGCCGGGGTGACGTGGTGCTTGACGGAACCGGCGGCGTGGACGACGGCTTTGAGCGCGGGCAGCCGGCGCAGCGCGTCCTCGTCGAGCAGCGGGGAGCCCCAGTGGGTGAAGAGGACTTCGGTGCGGGCGAGCAACTGCGGCTCGGCGGACCGGTAGTCGGTGACGAGCAGTGCGGTGTCGGTGTCCGCGACGCGGGGCAGCCGGTCCAGTGCGGCGCTGTCGAGGAGGGCGCGGTGGATGGCGGGTCCCATGGCCAGGAGGGTGCGCGGGCGTCCGGCCACGACCGGGGGCCGGGCGTCGCGTACGGGCACGGGCACGCGGGTCGTCATGGTCACTTCACCGTCCCGGCGGTCAGGCCCGAGCGCCAGAAGCGCTGCAGGCAGAGGATGCCGCCGTCACCGCAGACGGTGGCCGGCAGTCCCAGGGCGGCGAGGCAGGCGGCGACGGCGACTTTCCGGAGCGAACGTGAAGTGCGCGACATGGCACGGCTCCTACGGGACCTCGTACGGAAGGAGTGGAGTGAACGGGCACCATCGTTTGTCCCCGATCGATCGCCGTCAAGAGCGAACGCACATAACAAACGAACAGAGGAGGGATTCAAAGGTGAATCGATCGATACAGTCAATACGTTCATACATATCGAGGGGCGGACGGCCGCCTCGCCTCACATTGACGGAAACCGATGCTTAGGGCAGCCTTACCTCGCCCGCCGCCCAAGGTGTGCGCCCGCCCTCACGTCCCCCGCCATGGGAGCACCATGTCCACCGCTGACGCCGCCGCGATCCGACGAAGACCCGGACAGCCGTCCGACCTCCTCCGGGTCCCGCAGTGGTGCGCACCCGCCGTGGCCTCGCTGGCCGTGTGCGCCGGATGGGGCGCCAGCACCTGGGTGGCCCTCCACCTCCGGGCCGACGCCGCACTCCATACCGTGGCCCTCTTCGTCCACCTCGCCTCCCTCGTCATCGGGTTCGGCGCGGTCCTCGTGATCGACTACTACGGGGTTCTCTGGCTCAGCGGCCGCAAATCGCTGAGCGCGGTGGTGGAGTACACCGCCCCCCTGCACCTTCCGGTCTGGGCCGGGCTGGCCGGACTCATCGCCAGCGGTGCCTTCCTCCACCCCGACCTCTCCTCTCCCCTCACTTGCGTCAAACTCGGCCTCGTTCTGCTCCTGGCCCTGAACGGCGTGCAGGCGGGCGTCCTGCACCGGCGGCTGGAAGCCCTCGACGGCCGGCCCGCCACCCGCACGCTCCTGGTACGGGGCGCCGCGACCGCGGCCGTCTCGCAGGCGGCCTGGTGGGGCGCCGTCGCCATCGGGTTCCTCAACAGCCGCCGCTGACCGTCACGGCAGGGCCGTCTTCCGCCAGGATGCGGCCGTCGTCCATGGCGGCGGTACGTCGAGCGGGTGGAAGCCCGTGCTGCCGCCGTGCCGGCTGAGGAGGAGCGGGCGCACGGCGGGCGGGAAGCCGCGGACGGCGGCGAGGTTCTTCACCGTGCGGCCTGCGCGTCGGCTGGTCTGACGCCGAGACCGGCCCGGTTCGCCCGGTTCGCGGCGCGCACGGCGCCGTCCGCTCCGCCGATGCCGGTCCACGGGTTGTCGGCGAGCAGCAGGTGGCCGTCGAGGTCCACCCAGCGGGCCCGGTCGGCGAGGTGCACGGCGGGGGCGATGCCCAGCGAGCTGGCGGTGAGGCAGCCGAGCATCAGGTCGGTGCCGCTGCCGCGCAGGGCCTCGTGGAGGCGCAGGGCGGCCCGTACGCCGCCGCACTTGGCGAGTTTGACGTTGACTCCGTGGACCCGCCCGGCGAGCGCGGCGGCGTCAGCTTGAGTTCGGTGTGGCGGGCGGACGACCTGGTCCAGGCCGAGGCCCCGACGGCCCGTACGGCGGTCTCGGCGGCCTCCCGGGCCCGCTCCGTGCCGAGGTCGGCCGGGAACATGGGGCCGGTCTCGATGAAGGCGGGCGCGCCTGAGACGCTCTTGTCGGTGACGCCGACGACGTGGGTGGAGCCGTCGTGGGAGACGGTCTCGACGCTGACCTCGGGGCCGGTGAGCAGCTCTTCGAGGAGCAGGACGGGGGCGCGGCGCTGTCCCCGGGCGTCGACGGGCTGAACCGGACCGAACCAGAAGGACGCTATCTGAAATCGTTTTCATTTCCAACACGGCGGGGCTTCCCGCCACGGTGCCGGGGCGTCAGTCGAGGGCGGGATGAACCTCCGGGTGGGCGTCCCACCATTCCTTGTGGAAGGCGTTGTTGCCGACGTCGGCCACGTACGCGCGGGCCGCGGCGCGGTAGAGCAGCTCCGCCTGCCCGGCCGAGACCGCGGAGCGGTTCCAGGCGAGGCGGATCCGGCCGGTGACCGGAGTCCCGGCGAGCGGACGCATCACCGTGCCCGCCGCCGCCGGGGCCGTGGGCTGGCTCAGCGAGATCGCGCGGCCCGCGGCGATCAGGTCGTAGTGCATCTTGCGGTCGGTGATCCGGTAGCGCAGTGACGGGCTGAACCCGGCCTTCGCGCAGGCGGCGACGAGGGCCTCGGGGCCGCCGTCGTCGTCCACCACCAGCGTCATCCACGACTCACCGGCGAGATCGGCGAGGTCGATGCGGTCCGCGCCCGCGAGGGGGTGCTTCGCCGACAGCCGGATGCAGAACGGCTCCTTCGCGATGAGCGTCCTGGCCACGGCCCCCTCGGGGAGCGGCACCTCGTGGTCGTTGACCTCGCCGTACACGATGACGTCGTAGCGGCCGGCGCCGAGCATCCGCGCCAGCACCGTCACCGAGTCTTCCAGGTCGACCGCGATCTCCTGGCCGGACATGAACAGGTCGCTCTGCGCCAGCAGTCCGTCGATCAGCACGAGCAGGATGCAGCCCAGCCGCAGCGGGGTACCGGTGTCGATGGCCCGCGCCTCCGCGCCCAGCGCATCCATCTCGCTGAGCACCCGGCGCGCCTTGGCGAGCACGAACTGCCCCAGCGCCGTGGGCTCCACCCCGCTCCGGCCCCTCACGAACAACTCCCCGCCCGTGACCCGCTCTATGCGGCGCAACTGGGCGGAGAGCGCGGGCTGGGACACCCCGAGGCGCCGCGCCGCTCCCCCCAGACTGCCCGCCTCGGCGATCCGGCAGACGGCTTGCAGATGCCTCAACTCCAGCTGCATCCGGGCAGAGTACGCAGCGCGCCGCCACCGCACCATAACGCGGACCTTATGCCCGCCGGGATGTCCCAATCCCGTCATGTACACGCTCATACTCGGCCGCGAACGTGCACGCACACCCCCCACCCACCCCCACGATCGGAGTGGACGTTGCAGCCCACCAGATGGACGGCGGCCGTGGCAGCGATGGCGCTGACCGCGAGCCTCGCCGGAACCCTGGCCGGGACGGCATCGGCTGCGCAGCAGCCCACACCGTCCCCGCAGGACACACCGGCCGCACGCGCGGTCGCCGCCGCGGACCAGGCCGTCGCCAGCGGTCTCGACTCCCTGGTCAACTCCTCGCAGGAGCGGTACGAACGACGCCTGGTCACCCCCTGGGTGAAGGACCTCTACTCCGTCGCGTACGAGCGCAGCTACCGCGGCCTGCCGGTCGTCGGCGGCGACGCGGTCGTGCTCGCGGACGGCGCCGGCAAGATACGCGCCCTCCAGTCGGCCTCCTCCGTACGGATCGACGTGGCGACCCGGCCCTCGGTCACCGCGAAGGACGCCGAGGCCACGTCTCGGGCGAAACTGGCCGCGGTCGACAAGGTCGAGAGCAGCCGGCTCGTCGTCCGGCTGAAGGACGACAAGCCGCTGCTGGCCTGGGAGACCGTCCTGTCCGGCCGGACCAGCACGGCACCCAGCAAGCTGCACGTGTTCGTGGACGCGCGCAGCGGCTCGTTCGTCGACAGCTACGACGACGTGGTCGCCGGCTCCGGCAACAGCAAGTGGAACGGGCCGGGCCCGATCACCATCGACACCACCAACTCGGGTTCCACGTACACGCTGCGCGACCCGATCCGGACCGGCCTGAGCTGCGCGGACTACAGCACCGGCACGGTCTTCACGAAGTCGTCCGACTCCTGGGGCACCGGCAACCCGACCAGCAAAGAGACCGGCTGCGTGGACCTCATGTTCGCCGCGCAGAAGCAGTGGGACATGCTCGGCCAGTGGCTGGGCCGCAACGGAGTCAGCGGCAACGGGCGCAGCTTCCCGGGGAAGGTCGGGCTGAGCGACCTCAACGCCTACTGGGACGGCAGCTCGGTCACCATCGGGCACAACAGCGCCAATGAGTGGATCGCCGGCGTGGACGTGGTGGCCCACGAATACGGGCACGCCATCGACAGCAACACCCCCGGCGGCACGAGCGGCCAGGAGGCCGGTCTCGGGGAGGCCACCGGTGACATCTTCGGCGCGCTGACCGAGGCGTACATCAACGAGCCCTCCCCGTACGACACCCCGGACTACACGGTCGGCGAGGTCATCAACCTCCAGGGCCGGGGCCCGATCCGCAACATGTACAACCCGCCGGCCGTCAACAACGACCCTGCCTGCTACAGCTCGGCGATACCCGGCACCGAGGTGCACAAGGCCGCGGGCCCGCTGAACCACTGGTTCTACCTGCTCGCCGAGGGCACCAACCCGGGCGGCGGCAAGCCCAGCAGCCCCACCTGCAACCAGTCCACGCTGACAGGTATGGGCGCGCAGAACGCCGGCAAGGTCTTCTACGGGGGGATGCTGCTCAAGACCAGCAGCATGTCCTACAAGAAGTACCGGACGGCGACGCTGAGTTCCGCGAAGTCGCTCGACACCACGTGTGAGCTCTTCAACAAGACCAAGGCCGCCTGGGACGCCATCACGGTGCCCGCCCAGACCGCGGACCCGACCTGTACGCCGAGCGGCCAGAACAACGACTTCTCGATGGCACTGAACCCGTCCTCGGGCACCGTCCAGCAGGGCGGTACGGTCACCACCACCGTCGGCACCACCGTCACGACCGGCACCGCGCAGTCGGTGACGCTGACCGCCTCCGGCCTGCCGGCCGGGGTGAGCGCTTCCTTCAGCCCGGCCACCGTGCAGTCCGGCCAGTCCTCGGTTCTGACCCTGACCGCCACCGCCAACGCGGCGCCCGGCGCGTCCACCGTCGTCGTCAAGGGGCAGGGGAGCACCCTCTCCCACACCGTCGACTACGCGCTCAACGTCGGCGGGACCCAGCCTCCCAACGACCCGCCGGACATCAGTGTCGCCAACGTGCAGGCGCACCTGACCCAGTTCAACACCATCGCCTCCCAGAACGGCGGCCACCGCAGGGCGGGCAGCGCCGGCTACACCCAGTCGCTGGCGTACGTGAAGGGCAAGCTGCAGGCCGCCGGATACACGGTCACCGAGCAGAACTGCTCCTCCTGCACCTACCCGTCGAACAACCTGATCGCCGACTGGCCGGGCGGCCCCGCCGACCAGGTCGTCATGTTCGGCGCCCACCTCGACGGCGTCTCGGCCGGTCCCGGCATCAACGACAACGGCTCGGGCTCCGCGACCCTGCTGGAGAACGCGCTGGTCCTCGCCCAGAAGAACCCCACCATGACCAAGCACGTCCGCTTCGCCTGGTGGACCGATGAGGAACAGGGCCTCAACGGCTCGGAGTTCTACGTCAATCAGCTGAGCAGCGCCCAGCGCGCAGCCGTCAAGGGCTACTACAACTTCGACATGGTCGGCTCCCCCAACGGCGGCTACTTCATCAACAACGTCAACTCCACCACCGCCGCACCGCTCAAGGCGTACTGGACCTCGCTGAACCTGGCGCCCGAGGAGAACACCGAAGGCCAGGGCCGCAGCGACGACTACTCCTTCCAGCAGGCCGGCATCCCCACCTCCGGCTACGCGGCGGGCGCCAGCGCCCGCAAGACCTCGGCGCAGGCCACCAAGTGGGGCGGCACGGCGAATTCCGCCTACGACTCCTGCTATCACAGCGCCTGCGACACCACGAACAACATCAACGCGACAGTGCTGGACCGCAGCGCCGACGGTGTCGCGTACGCCGTCTGGAAGCAGGCCGTCGGCGGTGAGACGCCCGCGCAGGACTTCTCCCTCAGCACCAGCCCGTCCGCGGGCACCGCGGCTCCGGGCGGCTCCACCTCCGCCACGGTGAACACCCAGACCGTGAGCGGCGCCGCGCAGACGGTGGCCCTGTCCGTCTCCGGCGCGCCGGCCGGCGTGAGCGCCACCCTCAGCCCGACGTCCGTCCAGTCGGGCAGCTCCTCGACCCTGTCCGTCCAGGTCGGCGCGAGCACCGTCCCCGGCACCTACACCCTGACGGTCACCGGCGCCGGAACCGTCAGCCACTCCACCACCTACACGCTGACCGTCACCGGGACCGGCGGCTGCACCCCGCGCCAGCTCGTGGCCAACGGCGGCTTCGAGAACGGCGCCAGCCCCTGGACCGCCACGGCGGGCGTCATCACCAACCAGTCCGGCCAGGCCCCGCACGGCGGCAGCTACAAGGCGTGGCTGAACGGGTACGGGTCCACCCACACGGACAGCGCCTCGCAGTCGCTGACCGTTCCGTCGGGCTGCTCCTCGTACCGGCTCGCCTTCTTCCTGCACATCGACACGGACGAGAACGAGAGCGTCGTCTACGACCGGTTCACCGTCTCGGTGGGCGGCCAGACCCTGGCGACCCTCTCCAATCTGGACGCGAACTCCGGCTACGTCGAGAAGTCCTACGACCTCTCGCGGTTCGCCGGCCAGACCGTCACCCTGAAGTTCAACGGCGTGGAGGACCAGTCACTGCAGACCTCCTTCGTCGTGGACGACGTCACCGTCCAGGTGAGCTGACGCCCACCTGACCGCCTGAAGTCCGGCCCGGTCCCCGCACCGCGGGGGCCGGGCCGGGCCGCGTCGCGCCGCCTGCTCACCGCCCCGCCCCGGTCCGGGACGGGTGCCCGCCCCCGCGCGGTCAGCCCGCTCCGACGAGCAGGATCACGAGGGCGAGCAGCACGAGCAGGAGGATCACTCCGAGGCATGAGAAGGCGAGGATCCTTCCTGTGCTGTGCTTCGGCGGCGGGGGCGTCCGCCAGCGAGGCCCGGGCTGCTCCTGTGACATGGGTCCAGGGTCCGCCAGCCCCGGCGTCCCCGCATCCGCGCCGGCCGGCTCCACCGCCGACGGGCCCTACTTCCGCCGGCGCGTGCCCGTGCGGGGCTCGGGGGCGATGAGCGCCGTCATGCCCGGGTCCAGCTCCGAACCGTCGACGAGCACGGCCTCGACCGTACGCGTGACCGGGTCGATGTCGGCCTCCATTCCCTCCCCGGTGTAGTGGGGGTAGCCGGAGGCGCCGTTGGTGCCGGTCGCCTCGACCACGGCCGATCTCAAGGGGTGGTCCGCCTGCGGCGCGCCGGGCCGGTTCTTCACGTGCTCGGGCACCAACAGGATTTCGAAGCGCTGCGGCTCGGTGGTCATGGCCCGACGCTAGACACCGTCACTCCGGGCATGCAAGGACCCGTACGCTCTGTGTGGGCTACGGCGGGCAAAAGTCACGAGGTCGGCTCTGTGACGGGCGGGCACCGGATGGAAAAAGGACACCATGAGCAGCGATTCCCCGGACAAGATCCTCCTCGTGGCGAAGGACCGTACGCTCCGGACGCTGCTGGAGCGCCTCCTCGTGGGCGGGGGCTTCGCCGTGGTCGACGGCGGGACCGGGACGGACACCGTGGCCCTGCTGGAGAGTGCCGGTCCGATCTCCGTGGTGGTCTGCGAGCGCACCGGGCCGGGCCTGGACGAGGTGGCTTTGTTCGAAGAGATCCGCCGGTCCCCCGGTCACGGGCGGGTGCCGATCCTCGCGCTGCCGCCCGCCGACCCGGAGTGCACGGCCCGCGCGCTGGAGGCCGGGGTGGACGACTGCCTCGCGAAGCCCTTCCATCCCAAGGAGTTCCTCACCCGCGTCGAGCGCCTGGCCCGTCCCACGGCCTGACGCTACGCCGGACGGTGGCCCCGGGCTCCGACACGGTGGCCCCGGGGTCCGACCGGCCGGCGGAGGGGCACCGGCGGTGTGGCCGGGGTTTCCGGCATCCCTGCCGCCGTCGCGGTCCGAGCCGCCGTGCGCCGGTTCGCGGCGGTTCCCCGTCCCCCTTTCCCGCTTCGCGGACCACACCGGAACGCCGGAGAGCCTCCCGTCCGGTGGGACGGGAGGCTCTCCGGCGTGAGGACCGGTGCCCGCATCGGCGGCCGCTCGGCCGCCGCACGCCTGCGGAAGGGCGGATCCGCAGATCCGGGTGGAACAAGCCGGGGCCCCGTGGGCACTCGCGCAGGCGTCGGAGGCCCCGGCTCGCAAAGGGAACTGCGTCAGCTGCCGGCCGAGAGGTTGCCGGACAGGACGGGGATGTTGTCCAGGATGTGCGAGAGCGGCTCGTCGCCCTTGGCCTGGGTGGAGTTCTCG
>NZ_JBEZLW010000077.1:0-14919 GCF_040652395.1 Streptomyces sp. NPDC048269
GCGTCGAGCCGGCCCCTTCGTCAGGGCTGATGCATCAGCGCAGCCTTCACCCGGTGACGGTGTCGCCGGGCCGGCGGGCCACCATCCACGCGCCGTCCTCGCGGCGGTACACCTGGGTGGCCCGCAAGGTGTCGGTGCGCGGCAGGCCGTCGACGCGGGCGGAGGGGACGGGGCGCGACTCGCGGGAACGGTTCCGCTGCACGGACCTGCCGGCAGCGCCCGGCTCGTTCCTCAGTCGGGGGAGGAGCCGGCGTCGTCGGTCGGCACCCGGGCGGTCTGGCGGCTCGGGATGGTGACGGGCTGGATGGGGCCGAGGCCGTGGAGGTAGGGCCCGGTCCCGGTGAGCCGGATCAGGTGGTCGACCTGCCGGCCGGCACGGATGAGGAGGCGGCGCCCGGCGCGCAGGGCCTGGCGCCGGATCTGGACGAGGGCGCCGAGGCCCGCGCAGTCGCAGAAGGTGACCCCGGTGAGGTCCAGGGTCACCGGCCCGCGGTAGCTGGTCATCGCGGTGACCGCGACGTCACGCAGGTCGCGGGCGTCGTGGACGTCGATCTCGCCGCTGACGGTGATGGTCACGGAACCGTGGGCGCCGGGCGTGACGCACGCGCTCATGGGGGGGTGCTCGGCCCAGTCGAGGGGGTCGGCGTGCCGGGTGGGGTCTGGGTTGGGGAACATGGTTCCTCCTTGGCCAACCCACTGCTGGTCCGTCCTTCTATCCAGCATGGTCGGTACAGGCCCGCCCCGCGTCAAGCGCCGGCCCTGGGGATCCGGCCCCGGCGGCTCGCGGCGCGGTCCGGGGCATCATGGCCATGTGAACGTCTCCCCGACCGCCGGCGGCGGCGGAGCCGGTGTCCCCGCGTTCCTCCAGGTCGCCCCCACCCCTCGGACCGCTCTCGTGTGGCTCCCTCCGGAAGGACTGTGGCCTCCCGTCCAGAGCATCCGAGCCGAGCACGACCCCCAGATCCGCCGCTGGCCACCGCACGTGAACCTGGTCTTCGGCTTCGTCCCGGAGGCCGACTTCGCGGGGGCGGCTCCACTGCTGGCGACCGCGGCCACCGAGAGGGAATCCTTCGCCATCCGGCTCAGCGGAGTGCGCACGTTCCGCCACCGTGCGTACGCCACCGTGTGGCTGGACCCCGCCGCCGCAGGCCTGGCCCCGTGGACGGCGCTCCAGAGCACCCTGGCGGAACCGTTCCCCCTGTGCCGCAGCCGCTTCCCGCGCTTCACACCACACCTGTCGCTGGGGCGCACCCGTGTGCCGCGGCAACTGGCTCAGGAGTGCGACGCCCGCCTGGGAAGCATGTCGGCGCAGGTCACCGAGGTGGTGTTGCTCTCCCGTCGGGGCGACGGGCCCATGCAACGGCGTGTCGCGATCACTCTGGGCACCGGCGAACTGCACTGGTACCACGATTCCGACGCCTCACTGCTCTAGGTCGTCGAAGTAGCGCGGGCCTGGCGGCACTGGTGACGCCAGGGCCTACCGGTCCCCGTACCGCAGCCGTCCCAGCGCCGTCATGGGCCGGTCGTGGGCGGCGACGGGGGCCGGGAGGGAGGTGGACCCGGTCAGGTAGCGGTCCACCGAGGCGGCCGCCGCCCGGCCCTCGGCGATGGCCCACACCACCAGCGACTGGCCCCGGCCGGCGTCACCCGCGACGAACACTCCGCGCGCCCGCCCGCCGCCGGCCGTGAAGTCCGCGGCGCGTGCGAAGTTGCCGCGGTCGTCGAGGTCCAGCCCCAGCTGCTCGCGCAGTCCGCTCGCCCGCTCAGGGCCGGAGAAACCCAGGGCCAGCAGGACCAGTCCGGCCGGTAGTACGCGCCCGGTGCCGGTGAGCGGCTGGCGGGCGGTGGGCTCGACGGCGGTCAGGTGCAGCGCCCGTACCCGGCCGGAGGCGTCCCCCTCGAAGCGCAGGGTGGCGGAGGAGAACAGCCGGGGGTCGGTACCCTCGCGCCCGCGTGCCTCCTCGTGGGCGTGGGAGATCCGGTACACCTTCGGGTACACCGGCCAGGGCTCGCCGTCGGTCCGGTCGGCGCCGGGTTCCGGATTGATGTCGAGCTGGACCACGGAGAGCGCGCCCTGCCGCAGAGCCGTACCGAGGCAGTCCGAGGCCGTGTCGCCGCCTCCGACGATCACGACGTGCCGGCCCTCGGCGGTCACGGGAGGCACGGCGTAGTCGCCCTCACGCACCCGGTTGGCGAAGGTCAGGTAGTCCATGGCCTGGTGGATGCCGCGCAGCCCGCGCCCCGGGACCGGAAGCTCCCTGCGCTCCGCGGCGCCGACCGCGACGACGACCGCGTCGTACCGGCTCCGCAGCTCGGCCGCGTCGATCGCGCCGACCGGGCCGGCCGCATCGGCTGCGCGGAGCACGTCGGCCGCGCCGCCGACGTCCGCGCCCGTCACGAACGTGGTCCCCTCGGCCCGCATCTGCTCGATCCGGAGGTCCAGGTACGCCTTCTCCATCTTGAACTCGGGTATGCCGTAGCGCAGCAGGCCGCCGACCCGGTCGGCCCGTTCGTGGACGGCGACGACGTGTCCGGCCCGGGTCAGCTGTTGCGCCGCGGCCAGTCCGGCCGGTCCGGAGCCGATGACGGCCACGGTCCTGCCGCTGTGCCGCTCCGGCGGCCGCGGCACCATGTATCCCCGCCGCATGCCCTCGTCCGCGATCGCCTGCTCGACGTTCTTGATGGTCACCGGATCGGCGTTGATCGTCAGGACGCAGGCGTCCTCGCAGGGGGCCGGACAGAGCCGGCCGGTGACCTCGGGGAAGTTGTTGGTCGCGTGGAGCCGCTCGTACGCGGCGGGCCAGTCGCCGTGCGCCGCGTACGCGTTCCACTCCGGTATGAGGTTCCCCAGGGGGCAGCCGGTGTGGCAGAACGGGATGCCGCAGTCCATGCAGCGGTCGGCCTGCTCCGAGACGAGCGGCAGCAGTGCCTGCCCCGCGTAGACCTCGCGCCAGTCGCCGAGCCGCTCCTCCACGGGCCGGGCCGGCACGGGCTTGCGGGGGATCCTGAGGAAGCCGAACGGATCGGTCACGCGCCGCCTCCCTGGATCGGCACATACGGCATGCACCGTATGTGCTGCATGCGACGTTCTGACCAGATTACGCCGCCTGGGGCAAGCGGCCCCAGGGGACGGCGTCGGAGCAGGGGCGAGGCCGGCGCGGTCGCCGTCGCGGCCCTGATCATCTTGCCTCCGGCCCCGCCCCGCCCGACAATGCGCGTCGGCCGCCCCTCTTGCGCCCGGCGGGGCCTGCCGACGCGCGGGACGGCGCGCCAGGGCGTCTACAGCTCGAACTGGCTGAGATCGATGGCGGAGGCCATCGCCCGGGCGCCCGCGTCGTTGAGGTGAGGCCGTCGCCGCTGTTGAATTCGGGACGGATCCGGGTGTCGTCGTCCGGGTCCGCCACCGCTGCGGCGGTGTCGTTGACGGCGTCGTACACATCGGTGGTGAGGATCCACTCGTCGCCGCGGCGGCGTACGGCCTGGCCCTCCGGGGAGTCGTAGCCGTCGAAGACCGTTCCCGCGTACGGGCCGATGGTGCAGCCGATGACCTTGAGGCCCGCTGCGCGGATGCGGGTGGCGAGTGTGGTGAAGCCGGCGATGAGGGCTTCGGCGGTCGGCCGCGGGGCGGGCTCGGGGAAGGCCGCGAAGCCGGGCAGGCCCAGGTCGTTGAGGCCGAAGTGGACGAGGGCGTGGGTGAGGCCCGGGACGGTCGCTGATCACTGTGGAACCGAAACCGGCTGCCCAAGTTGTCGTCACGGCCGTCCCAACAGCGGCGCAGATGATCTTGTTCCCCGAGGGTCAGGCCGTCTCATCCCTCGATCGCGCGTCGACCGAGGATCCCCAGCTCGCCCGTCGAAGAGTCTCGGCCATCTCGGTGCGGTCGGGGGAGGCGTCCGCGGGATCGTCAGGCCACTGCCGGACGAGGGCGGTGGCCCATTCGGCCCAGGTGGCGACGAAGCGGTAGTAGTCGGTGAGGAAGCGGCCGACCAGCACGGTCTGAGCGGCCCGTTCCTGGAACGGGGCCCGGCCGGTGAGATGGGCGCGGGCGGTTTCCGCGTTCTCCTGATTGCGTTCCTCGGCCCAGGCCCGGGCCGCACGGAGGGTGGCCAGCGTGTCGGCGGTGGTGCCCGAGTCCGCGAAGAACACCTTCAACAGCTGTTCGTACTCCAGCACCGGTCCCGCGCCCGGTTCGTGGAGCCAGTCGGCCAGAGCGTGCCGACCCTGGGCGGTGATGGCGTACACGGTGCGCGGCCGGCGCCCGACCGCCTCGTTCGTCGCCCGGGCCAGGCCGTGGCGAACGAGCTTCTTCGGCTCCTCGTAGAGCTTGCTCTGCGCGCGGGGCCAGATGCGCCCCATGCTGCGGTCCATCTGGCGCGCCAGCTCGTACGTGCTCCACGGCCGGACCGAGAGCAGGCCGAGGATCGCGTAGGAAGTGGTGGTCAGCGCCGGATTCATTGACATCACCACCTATGGGGTGTAATCCGGTAAATAGTCCCTTTGGGAGTATAGGCGGTGGTGACCATGATCGGCGGCACTCTTCAGGTCGATCCCTCCAACGCCGAGCAGGCCCGTGCCTGGGACGGGGAGGAAGGCGCGTACTGGGCCCGGCACGCCGATCACTTCGACCGGGCGATGCGCGGCTATCGCGCGCCTTTCCTCACCGCGGCCGACATCTCCGCCGGCGACCAGGTGCTCGACATCGGCTGCGGCGCCGGCGAGACCACCCGCGACGCAGCCCGGCGTGCGAGCGGCGGCCGGGCCCTGGGCGTGGACCTGTCGGCTGCGATGCTGAGGGTGGCGCGGCAGCGGGCGGCAGTCGAAGGACTGCACAACGCCGGCTTCGTCCAGGCCGACGCCCAGGTCCATCCCTTCCCCGCCGCGGCGTTCGACGTGGCCGTCAGCCGCACGGGAACGATG
Organism: Streptomyces sp. NPDC048269; assembly: GCF_040652395.1. Taxonomy (NCBI): domain Bacteria; kingdom Bacillati; phylum Actinomycetota; class Actinomycetes; order Kitasatosporales; family Streptomycetaceae; genus Streptomyces; species Streptomyces sp. NPDC048269. The sequence goes on from NZ_JBEZLW010000077.1 coordinate 4,918, forward strand.
TTCTTCGCCGACCCGGTCGCCGCGTTCCGCAACATCGGCGGCGCGCTGCGCCCCGGCGGACGCCTCGTACAACTGGTCTGGCAGCCGCCGGCGGGCAACGAGTGGTTCCTCTCGCTGACCCGGGCCCTGGCCGGACGTCCATTGCCCGAGCCGGCGCCCGGCGCCCCCGGGCCGTTCTCGCTCGCGGACCCCGAGCGGGCCCGGGCCGTCCTCGGCGCCGCCGGATTCACAGACGTCCGGTTCGCATCCCACAGCGAGCCGATGCGGTTCGGCGACGACGTCGGCGGCGCGCAGACGTTCGTGCTCGGGATGCTCGGCTGGATGCTCGACGGCCTCGATGACGAAGGCCGGCGGCGCGCCGCCGAGGATCTGAGAGCCACCCTCACCGCCCACGACACCGGCCACGGCGTTCTCTACGCCTCGGCGGCCTGGATCATCCGGGCGGCCACCCGTCCGTGACCACGCCGAATCCGCCGGAGGCGTCGTGGCCCGGGGGCAACGCCGTTTCAGGACGGCCGGCACGTCTTCGACGACGGGGCTGACCGGTTCGCCGGACCGGAGCTCACTGCTTGCGAGGCTGGGTGAAGCGCAGCATGTTGCCCGAGGGGTCGCGGAAGGCGCAGTCGCGGACGCCGTACGGCTGGTCCACCGGCTCCTGCAGCACCTCGCCGCCCGCCGCGCTGATGCGCTCGAAGGTGGCGTCGCAGTCTTCGGTCGCGAAGATGACGCCGCGCAGCAGGCCCTTCGCGAGCAGTTCCGCCATGGCCTGCTTGTCGGCGGGCGAGGCGTTCGGGTCCGCGAGGGGCGGTTCGAGGACGATGTTCACGTCGGGCTGCGACGGCGACCCGACGGTCACCCACCGCATCCCCTCGAAACCGACGTCGTTGCGCACCTCCAGACCGAGAACGTCCCGGTAGAAGGCGAGCGCCTTGTCGTGGTCGTCGACGGCGATGAAGCACTGTGAAAGCGTGATGTCCATGCCGTCCACGCTAGGGGCCGGGGGCGGGCTTCGCTTCTCCGTTCCTGACCGGTCGCGTGTGGATCTTGGCGATGCAGGCCGGGATGGCGGCGCCGTCGTCATGGCTGCGGGCCCGGTACGCGCTGGGGCTCTCGCCGACCAGCTCGGTGAACCGCGAGCTGAACGACCCCAGCGAGGTACAGCCGACCGCGAAGCAGACCTCCGTCACGCTCAGGTCCCCTCGCCGCAGCAGCGCCTTGGCCCGCTCGATCCGGCGCGTCATCAGGTAGCTGTACGGCGTCTCCCCGAAGGCGGCGCGGAAGCTGCGGGAGAAATGGCCCGGTGACATCAACGCGAAGCGCGCCAGCGCCGGAACGTCCAGCGGCTGCGCGTAGTCGCGGTCCATCAGGTCACGGGCCCGGCGCAGCCGGACGAGGTCCTCCAGATTCACCCCACCACCATCCCACAGTGCCGGGTGACGAGCTCTACCGCCGGGAGGGCGGCGGCAGACTTCGGTACGCTCTCACCGGCGATTGCGGCATGAGCACGGGCAGGGCCGCAACTTCCGTCGACAAGGGATGAATTGACATGAGCGGTGCACCGTCCACGGATCCCTTCCAGCCCCTGAGGAACGACGATCCCGCCGTCGTGGGCGGATACCGGTTGGCGGCGGTCCTGGGCGCGGGCGGCATGGGCAAGGTGTACCTGTCGTACACACCTGGCGGGCGGCCCGTCGCGCTCAAGGTGATCCGGCCCGAATTCAGCGAGGACCCCGAGTTCCGGCGCCGTTTCCGGCAGGAGGTGCACTCCGCCCAGCGGGTGCAGGGCCTCTTCGCGGCACCGGTCGTCGACTGTGACACCGACGGTCCGCAGCCCTGGCTCGCCACCGCGTACGTACCCGGGCCCTCGCTCGCCCAAGCGGTGTCGGCATACGGGCCGTTGCCGCTGCGCAGCGTGCTCCTGCTCACCGTCGGGGCCGCCGAGGCACTGAACGCCATCCACTGCGCGGGCATCGTGCACCGCGACCTGAAACCCGCCAACGTCCTGCTCGCCCCGGACGGCCCGCGCGTCATCGACTTCGGCATCGCCCGCGCCGCCGACACCACTGCCCTCACCGGTACCGGCGTCAGCGTGGGCACGCCGTCCTTCATGGCGCCCGAACAGGCAGCGGGCGGCGTCGTCACGCCCGCCACCGACGTCTTCGCCCTCGGTCAGATCGCGGTCTACGCCGCGATCGGGGCCCCCGCCTTCGGCGACGGCCCTTCCCACGCGGTGCTGTACCGGATCGTCCACGAGGATCCCGATCTCAGCCGCCTGCCCTCCGAGTTGCGGCCGCTGATTGCCCGGTGCCTCAGCCGTGACCCGGCCGAGCGGCCCTCCCCGCCCGAGATCATCGAGCTGTGCCACGGCCTCTCCTCCGACCCGCTGCGGCAGGGCGAGGACTGGCTGCCGCAGACGCTGGCAGGGTCGCTCACCGCGCGCCGCCAGCTCCCGGAACCCCTCCGCACGCCGCCTCCCGCCGTGCCGACGCCCACCGAGTACTCCCCGCCCACCCCGCCGCCCAGGGGTGTCGACCCGTACGCGCCGACCGGCTTCGGGCCGGCGATCGCGCCTTCCCGGGCCGCACCGGGCGGGCCGGGATCGGCGCCGACCTGGCCCGGTTACCCGCCGACGCCGCCGCCTCCCTCGCAGGGGCGGAAGGGCCGCGGCCTGATGATCGCCGGGGCGGTGGTGGCCGCGTTGGTCGGTCTGGTCGTCGTCGGCGCCCTCTTGCCGGACGACTCGGGCAAGGACGACTCCAGGTCACCCGCCGCCACCAGCTCCGGGGAAGGACCGGGCGGCAAGCGGCCGGACCCCGAGCCCGTCGAGTACAAGGGCATCGACGTGACCGAGGACCACTACGTGATGCTGGCCGACAGCCCGCCGCGTCCGACCGGCAAGGAGGGTGCCGCCTTCGGCAGCAAGGGTGACCTGTACTTCCAGCCGCGCGTGCTCAACGTGGTGGACAGCGACGAGATCAGCACGGGCAACGGCAAGCTGGTGCTCCTGAACAACGCGCAGCAGGGTTCGCTGCAGACCTGCCGCTCGGTCACCCGCTACAGCAAGTCGATCCGCCTCGACCAGCTCAGCGACGGCTCGCAGCTCTGTGTCCTGAGCGATGCAGGACACATCGCGGTGGCGACCTACCGCGGCAGGTCGGGGGCGAGCGATCCGAGCAAGTACATCACCGTCGACCTCACCGTGTGGCGCAACGCGGAGGAACCCCGGAAGGAGGGCTGAGCGCGTCGGGGATGTGGCTCCGTGCAGATCCGCATCGAAGCCTTCGACCTGCCGGGCCGCACCTGCCCCGCGGGCATACGGACCTGCCCCGCGGGCATACGGGCGCTGCGGGCCGGTTCACGTCAGGCCGGGGTCAGGGCCGCCGCGCCGAAGGAGACGTCGAAGCGGTCGCACCAGATGGTGACGCTGGTGTAGTCGGCCAGGTTCACGTCGGCGGGGATCTCGTAGTTCTGGTCGCCCTTGTTGCCCTTGAGCTTGCCGAGGCTCACGTACTTGCCGTCGTCGAAGACCCTCCAACCGGCCGTCCCCTCCTTCACCGGGGCATCGGTCAGCCACACCCGCAGGTCGGGACCGTTGCTGGTGTCGAGGTTCTCCAGGCGGAGAGTGCGGGAGCCGTCGGGGAGCCGGATCAGTTTCGCCGTTCCGGTGGTGGTGTGTTCGTGGCTGATCAGGGCGCCCTGGGCGAGGGCCTGCGGGCCGGACGGTGCCGACCCGGAGGTTCGCGGTGTCACGGTGGCGGTCGCAGCCGCGGTCGGCAAGGTCTCCTTGACCGTCTTGTCCTGCCACAGCTTCCACGGCTGGAACCAGTACAGCCCGGCGCTCAGCACCACCATCGCCGCGACCAGTGCCCCGGCCCGTACCCGTCGTCCGCGCCGCTTCGTCCGTGTCACTGCCGTTACCTCTTCCTCGCCCACTGGTCCGTGCCACCCGCATTCAACGCGGCAGGGGTCCGGCCCGCCATACCCGTCCCCGTGACGAAGTTCTTACGTCTCCGGTCGTCTCCGGTCCGGACGCGCGGGTCAGCGTTCCGAGAGCTCCAACGGGCCTCCTGGACCACCCAGCCGTTGCCGTCCGGGTCCTCGAAGGACATGAACGAACCTCAGGAAACGCCGGGGACACCGTCGCGCATGCAGAGGCCGCCGTACACGCCGAAACACCCCCTTCGGGATGCGGCGTCCGGCGAGGAGGGGGCAGCCGTCAGTCGACTTGCAGTTCGCCCATCCGGCTCCAGCCGGTCGCGCCCTCGATGGTGGTGCTGACGATGCCGGGGGTACGGGTGACGAGGGGGCGCATGGTCTCCAGGGCGGTACGGAAGTGCTCCGAGGTGACGTGCGCCTCCGCCGCGTCGTCCTGGAACGCCTCGACCAGGACGTAGGTGTCGGGCTCCTCCAGGCTGCGGGACCACTCGAACCACAGGTTGCCGGGCTCGGCCCGGGTGGCGCGGGTGAACTCCGCGACCTTCTCGGGCCACTGTTCGACGTATTCGGACTTGACCGCGAATTTCACCACAATGAAGATCATTCGAGCATTGTAGGGGCAGGGTGTCCCGCGGCCCCGTTCCCCCGGCCACGGGCTGCGCGACCGTGGCTTGCGCGGTGGCGGAGGCTGGCTCATAGTCCAAGGTATGGACGCGCGCGAGACGGCGCTCCGACAGGCGTACGGCCATGCCGTCCGCTGGCTGGCGAGTCTGTCCGACCGCCGGGTTCCCGCCCGCGCTTCGGTCGACGAGATCGTGCGTGAGCTCGGTGCCGAACTGCCCGCGGGGCCCAGCCCGCCCGCCGACGTCGTCGACCTGCTGGCCACGGCCTGTGAACCGGGGCTCACGGCGTTTCCCAGCGGCCGCTTCTACGGGTTCGTGGTCGGTGGCACCGAACCGGCCGCGCTGGCCGCCGATTGGCTGGTCAGCGCGTGGGACCAGAACTGTGTGATGCGCGCCGCCTCGCCCGCGTACGCGGCGGCGGAAGAGGTCGCCGGCGCGTGGTTGCTCGACCTGCTCGGCCTGCCGAGCGACAGCGGCGTCGGCTTCACCACAGGTGCCACGATGGCGAACTTCACCTGCCTCGCCGCCGGGCGCGACGCGGTGCTGCGGCGGGCCGGCTGGAACGTGGCCCGCGACGGACTGGTCGGCGGGCCGGCCGTACACGTCGTCGCAGGCGAGGACCGCCACATGGCCATCGACCTGGCGCTGCGCTACCTCGGGCTCGGCAGACCCGAATTGGTGCAGGCGGACGGTCAAGGACGCATCGAGCCCGGGGCCCTGCGGCACGCCCTCGCGGCCGGCGGGAGGGGACCCACGATCGTGATCCTCCAGGCCGGTGACATCCACTCCGGTGCCTTCGACCCCTTCGCCGAGACGATCCGCGCCGCTCGCGAGGCAGACGCATGGGTGCACATCGACGGCGCCTTCGGCCTGTGGGCGGCCGCCTCCCCGGCGTACGCCCACCTGACGGCGGGTTGCACGTACGCCGACTCCTGGGCGACGGACGCCCACAAGACCCTGAACGTCCCCTATGACTGCGGCCTCGCCATCGTGCGAGACCCGCTCGCGCTCCGGGCGGCGATGGGACTGCGCGGGGACTACCTCATCCAGCACGAACACGGCGACCCCGTCGACAAGGTCCCCGAGCTCTCCCGGCGCGGCAGGGCCTTCACCGTGTGGGCCGCACTCAGGTCCCTCGGCCGCTCGGGTGTGGCCGACCTCGTCGAGCGGCTGTGCCGGCACGCCTCCGCCTTCGCCACCGGCATCGCCGGGATCGACGGCGCGACCGTCCTCAACGACGTGGTGTTCACCCAGGTATGCGCCGAGTTCGGCAACGACGAACGCACGGACCGGGTACTCGCCCGGCTGCTCGACGACGGCACGGCGTGGATCAGCGGCTCCACCTGGCACGGCCGGCGCGTCATGCGGATCTCGGTGAGCAACTGGTCGACGACCGGCGACGACGTGACGCGCGCGCTCGACGCCATCCGGCGCGCGTCCCTCAGCGCATGACCTGACCTGATCGGACCTGACCAGACCTGAGAGGAGCGGAGCGGAGCCGTGCAGCGACGGGTCAGTCGTGGATGCGGGCATTGCCGATCTGGCTGACGGCGGCCGGGTCCCAGTGGGCGAAGAACTGCGAGCGTCCGGTGTCCAGGGCGGCGACGCGGGCCATCTGGTCGTCGGTGAGTTCGAAGTCGAAGACGTCGATGTTCTCCGCCATGCGGTCGGCGCGGACCGACTTGGGAATGACGACGACCTGCCGCTGGACGAGCCAGCGGAGCACGACCTGCGCCACGGTCTTGCCGTGCTGCGCGCCGATCTCGCCGAGTACCGGGTGGGAGAAGAGGTTGTTCTTGCCTTCGGCGAACGGCCCCCAGGATTCGATCTGGACGCCGCGCTCGCGCATCAACTCCTGGTCGGTGGTGCGCTGGAAGAAGGGGTGGGTCTCGATCTGGTTGACCGAGGGCGTGATCTCGTTGTGGTCGCTGAGGTCGATGAGCCGGTCGGGGTAGAAGTTGGAGACGCCGATCGCTTTGGCGCGACCCTCGCGGTTCAGGTTCTCCATGGCGCGCCAGGACCCGTAGACGTCGCCGAAGGGCTGGTGGATCAGGTACAGGTCGAGGTAGTCGAGCCCGAGGTTGCGCAGCGAGGTGTCGAAGGCGCGGTGGGTGTTCTCCTCGCCCGTGTCCTGGACCCAGACCTTGGTGGTGACGAACAGTTCTTCGCGGGGGATCCCGCTGTTCTTGATGGCGCGCCCGACGGCCTGCTCGTTCCCGTACGCGGCGGCGGTGTCCAGGAGCCGGTACCCGGCTGCCAGGGCGTCGGTGACGGCCTGCTCGGTCCGGCCCGGCGGAATCTGGTAGACGCCGAAGCCGAGGATCGGCATCTGGACGCCGTTGTTCAGCGTGACGGTATGCATGGAGTCTCCTTCGCTGCGGTTCGCGAGGTCGGTGCAGCAGCTCGACGACGGGCCGGACGGTGCGGCGGCGCGCAGGAAGTGCGCGAGCCCGCTGCCGCTGGTGCGCCGGCCTGGAGCCACAGGCCCAGTTTTGCAGCCGTGGGGGCTACGCGTCGGGAGCGTGGGGGACCTGTCACTCCCCGGCCACCCGCCGCCCGCCACCCGCCGCCCGCGCGAACCGACCCGGTCCCCGGCCCCGGCTTCCTGAAAACCATCCGGTCGAAAGGCAAGATCCTTCCCATGCGAGCAACCCTGATCTACGGTGCCGGTGACATCCGTGTCGAGAACGTGCCCGACCCGCGCGTCCAGCAGCCCACCGACGCGGTCGTCCGCGTCCTGCGCTCCTGCATCTGCGGCAGCGACCTGTGGCCCTACGGCTCCAAGCCGGCCGAGGAGCACGGAGAGCGCATCGGCCACGAGTTCCTCGGCGTCGTCGAGGACACCGGCCCCGAGGTGACCGGTCTGAGGCGCGGCGACGTCGTCGTGGCGCCGTTCGTGTGGGCCGACAACACCTGCGACTTCTGCCGCGAGGGCCTGCACACCTCCTGCCGCCACGGCGGCTACTGGGGCGCGGACGACGTCGACGGCGGCCAGGGCGAGGCCGTACGCGTCCCGCAGGCCACCGGCACCCTCGTCAAGCTCCCGGTCGGCGAGGACTCCGCCCTGCTGCCCTCCCTGCTGACGCTCTCCGACGTCTTCCCCACCGGCCACCACTGCGCCGTCACCGCCGGCGTCGACGAGCGCACCACCGTCACCGTCGTCGGCGACGGCGCGGTCGGCCTGTGCGCCGTGCTGGCCGCCAAGCGCCTCGGCGCGGAGCGGATCATCCTGATGGGCCGCCACAAGGACCGCACCGATCTGGGCCGCGTCTTCGGTGCCACCGACGTGGTCGCCGAACGTGGCGACGAGGGCATCGAAAAGGTACGCGAACTCACCGGGGGTGACGGCACCCACACCGTGCTGGAGTGCGTAGGCCTGGAACCGGCCCTCGACACCGCCTTCGGCGTCGTACGCGCCGGCGGCACCGTCTCCCGGGTCGGCGCCCCCCAGTACGAGACGGTGAAGATGGGCTTCCCGCTGTTCATGCGCAACATCACCCTCACCGGCGGTGTCGCCCCCGCCCGCGCGTACATCGAGGAACTGCTGCCCGACATCCTGGACGGCAGCGTCCAGCCCGGTCGCGTCTTCGACCGCACCCTGGCCCTGGATCAGGTCGCCGCCGGCTACCGGGCCATGGCCGACCGCGAGGCCCTGAAGGTCGCCATCCGGCCCTGAAACCCGTTACCGGCCGGGTCCCGCCTCGAATCAGGCTGACCCGCCGCCCCCGACCGCGGTTCGGCTCAGCCGGTCAGCCGGTCAGCCGGTCCCTGGCATGGCGAGAGCAGCCCGCAGCAGGGCCAGGAAGGCCGTGGCCGCGGGGCTGGACGGGCCGTCCGTACGCCAGGCCAGCGCTACCCGGCCGCGTAGCCGGGGGTGGGTGATCTCCAGCGTGCGCAACCCGAGGGCTGACGCCTCGTCGGCCTGGAGGGCCGGGACCACCGCCACGCCGAGACCGCGGGCGGCGAGCTGTGCAAGGAACAGCGGTGCGGCCGCTTCGAAGGCGATACGGGGCTGGAACCCGGCCTGCGCGCAGGCGCGGTCGAGTACCCCGCGGATGCCTGTGCCGCGGGGCAGGCTGATCAGCGGGCGATCGCGGAGCTCGGCCAGCGGAACGCTCACGCGGCCCGGGTGGGTGAGGACGGGGTCGTCCGTGGCGGCGGCGGCGACGAGAGGTTCGTCGATCACGACCTGGAGGGAGATGCCCGGTGGGGGTTCGTCGTAGGCGAGTCCGATCACGGCGATGTCGAGTTCGCCGCGATGCAGTGCGGCGAGCATCCGCTCGGACGTGTCCTCGGTCAGGGCGATCTCGACCTGGGGGTGGTCACGGTGGAAGCCGGCCAGGACGGAAGCCAGGTCGAACGCGTGGGCGGCGGCGCCGGAGAGGAAGCCGATCGTGACCTGGCCGCGGAGCAGCCCGGTGAACTCGTCCACGGTGTGCCGTACCGCTTCGACCGCGGCGAGCGCGGCCCGCGCGTACGGCAGTACGGCCTCACCCGCCTCCGTCAGGGTCACCGACCGGCCGGAGCGGTCCAACAGCGGCTGGCCGAGCTCCTTTTCGAGCTGCCGCACCTGGGCGCTCACCCCGGGCTGCGCCAGGTGCAGGCGAGCGGCGGCCCGGGTGAAGTTGGCTTCCTCCGCCACCGTGACGAAGTACCGCAGCTGCCTAATGTCCATAACCGGTGATGCTAGCTGCGAGACATGCAAACTCTTGGACTTATGGCACGGGTTGCCGAGATCCTTGGGGCCATGGGGAAGACGACGTACAGGAAATCCGAGGCGGACATCAGAGCGGCGATCGCGGCCGAGCGCCGGGAACTGGCTGCAGTGCTGGACGGCTTGTCGGCGCAGGACTGGGATGCTCCGACCCTTTGCGTGGGGTGGCGTGTGCGGGACGTCGCGGCGCACATGACGATGGGGTTCCGGTACCCGGTCTCCAAGATGGTGTGGGAGCTCGTCCGCGCGCGGGGCAGCCTCCACCGGATGACCGATCGATGCGCCCGTAAGGACTCGGCCGGCCATGCGACGCGCGAACTCGCCGCATTCCTCCGTGACAACGCGGATCACCCCTGGAAGCCGCCTGTCGGCGGGTTCGAGACGGCCTTGGGCCACGATGTGATCCACGGGCTGGACATCACGGTCGCCCTGGGGCTCGGCCGCCGGGTTCCCGAGGACCGCTTGCGCATCCTCTTGGAGAGCACCGACGCCAGGACCGCGAAGTTCTTCGGAGCCGACCTGGGCGGCGTCGAACTCCGTGCCACCGACCTCGACTGGACCTTCGGCACCGGCCGGCCCCTGTCCGGCGCCGCCCAGGACCTCCTGCTGCTCGCATACGGCCGACGGCTCCCGCCGGGGCGCCTCCACGGCGAGGCGTCCGCCGTGAAGGCCTCCAGCGTGCGCAGGTACGGGGCGTGTACGACCGCCATCGAGAAGTCGGCGTCCGCC
>NZ_JBEZLW010000078.1:0-14802 GCF_040652395.1 Streptomyces sp. NPDC048269
CGGACTCGTCCCGCTCGACCGCCCGACGTTCCGGCCGTTGCAGACTCCACCCCAGCCGGCCGGTCAGCAGACGCCACACCGACGCCCGCGACAACGACACCCCCGTCACCCGCTCGACGACCTGCCCGACCCGCTCCAAGGTCCACAGATCGGCCTCGAAGCCATGCGCCTGGGCACCTTGCTCCAACGCGATCCGCACCTCCTCTACCTGGCCGTCGTCCAACTTGGGCCGGCGACCGGTGGCCAAGCGCCGCCGCAAAGCGAGAGCACCACCCTCCTCCCACACACGTCTCCACCGCCGCACACTCTCCGCATGCACCCCCACCATGCGCGCAACCTCGACATTCGACCGGCCTTGCTGGAACAACTCGACCGCTCGAACACGACGCGCCTCGGCCAACTGCGGCCGCGTCAAAGGAGGAACAGAAGATTCAGAGGCAGCGAGCGAAGGCTTGTACGACACCCCGACAGCCTCCCACTGACAAGACCACCACACCCACTGAACTAACGAAAAACTCAGTAGTCGACCGTGTCATTTAGATGATCGCCGACTGCGAAAATCTCGCCAACGCGACTTTCACATGTGTGCCGACAGCCCGCGCGGAGCGGCCGGATCATGTCGTGCCGGACACCGGCCCCGGGCCTGTTTGGGATGCTGGCCCAAGGACTGCCGATCCGGAGCGAGTTGGCAGCAGATGATCACCGGGGGATGTTGTGGCGGGTCGGGACCTGAGGGCGCTGTTCGGTTCGAACGACCGGCAGGTGAGCGCGGAGGAGGCGTTCACGAACCGGCAGGGCCAGTGGCAGATCGTGCAGGCCGCGCTCGCCAAGCACCTGGCCCGGCTGGCAGGTCCCGATGTGGACGTCGAAGACCTGGAAGCACCCCGGAAGAACCTGCTGGTCTTCCACGGGGTCGGCGGGATCGGGAAGACCACCCTGTCCCGGAAGCTGGAGGCCGCCCTCGCCGACACGGAGAGCCGGCCTGGCCGGTGGGGTGCCGCCGCCTGGCCGGAGCGGCCCCGGCTGCTGCCCGTGCGGATTGACCTGGCCCGCTCCGCGAACACCGACTTCGAGCGGGTCATCCTGACGATCCGCCTCGCCCTCGCTGAGGTCGGCCGGCCTCTGCCTGCCTTCGACCTCGCCCTGAAGCGGTACTGGGAGGCCCAGCACCCCGGCGAACCCCTGGAGGAGTACCTGCGGCGTGGCGGCCTCGCCACGAAGTTCGGGAAGACGTTGCCGCAGCAGATGCAGTCCGCGCTCGGCGACGTCGCCCAGGCCCTCCTGCTGCCCGGCACCGTCGGCTCCGTCGTCGGCCAGGTCACCGGCTCCCTCGTCTCCGCCCTGCGCGAGCGCCGCCAGACCGTCCACGCGCTCGCCGGCTGCGCCCGCCTCGCCGACCTCCTCGAAGCCGAACCCGACCTCGATGCGCTCTCCTACTACCCGCACCTCCTCGCCTGGGAGCTCGCCCAGCTCCCCGCCGACCAGGCCGTGGTCCCGGTGATCCTGCTGGACACCTTCGAGGACACCGGCGACCGCACCCGCCGGGACCTCGAACGCCTCCTGCAGCGCGTGGTCTGGCTCATGCCGAACGCGTTCTTCATCGTCACCGGCCGCAGCCGCCTCCAGTGGGCCGACGAAGCCCTGCACGGACAGCTCGACTGGACTGGACCCGCAGCCTGGCCCGGCCTCACCACCCGCGACGTGCCCCTCCCCCGCACCGCGACCGGAGCGGAGCTGGAAGGCCGGCAGCTCCTGATCGGCGACTTCAGCCCCGAGGACTGCGACGACTACCTCGCCCGCCGACTGGTCCGCGACGGCCAGCCGCTGATCGACGCCGACATCCGCGCCGTCATCTGCGAGCGCTCCCACGGCCTGCGGCTCCACCTCGACCTCGCCGTGCTGCGCTTCCTCGAACTCCGCCGGACCGGCCGCACCCCGGTACCGGCCGACTTCGACGTCGACTTCCCCGCCCTCATCGCCCGCACCCTCTCCGACCTCACCTCGACGAACGGCACGTCCTGCGCTCCGTCTCCCTCCTGGACGCCTTCGACCTCGACCTCGCCGCCCGCACCGCCGGCCTGACCCACCAGGCCCCGGCCCAGCGCCTCATCGAGCGGCCCTTCGTCCGCGAGAACCCTTTCGGCCTGTGGCTCTTCCACCTCCACGCGCTGATCCGCTCCACCCTGCGCACCGCCGACGACGCGACGGACGACCGCTGGACCCCCGCCGACTGGACCGCCGCCGCCGAACGCGCCCTCGGCGCCCAGTGGACTGCGGGCACCGGCCGGGACCGGGCGCTGCTGGTTGGCTGCCTGCGCCAGGGCCTGGCCGTCGCCCGCGACCACCGCCTGGACCTGGACTGGCTCGCCGAAGCCGCCTGGGCCTACGTCGACGACTCTGTGTGGGAGCCCCTCCCCCTCCCCAGCCCTGCCCACCGGCCCGGAGAGAACGCCGGGCTGGAGACGGCGGCTGAGGCCCTGGTGGAGCTGCTCAGCGCGCTCGCTCGCCGCCAGCATGAACACCGCATCCACACCGTCAGCCGGCTCGGCGCGGTCATTGGCTCGGGGCTGCTGCCCGCCGACCTCGCGGAGATGGCCCTGTACTACCAGGCGAAGGCGCAGCGCGACCTGGGGCACTCTGCCGTCTCCCGGCAGGGGATGCAGGCCGTTGCCGACGGCGGAGGCCGACTCGCTCCCGCCACCCGGCGGGGACTTGCCCACCTCGCCCGGCTCGCCGGCGACTTCCCCACCGCGCTCACCACCGCCGAGGCCCTCGGCCGCGAAGGCCGCGGCCGCCGCGTCCTGGGCGACATCTGGTGGGCCCATGCCCGGGCTGGCCGAGCCGCCGCCGCGTACGAAGCTGCCCGCGCCGAAGCAGAGGAGGACGGAAACGCCGGAGAGCGGGCCATCGGCCAAGCCCACCGGGCACTCGCCCTCGCCTTCACCGACCCTGCTCAGGCTGGCGACGAGATCCTCTTCGCCGAGCAGCTGCTGAGCGGCCTCGACCAGCGAGCCACCACCCTCACCACGAAGATCGCCGTGCTCGTTTGGGACGCCGGCACCGACGACACCGACTTCGACGACCGTGCGGACCTCATGCGGGCCGAGATCACCGTTCCGGCATCACCGCTGCCGAGGTGCTCCTCGCCCTCGCCTTCCAACACGCCGTCACCGGGGACACCGACGCGATCACCGCGGACATCGACCGCCTCCGGGTGCTCACTGTGGGTGGCGACTACCAGTTGGCTTTATTCACTGGTTGTGGGTTCTGGCACAGATCTTGGGGAGTCGTCGCGGAGCGTTACCTTGGTGTTCGATTGTGAGGAGACGGGTTCGTGTGAGACGGCGTACGCCTTGTCGTCCCACGGACAGAATTGACGCTCCCTCAGGTATCTGCCGATCGCTGCTGCGGTCGGTTGTGGACGGTGATGGTGCTGGTCATGCAGACCGATGCACCGTTCTGGGACTCTCTGGTGTTCGACGGGATCGACGATGTGGATGTCGAGGCGGTGACGGCCGCGTTCGGCACGGTCGAGGTGGTGGCGAGAGGCCGAGCGGCTGGCTCTGGATGTCCGGACTGTGGCCGCTTCTCGGACCGGGTCCACGACCGATATCAGCGGAGGCTGAAGGACCTGCCGCTCGCTGAGCAGGGCTTTGTGATCCGGCTGACGGTCCGGCGCTTCATCTGCGGGTCGGGGGACTGCCCGCGCCGGACCTTCGCCGAGCCGTTCTCGCGGCTGGCCGCCCCGTACGCACGGTTCACCAGGCGGCTCAACCGCGCCTTGGAGCGAGTGGGTCTCGCGCTGGCCGGGCGGGCCGGCGCCCGGCTGGCTGCCCAGCTGGGCTTCGGCGCGGGACGGATGACCTTGTTACGTAGGGTCATGGCATTGCCCGATCCACTGTTCAGTACTCCGCGTGTGCTGGGCGTGGACGACTTCGCGATCCGCCGCGGCCAGACCTACTCCACGGTCTTGACCAGCGTCGAAGACCATCGCGTGGTCGATGTGCTCCCGACGCGTGAAGCCGGGCCGCTGGCCGCCTGGCTGGTCCGTCACCCCAGCGTGGAGATCATCTGCCGGGACCGGGCGGGCGCATACGCCGGGGGCGCCCGGCGCGGTGCCCCCGACGCTCTGCAGGTCGCTGACCGGTTCCATCTGTGGCAGGGCCTCGGCCGTGCCGTGGAGACCTGCGTTGCCGCCCACCGTGCCTGCTTGCACGGCCCGTTGCCTGGCGACGCACTGCTTGACGAGATGCGCCCGGAGTCCAGTCGGCCACAGGATGACTGCGAACCTCTCGGCCGGCGGGCCGAGCGGAAGAAGGCCGCACACGCTCTGGTCCACAAGATGCTTGCCCAGGGCCACTCACGCCGGGCGATCGCCCGGCACCTGGGCTGGGGGCTCAATACCGTGCTCCGGTACGCGGCCGCCGCACACTGGCAGGACACCATCCGCGAGAACCAGCCTCGGCCCAGCAGGCTGGACCCCTACAAGCCCTATCTGGAGCGTCGATTCGCCGAGGGGTGCACCAGCGTCAGCCGCCTCCACCGTGAGCTTCTAGCCGGCAACGCGCCCGTCACCTACCAGATGGTTCGTGCCCACATCGCGACCTTGCGGACGGCTCCGACCGACGCGCCGCTACGGCCTCCGACGGTGCGGCAGGTGACCGGCTGGCTCACCCATCACCCCACGGCCCTGGACGAAGGAGACCGGGCCGGTCTGAAGGACGTCCTGGCCCGCTGTCCCGAACTGGACACAGCCGCCAGGCATGTCCGCGAGTTCGGCGAGATACTCAGCGGCCGCCTCGGCGCCACACTCCCTGGCCGGATCGACGCAGTCGATGCCAGCCACTACCTGGCCTCACCGGCTTCGCACTCCACCTGCTCCCGGACCTCGACGCCGTGACAGCAGGGCTCACCCTGGACTGGAGCTCCGGCAGCATCGAGGGCGCCGTGAACCGCATCAAGAAGATCAAGAGACAGCTCTACGGTCGAGCCGGATTCGAACTACTCCGCAAAATGATCCTGCTCCAGTAACGCCTCGCGACGATGCTGGTCTGTCGCTGGTCGGGGGTTCTGAGCACGTGCACAGAGCCCGTGGTCCTCGCAGGAAGTCTCGGCCCTGGTTGAGTCTCCCGTGGGGGGAGACATCAAGCTGGGGGCATGGACAGCGACACGCTCTATTCCATCGGAGAACTATCCCGCCGGACCGGCCTGACGGTGAAGACCATCCGGTTCTATTCCGACAAGGGCATCGTCCCGCCAACCGACCGGAGCCCGGCGGGATACCGGCTCTACGGCCTCGACGCACTCGCACGCCTGGACCTAGCCCGCACGCTGCGTGATCTTGGGCTCGACCTGGCGACCGTGCGCAAGGTGCTGGACCGGGAGGCGTCCATATTGGAAGTCACGGAAGCACACGCCAACGCCTTGGACGTGCAGATCCAGACTCTCCGCCTGCGCCGGGCAGTACTCCACGCAATCGCCAGACGCGGCCCCACCACCATGGAGATGGACCTCACATGCACCGACTCGCCACGCTCTCCCAGGCCGAGAACGCAGACTTCCGTGTCACGATACGCCGCACAGCTGAGGACCAGGCGGAAGAGCCTTCCCAGCAGGACGTCAGCACCCTGCACGACGCTCTCACCAAGCGATGCGTGAACGAATCGACGAAGCGGCATCCTCCGGCCTCCTGCCGGCCTCGGCCAAGGGTGCATCCCTTACAGACTCACTGGGCGGTCTCTACGCCCACGCATTCGAGCGTGCCGGCGAAAGCGATCTGCGCCGCTGGCTCCTCGCCCGCCTGCAGACAACCGCCGACCCACACGCGGAGCGCTACTGGCAGCTCCTGGCAATGATCAATGAATGGCCCGCATCACCAACGCTTGCTCCGGTTTACTCCTGGTTCACCACCGTCTTCGCCAAGAGCGGTGACGACAATCGCAAAGGTCTGATGCAATGAGGACGCGCGACCTGAAGTTCGGCCTGTACGCAGATGAGCAGGGGCTGGCATGGGTCAAGAAACTCGTTGAGGACGCTGTCGGCTCCCGGAGCGCCCGGATCAGCGGTGAGACCGTCGCACACACTTTTCCCGGGAGTGAGCTGTCAACCGATGACGTGTACGACTTTCTGGCGGAACAGTGGGCCGTGGAACATCCTGCTCAGAGCAGCGACGCACGGCAACTGATCGAGCTGCGCGTCCACTTGGTGTGTTCCCTGCGGACATGGCGGGCGATCCGCAAGACAGTGATCAAGACTTTGTGTCCAGAGGGAATGGCCCCCCACACCTGCCGTGTTCCATGGATGGCGGCGTGAAATGGTCCGCGGTGCCCGGTGGCGCACGAGATGGCCGCCGTGTAGATCGCGGCCACACCGATTCGGACCCGCAGGCCATATCACCGCGGGGCAAGACTGCGGCAGACGGCCTGGCCTAGCCATCAGCGCTGGGCGGATCGTCACCGCCTCGGCTGACGCCCACGTCCAGGTGCGAGTCGTACAGCGTTGGCGAGGTCGTGACAAGGATATCGCTGGCGCTCCCCCGGGACCGTCGGCCTCAGGAACTGAGCACCCCAACCTTGCCGTTCCGCCGAAGAGACAGGCCCAGCCGGGCACGCCGGAGCGCGATTGCTGCCGATACCGCTGATCTGATGGAACCGGGGAAACACAGTGAAACCTCCTCCAGTAACCCTCTGCGACTGCTCCCCAAGATCTGTGCCAGAACCCACAACCAGTGAATAAAGCCACGGGCGCCGATCAACGTGCTGGTGTCGGTGGCGGCGATCATCTGCTGGAGCACGCGCGGGGTCGCAGCCGCGCCCTTGCGCGCCTTGCCCCGGGGGTCCTTGGTGGCCTTCAGCTCGGCCTCGTAGCCGCGGAGCACGAGCCGGGCTCCGGTCTGGGAGGGCTGGGGGAGGCCAGCGGCCCGGTGGGCGACGGCGACGGCGACGGCGGCCATGGCGGGGTCGATGCTGCTGGGTTTGTACGGGCGGCCGGTCCGCGGCCGCGGGGTGAGGGTGCACCAGGTGACATACTCGGTCAGGGTCTCCGCACTCGCCGGGAGCGGGCAGTGCCCGGCTCGGGCGGCCCACTGCTCGAACCTCGCCCAGTCTCCGGTGTACCCGCCCTGGGTCTGGTGCGGGATGCCCTTGGCCGTGGCGGCGCGGGCGGCCGGGCTGATTTCCTGTCGCGGGCCGACCACGGCGGCGGTCGGGCAGTCGGCCGGGCCGGGGGCGAGCAGGCCGACGGCCGCGGCCGCGCTGACGGCGAGCCCGGATCCGCTGCGTGCCGCTGTTCCGCCCACGGTGTCTCCTTTCCCCTCACCGTGACCAACTCCGTGGCCCGATTCGTTTGCCCTTCTGCCCCAGGAGGCTACGGTGCAGGTACGGGGTGCCGCAGCATCAGCTGCGGCACCCCGTCAGGCCCGGCCGGTCAGCTCCACGGGCTCAACGTGGAGCTGGCCGCCGGTCCGTAGTAGAGGCCCATGAGCGTGTACGCCACGAACCCCGCGACGTGGACCCAGTCGCTCGCGAACGAACGGAGCCGCGTCCGCCACGGCGGCCTCTTCCTGCGATGACGCCCAGGCATGGGCACCACCCCCTCCCGCGTCCGGGTCAGCCAGGACACCCCGGATGGAGAGCCCCTCGTACCCGCGGGATACGAAGCGCGCCCCCGGCTACGGGCGGTGGACCAAAAGTAAGGCCGAGACCACGGGACCACGGCCGAAGTCGGCCGTCTGCCGCCAGATCCGGCCACTGCGGAACACAAGTGGCTCGAACGCGTGCTCCGGTTCTGCCGTTGAGGTCCTCAATGGGCTTCTACTCCTTGTTCGGCCTGGGTTGTCGGCACCGGACGGCGCGAAACGGAACCCGCGTTCCGGAGCCGGACACACCGGGTCGCGAAGGAGGCGATGCCGGGAAGGAATCAAGGTTGATAGATCATTCCGACTGCGGCCCAGTCAAGATTGGCGTAATCCCGGGTGGCGGCGCCGACTATGGAGAATCGGCGGGCCGGTTCTAAGCGGTCTCGGGGAAGCGGTCTGTGCTCCCTTCAGTGCCGGCCGTCCCCAGCCCTGCGGCTGCTCTTCGCCTTCGAGGTTGGGTTGTGAGCCCATCCGTGAATCGCTGCCTCGCGGTCCCACCGCATCAGCTGCCCGCCGAACCTCCGACAGAGCTGCCGGCTGGACGCTCCGAATCCGCCCCGGTGGCCAGCGCGGCGCCGCCGCAGCCGAGACCATCTGCAAAGAGGTGGCCGGGAGCGGGGACGGGCTGGACACCCCGGCAGTACTCGGCGCCCTGATGCGGCCAGGTGTCGAGGCGGTCACCTGTGCGCCACGGCCGCGGTACTCGTCCCGGCGCTGGAACTGGGCGTGGGGTACGACTCCCTGCTCCGTGAGACGCGAGGCTGTCCGGCTCATGCCAGGATGCTGACTACACATCCGCCCCGCGTCACACGGAGTGACACCTCCTGCCTCGATGAGGAGACCCCGTGAATCACAAGACCAGTGGGATTCTGGTGACGGGTTCCGCCGACGGCCTGGGACGGGCCGCAGCGCACTCGCTGCTGTCCGCGGGACACGAGGTGGTGGTGCACGCCCGGAACCGGCAGCGCGCAGCCGGCCTCGGCCCACTGCTGGACCGAGGAGCAGGCATCGTGGTGGGCGACTTCACGGACCGCGACGCCGTACGGCGCATCGCCGCAGAGCTGAACGACGCGAAGCCGCTCGACGCGGTCATCCACAATGCCGGCGTGTGGAGCGGCCCAGCGGTCATGCCGGTCAACATCATCGCGCCGTACCTGCTCACGGCACTGCTGCGCGAACCCCGCCGCCTGGTGTACCTGAGCAGCGGCTCACATTTCAGTGGACACCCCCACCCCTCGCTTGCCGGCATCGACTGGCGGGGCGAGCACGCGGGCTCGTACGCGGACAGCAAGCTGTTCGTCACGGCCCTCGCGGCCGCCGTGGCCCGCCTGCGCCCCGGGGTGCTGAGCAACGCTGTGGATCCGGGCTGGGTGCCGACGAAGATGGGTGGCTCAAACGCGCCGGACGATCTCGAACTCGGCCACCAGACGCAGGAGTGGCTGGCGACGAGCGACGATCCCCAGGCCCTGACGAGTGGCGGGTACTGGTATCACCGCCAGCAGCAGCAACCGCACCAAGCGGTCCACGACCAGGCGTTCCAGGACCGCCTCCTGCAAGCGCTGGCCCATGAAACGGGCGCCGCGATCTGACCCTGTTCGCGCCCTCGCGCGCCGTATACGCCTGGCGAGAGGCGCACCGCGGCCTGCCCCGGACCAAAGGGAAGACGTGCCGAGCTGCATGCGCCGCCCGGTCTCAACGCCGGCCAGGCCGCATGCACCTCAGGGGCCTCCGTAGCGACGACAAACTGCACACGTCGATCAACACCTCGCTGTCCTCGCTCCAATGCACAGGCACAAAAGGGATTCCACCAGCCGGGTGGGTTGCGGTGTCGGGCACCGGGTGTGCGAGTCGGGGGTTCTAGCGTGGCCTCATGGCACAGGAGGATCCCGCACGAGCTCCCTCAGAGGCCTCGCGTCGCGCTCGTCTCCGCGCAGAGGCCAAGCGGTGGTGGCGGCGTCAATCGCCTGGCGTCAAGGGCCTGGTTTTCGCCGTGATCGGCAGTATCACGGTGTATGCCGTGACCGAATCGCTGCTGCCGGCCACAGGTCACCTTCTTCGGCGCATTGTGGGCAAAGAACAACACGGGCTGAGCATCGACGTCGAAGGACCCACAGCGAGCGCATGGGTCTTCGGAGGAAAGACCTACGGCGACCTCGCGCCTCCGCCGGCACAAGTCGAAAATGACAGATTGAACTCATGGGCGACGGCGAACGGAGGTACAGCGGTTTCACAGACACTCTGGTTCATCCTTCGCGGAAAATCAGACAAGACCGTGGTCGTCAAGCAGTTGGAACCAAAAGTGAACTGCGGTCCCAGCACCGCGGGAGTACACGTTTATGACGACCGTGTACCTACGTCCCTGATCCCCCATAGTTCGACGGTCCTGGAGGCTGATGCCAGCCCCGTAGAGATTGCATTTAAAAGCAGAGACGGCAAGCAGATCAAATCTCCCAAGTACCAGGTGACGCAATCCGACAAGGAGTCGGTCACCCTGTCCGTCCACGCCACCTCGCATAGATGCACATGGAGTGTCGTCGTGCATTGGAGTGTGGACGGCAAGGATCGCACGACGAGGATCCCCAATAGGGGCCAATACGTCGTCACGGGCAGCAACGCAGCCACCCAGCACTGGAAAATGCACGGCGAGTTGTTCTCCGACTAACGCCTTCGCCTTCGGCGGCGTTCGCTCCTGCGCAGCACATAGACACGCGCGCAAGATTCGGTGGCACAGCACAGCTGTCGGCGACCGGTGAAACAGAGCAGCACCCAAACTGCGCCGCCAAACGCGTGAAGGAAATCACCCCTTCGTCGGCTACTTGGCTACGTCCGAGATCGCTCGTCCGGACGAACGCGCGGCAGCGCGCAGCTGGCTGGACCGC
The DNA here is from genome assembly GCF_040652395.1 of Streptomyces sp. NPDC048269. Taxonomy (NCBI): domain Bacteria; kingdom Bacillati; phylum Actinomycetota; class Actinomycetes; order Kitasatosporales; family Streptomycetaceae; genus Streptomyces; species Streptomyces sp. NPDC048269. Next base: position 10,516 of record NZ_JBEZLW010000078.1, read on the forward strand.
AACCCTGCACACCTTGGAGCGAGTGAATACAAGCGCTCTCAAGCCGTGAGGTGCTCCCACCACATCGGGTGCCGTCCGACCGGTGGACTATCAGAACTCGCCGGGGTTCGGCAGCGGCAGCCCCGGAGCGGCTCGATGGGGGACACGGACGTCGCGTGCGGCGCAATCCAGCTGTCCGGACCTGGGGAGAGGCGGAAATAGTGAGAGCACCAACTGTTACCAAGGCGCAGAAGGCCCCCACCGAGGTGGGGGCCTTCTGTCTTGTCCGGATCCCGAGCCCCGGTCAGGCGACCTGGAGCTTCGGGCGGCCCGTCGGGGCGGGCGGCGCCTGGTGGTACGTCGGGAGCTTCAGATTGGGAAGGTCCCCGACCTGGATGCGGACGAGGGCGGTGCGGAACGCGGCCTCCATGGCTTCGGGGCTCTCGTACTTCGCCGCGAGGGGGTGAAGCCGGTAGGAGTTGCCGGTGCGCTCCTCCCTGCGCGGCCTGAGCACGATGTTCAGGTCACACAGAGGCCGCTGACGGCCTGGGGCGTGACCCCGTACTCGGCCGCCATGTCCTTCTGGCGTACCGGCCGCGCTCCCCCGAAGTCGCTCCGGGAGACGAGGTACTGGAGGAACTTGACAGCGGACCCTGACAGCGGCAGGGCCCAGATGCGTGGCGCCTATGTCACACCAGTGCCGCGCCACCGTCTATCGCGAGCGTGGTGCCGGTGACGTAGGCGTTGGACAAGACGAAGAGATAGGCCGCCGCGGCTTCCTCGGCAGTGCCGACACGCCGCGTGAGCAGCTCGGACCCGGCGCCCTGGAGGAAAGCCTCCGGGTCCGGGACACTGCCGTCCCACAGCTCGGTGCGGATCACACCGGGCTGGATCACGTTGACGCGCAGAGGGGCGAGTTCGACGGCGAGTGCCCGGGACAGGGCTTCGATGCCGCCGGTGATACCTGCCGTGAGCGCGGTTCCGGACAGGGGGCGGATCGCGAGGACGCCGGAGCTGAAAGCGATCGAGCCGCCGTCGCGCAGTCGCGGTGCAGCGTACTTGGCGGAGAGGAGCGCGCCCCAAAACCGGCGCTCGAAGACGGCCCTGGCCTCCTGCGGAGTGGTGTCGACCAACGGCTTGATCAGCAGAGATTCGCCCGCGGTGTAGACGAGGTGGTCGAACTCCCCGACCTGCTCGAAGAACGCGGCGATGGCGTTGCCGTCGGCGACGTCCAGGCGGCGGCCTTCGGCCCGCTCGCCCAACCGCTTCGTCGCAGTGTCCACGCGGTCCTGATTCCTCGAGGCGACCACGACGTCCGCGCCAGCCGCCGCGGCCTGTTGGGCTACCGCGAAGCCGATGCCGGAGGTTCCACCGATGATCACGATCTTCTTGCCAGCCAGAGACATGGGATCCATTCCTTCGTCGATGCAGTGCCGGGGTGCGGCAACCGCCATGGCAAGAACGTACGCCTCCATATCGAGACGCTGAATGACTTGAAATCTCGATTCCCTGTCATATCGTCTCGCCATGCAGGCACTAGAGTGGCGCTATGGACATCCTGAGCGACACCCTCGAAGTCCTGCGCACGGGACGCCCGATGGTGACTCGCACCGACGCGCACGCCCCGTGGGCCCTGAAGTTCCAGCCCATCTCAGGAGCCGGATTCCACGTGGTAGTGGAAGGACACTGCCACCTGCTGCCACCGCACGGGCCGCCGCTCGCGCTCGGACCCGGCGACATCGTGTTCCTGCAGCGCGGCAGCGGACACACCCTGTGCGATGTACCGGGCCGCGATCCGGTGGACTTCGTACCGGAGCGCGTGGACCGTTCCTCGCCGATCGGCCAGGTCGCCGTGGACGGACGGGGGCCGCACACGGTGCTGGTGTGCGGCGCGTACGCGATCGACGTTGATCGCCCGCATCCGCTGTTCAGCGATCTACCGGAGGTCATCCACCTCCCCGCGGTTCCGGGCCGCCACCCGGTGCTGCGCTCGGCGGTCGATCAGCTGTGTGCCGAGTTCCACGCGCCGCAGCCGGGCTCGGACGCGGTCGTCACGGCGCTCATCGATCTGCTGCTGCTGTACATCCTCCGGTCGTGGTACGCCGAACTGCCGAAGGAGCGGACCCGGGGTTGGACGGCCGCGCTGACCGACCCGGCAGTCGCCCCGGCCCTGAAAGCGATCCACGACGATCCCGGCCATCCCTGGACCGTGGAGTCGCTGGGCACCCGCGCCGGGCTGTCCCGCGCGGCGTTCGCCCGCCGCTTCGCCTCGGTGGTTGGCGAGCCGCCGTTGACCTACCTGACCAACTGGCGGATGGCCACGGCGGCGCGGTTGCTGCACCAATCGCCGGCCCCGCTGAGCACAATCGCGCAGCACACGGGGTACACGTCGGAGTTCGCCTTCGCCAAAGCTTTCAAACGACACTTCGGATCGCCGCCGGGGGCCTACCGCAAGCAGGCCAAGACGGCAGGCGACGAACCACGCGAACACAACTGACGGTGAGGGCCAGGACGTCACCGCAGCGGATTGGAAGCGGTGGTCACTGCCGATCCCGGCCTCGAGGTGGCCCCGATGTGGTGGAGCGCCGGGCGGATCGTGTCCAAGAACCCGAGCGACGCGGTGATTGCGACGATGCGCGAAGTGGCGGATGCTCTGGAGGCGAAGGTCCAGGGTGACGACGGCGAGTACTACGACGCCTGATGCGTGCGGCCACCGCGAGATGATCAAGGGCTTGTGTGGACTCTTGAAGATCGTGCGGTGGCCGCGGGCCGTAGCGTAGACCCTGCTCGATGGCAGGCGTTGTTCGACCAGGCCATGGTCGGATTGCGGGCCTGTTCGAGCGAGTGAACCTCGGGCCGCGGCCCGCGCCTATCTGCTCGGGTTGCTGTCCGGGACCGAGCGCAAGAACTGCTGGCATCTGGCGGAGCACGCCGGCCATAGCGTCCCGGTCCGATGCAGCGGCTGAGTGCTTCCAGGCGGCCAAGGGGCAGGTCGGCTTGGACCACCACCAGGTTCGCAACTGGACAGCCTGGCACCGGCACGTCACCCTGGCCATGCTCGCAATCGCGTTCCTTGCCGCGGCAGTCGACGACGCGAGGCCGACCAGACGTGTGGATCCCAACCGCCCGGCCCAAAGCGGAGACCCGGTCGACCTGACGGTCCTGGAGATCTCCGCCGCCTGATCGGCGCACTGTTCAGCCCGCCGATCACAGCCCTGAACGCACTCCCGCACTGGTCGAACTGGCGGCAGAAGCCACCAAGCTTCGGCACGTCGCAGCCATTACCGGCAGCGGCTCTCCGCCCCCTCCAGCGCGTAGATCGCGAAGTCACACTGGAGTACTAACTGCCCGTTGCCATGAACATGGAGCACGGCACGACGGTGATAGACCGCTGCATCCGGGCCGAGCCCCCGACCCCGGCCCGGATCAGCAGGCCCCGCTGCAGCTCATCCCCCGGGCACGGCATCACGGTCGTTCCACCGTCGGTATCGACACGCAGCACCGAACCCATCGCACAGCCTCCCCAGTCAGTGAAGCCGGGACCACAGCTCGGGGCTGGCGGTCCCAGGGGCCGGTGACCGGTCACCGGGGAATCGGTCATGACCGGTGACCGACGAGCCGTCGATCGGTCACCGCAGGATCGGTCAGCCTCACCGGCCTCCCCGACCGGTTACTTGCTGACGGTGCGGCGGTTCAGGCCGAGTTCCCGGCCCACGGAGCTGTGGCTCCGACCAGAACGGGTCAAGGCCTGAACCGCTTCGAAAGTCCTTCGGGCGTGGCGCTCGGCACGCGTGTCCGCGGTGGTGTTCTCGAGGGGCTCCTCGACCGGTGCGGGAGCGGCATCGCTGATCGAAGGCAGTGCTGCGGGCAGGCAGCCGCGGTGGGCGGAGGCGATGGCCTGGACTCGGCGGGAGAGGCCTTGCCATAGGTGAAAGCGGTCGCTGACCTGCACGGCATTCGGGGCGCCGGCGGTGACGCCCTGCCGGTAGGCGAGGGAACCGTCGCGGCAGGCGACCTCGACACCTGGGTGGTCGCGGAGCCAGCGGCCGAGCTGTTCCGCGTCGCGTCCTTCCCAAAGTGTGAGCGGGAGCCGGGTGGTGGCGTCGACCAGGAGAGTTCCGTAGGTGCCGCCGTAGAGCGCGAAGTCGTCCACCCCCAGCACCCGGGGCGTGACCAGTGGCGGCAGCGGCACCCGCATCAGCTGGGACAGGACGGGCCTTGACCCCGAATCCTGAACACGGGTTATGCGGCTGGTGCCAGCGTAGTTGGTGTGAGGTGGAGGGCGTTTTCGAAGGCGATGGGTGATCG